>JAYVTR010000152.1:0-43054 GCA_043788625.1 Planctomycetota bacterium
AGATGAAAGAGGCTCATGAGGCCCCGAAAAAAAACCGCCACCGCGTGTCAAGGTTATTCTTTCAAAATGCGCGGTATTTTTCGTGTCGCATTGGCTACGCGAATGCCATTGGCCGCCGGCCTCGATGTCGTGAATACGCACGCATCAAGCATTTATGGTTTGGGCGGAATGATCAGCTCAACCCCTGGTGCAACTTCCACGCCGAGATTGGCGTCAGCGATCAGCCGCCAGTGTTGGCTGCTACCGTAAAAAGCGGTGCTGATGCCCGCCAAGGTATCGCCGGCGACGGCGGTATAATGCGTCGAGCCCGGAGCTGGTGCACCGGCCGTGAGCAAGGTAGTGGTGACCGTGATGTCGACGTGGTTGCGGACGCGGAACTGGACGGCCTGATGCGCTGCGTCGGTGGCGCGGTCGACGCCTTCACTGGGGCGCAGGTCGGTTGCCGCGGGTACCAGGGTCAGGGTGATGGTGATATGCTTCCACCCCCATTCTTCAGCACGCACGACTTCGAATTGCGGCAGTTCGGCAATCTCGACGTTTGCTTTCCAGCCCGCTCCGGCGGCCTCGCTGGTGTGCTTTTTCAGGATGTAGAGCATTTCATCACGCGCGACCTCAGCGGTATCCGCCACCGTGCGCCCATCATGGGTGATGATCAGGCCATTGGCGGTGGGCTGTGAAGCCGCATCGCGTGATGCAACACAGCTGGTCATCAAGCCCAGATGCGAAGCAAGCAAAGCGACCACGGCAACCATACGAATAGACATGCGGGAAACCTCGTTGGAAATCATAAAAAACAACCGTCCCTGGAAGCCAGGGACGGTCTCGCTGACGTGTGTGGTGTCAGGTCGAACTCAAAACGTCACCTGCTGTTGGATGGTGAAAATGTGGGCGTCAGGGCTTTCGCCATTGACCACGGCATTTTCTTCGCCCTTCCAGTTGGTGTAGGCGATCTGGGTCTTGTTGGCATGGCCATTCCAGTACAGGTTCACACCCAGCTCGAACTGCTTGCCGGAAACCTGACCAGCCTGCCATTCGCCATTCTTGTACTTGCTGATCGCACCTTCTTCGAGGTTCTTGTTGAGATTGACCACGCCGTAACCGATGGCGGGTTCGAGCACCAGGCCCGATTCCATGGGAATGGCATAGCCGAAACGCAGGTCGTAGGCATAGCCGGTGGCATGGTCGGCAGGGGTGTTGGTGGCGGGGGTGCCGCCATCAACCGACTGCTTGGTTTCGACGAAGCGGTAGTCGGCGATGGCCGAGAGGCCATTGAAGTGCACCAAGGCATCCGGGCCGTACATGGTCGTGGATTGACGCACCGAACGGCTCGGCGCGGCGGCGGTGGTGTTGACCTGATCCTTCTGGTCGCTTTGCACATCGAGACCAAAGACGATGTGACGCCCTTCGGCGCCGGCAAACGACTCGGATTTCTTGGTCGGCATGAATTCTGCGCCAGGCGAGAACTCGATGCGTCCTGAGAAGAACGTGCCCGGCTTGGTATCGGTCGAGGTGTTCGCGCCCTGAGCGGAAGGGCCATAGATGCCACCAGCGGTGCCAGCGTTGTTAGCCAGGCCGTTTTGGCTGAAGTTCGACCAGTTGCCGCCATTGCCGATATCGAAACCGAACTTGAACAAATCTTGTTTGAGGGTGTAGCCAACTTCCGGCCCTCGGTATTCAATCAAGTTGGCAACCGCACGGTCATTGGGGAACATGTAGGTGCTGCTGGAGATCGAGCTCTCGCCGTTGAACGGCTTGTCGAGGCCGAGGTGCACGCGGTGTTCGAGTGCATCGGTCTTGAAGGCCTTGCCGATGTAGGCGTAGTACATGGTCACCGGTTGATTGGCGGTGGCAGCGGTGCCGGCATCGGCACGTTCACCGGCACGGACGAGGAATTCTGCATCCCAGCCGGTGGTGTTCTTGGCCGAGGCGCCGAAGCGCGCGCGGCGCAGGCTCAGGCGCATGACGTCGTTCTGGCCGAGGGCGCCGGAGTAGATGTTGTATTCTTCACCGGTCACGCCCGTGCCAGCCGCACCAAGTTGCATACGGGCCTGGATCTGAGCCTTGGGCTTGATCGTCAGGTCGTCAGCGATGGATGCACCAAAGGCCGGAATAGCGCCCATCAGGGCAAGGGCGGTGAGAGTAGGGACGGTGTGCTTCACGACGATTCTCCGGGTGGTAGCAGTGGCTCGGTGGCCGTTGGGATGGCCAGGAGTGTTGCCCGGGATGTGAAGGTCCGATGAAGTCTGGGTGAGTGTCAGTGTTGATTATTGCGGCGCGGCGGTGGCCGTCGTGCCGTTGCTGGTGGCGGTGTTCGCGGGACTCACCGGGTTGACCATGGGAATCGTCTCAACCAAACGATCAGCGACATACCGTGAAAACGCCGAAGGACTTGACAAGGTCAGGCGCCAACCGGCGAGGGACGCATTGCCGCTGCCATTGCCGTGATCGTGCCACCATTGGACATCATCCTGCACGTCGGCGCGGCTGGCATCGAGTTCGGCGGTGGCGCTCCACAGCACCGCTCCGTCGGTGACGGCGACCAGATGGGCGGTGGCGCCGATGGCCAGGGGGTCGAAGCCCTTGAATTGATCAACCCGGCCAATGACCACCGCATCGACTTGCAGGGCGTCACGTAGGCGCAGCAGGTCAGCGGCGGTGATCACCGATCGCTCGATCGCTTCGGGCGGCAATAAGAGACGGGCTTTTTCCATCGGCACGCCGATCACCTCATGGCGGCCCAAGGTGCGCAGGGCAGCGGGAAAGGCCTCGTCGAGGGCGTGCGCTGAGCGACCGACCCCATCGGCGAGAACAAACGGTAGCACGGCGATACGCATCGGTTCATTGGCGGCGACGCTGGTCTGCGCCGAAATGCTCGCTGGCGGCGGCGGACGCATGCATCCATTCATGAACAAGAGGCTGCTCAACAACAGTGGCAGACTGAGGATGGCGTGGCGCAGACGACGGGAGTTCATGGTTTTCCTGGCGTGTCATCGCGCACTTCGCGGGTGGCTTGACGGATGCGTGACTGCACCCCGGGCAGATCACGGGCATCATCAGGCGATAGGCGTAAAATCTCACTGGCGAGTTGATACCAGTGGCGCTCGGCGCGTAGACGTTGCAGCTCACCGGCTGCCAATTGCGCATTGAGCACGCTGATCTGTTCTTGGCGTTCGCTCAAGGTCTGTTGCGCCGCCACCAGGCTCTCGCTGCTGTGCGACAGGTAGTCGGCGCGTTCGCGGGCCTCGCGGCTGGTGGCGATGGCCGCATCGCGTTGCTGGTTGAGATAAGCGATGGTCTGGTTTTTAACGGTCACATTCGCTGAAGCCGCGGTCAGCTCGCTTTCCAGGCGGCGCAATTTTTCGAGCAGCGACTCGCCGCTGTTGTCGCCGGCGACGCGCAAGGTGGTACCGCGTGAATAGGCGCCGGTGCCATTGGCCTGGGGGATCGCGGGGGTGGCGATTTTCTTTTCCAGGCTGGCGATCTTGCGGTCGAGCTCTTCGATCATCGCTTGCAGCTTGGCATCGCTGGCCGCAGCCGGTAGGGCTGCTGGTTCAGCGTGCATTCCACTAGCTGTTTCCGCGGCGGTCGTCGCCGTCGGAGCGACATCGATGGGCTCGCGGCTTTCACAGCCCGCCAAGGTCAGCAGCACACACGGCAGCCACGGCAGCCGGCGGGCGCTCATGGCAGCAGCTCCACCTGGGCCAGCTCATCGCGCAGGCGCTCTTGCAGTTCATGCAGTTCCGGGCCAGCCGCCGGCAAACGCAGGATGCGCGTGGCAAGATCGAAATAAGCGCGCTCGGCAGAAAGCCGGGCACGCATTTCCGGATTCAAGGCAGGGACCGTCGCGGGTGGTTCACTGACCATGGCCGCGGCTGTCTCGACCACGACCGGCGTGGTGGTTTTTTCGGTCGAGTGAGTGACCGCTGAATGGACGGCCATTGGCTGGGCAGCATCGGCTGTGTGCGCCGGCGTGGCGTGTTCAGGGATAGTGGTTTCCGCGACGACGTACCTGGTTGCTTCAGAGGCTGCTTCAGGGGCTACTTCAGGGGTTACTTCAGTTTTTGTTTCAGCGGTAGAGGGAATGATCGAGGCAGTTGTGGCCGCAGCTGTTGCAACTGCCGCCACAGGAACAGCTACCGCCACAGGACCCGCTACCGCCACAGGACCCGCTACCGCCACAGGAACAGCTACCGCCACAGGTGCCGGCGTGCCGGGGGTCGGCAGCAGCTCGGTAGGTAGGAGGCGCGTCGCTCGATCACCGGTGCCTACTGGCCTGGTGCGATCAGACAGACCGGTGACCAGGGCGCTGGCGCTGTTCGAGTCGGCTTTGGTGATTAATGCCGTAGCAACAACGCGCCCGTCGGCCATGACGCGGATGACGTCGCCTTCCTTGAGCTCGGGCATCGGCGTCAGCTGCAGAAAGGTGTGCCCCTCGGCAGACTCGGTGGCAGTGACTTCACCAGCCGGCGGACTCAAGGTGGGTGTTGGTTTGACAACGGCTTCATTCACCGCCGCCGCTGGCGGCAACGGTTCTCGGCGACGGTCGGCGCAGCCTGCCGTCAGCCCGACTAGAAGCAGCAAGGCTGTCGACTCTCCCCACAGCAGCGAGGTGCGTTGCAACATATTACGACGATGGTCAGAGATATTGAGGCCCATGCGGGTGCTCCTGGCGGATAAACGCACCGACCATGCCGACTTCCGGCTGTGCATGGCCGTGAACGCCAGAACTTGACAGTGACGCTTATTCACTAACGTGCCGGTCCTTTCCTTATCGCCCCCGTGGCGGTGAGCCGCTGGTGTCCGTCCTTCGGGATTGCGCCGGTCCAGCGGTCTTAATTGCGCGATCTCGATTCCCGCTCGCCCGTGCAGAGGACGAGCAGGACGAAAGCAGTAGGCCACCATGGCGATCACCACTCTTAAAGACCTTCTCGAAGCCGGCGTCCATTTCGGCACCAACGCTTCGCTGTGGCATCCCCGCAACGAGCCGAATATCTACGGCAAGCGCGGCGGCATCCACATCATCGACATCAAGGCGACCGCCAAGGGCCTGATCCAGGCGTACTACTACGCCGCCAAGCTGGCCAAGGCCAACAAGACCATCTTGTTCGTCGGCACCAAGCGCCAGGCCAAGGACGTCGTCCGTGAATCGGCTCGCGCCGTTGGCATGCCGTTCGTCGCTGAGCGTTGGCTCGGCGGCACCCTGACCAACTTCGAAACCGTCCGCTCGTCGATCCGCCGCTTAGATGGCATCGAATCGCAGATGGCCCGCCCAGAATACATGCGCGAATCGAAGAAGGTCCAGGCGCGTGACGCCCGTGAACGCCGTCGCATCCTGCGCAATCTCGAAGGCGTCCGCGCCATGTCGAAGCTGCCAGAAGCGATTTTCGTGGTTGACCCCAAGCACGAAATCACCGCCATCAAAGAAGCCATGCGCATGGGCATCCAGGTCATCGGCCTGGTCGACTCGGACACCGATCCAGCCCTGGTCAATCTGCCGATCCCTGGCAATGACGACGGCATCCGCTCGATCCAGGTCGTGCTCAAGGTCCTGGTCGACGGCATCAACAAGGGCCGCAGCGAAGGCATCACCGTCTCACCGAAAGCCGACGAAGCCGTCGCCTCGAAGTAAGCCGCTGTTGACCGCGTGCGAGCCTCGAAGGTATCTTCGAGGCTCGTTTTTTTCCTAACCTTCTCCTTTTAGATATTGGAATCCATTATGGCTGCTATCAGTGCCAAGCTCGTCATGGAGCTGCGTGAGTCCACCAACCTGCCAATGATGAAGTGCAAGGAAGCCCTCGAGAAGAGCGGCGGCGACAAAGCCGCGGCCATCGAGTTCCTGCGCAAGCAGGGCCACGCCGCTGTTGGCAAGTTCGCCGGTCGCGAAACCCCCAACGGCTTCGTCGGCATGGCCGTCAAAGACGGCGCCGGCGTGCTCGTGCTGCTCGGCTGCCAGACCGACTTCGTCGCCCTCAGCGACGACTTCAAGGCCGCCGCCAATAAGATCGCCCAGGTCGCCCTCGACACGGGCGCCGAAACCGTCGAAGCGCTCAAAACCAAGACCGTCGATGGCATCACCATCGACGACGTGGTCACTGAGCTGGTCAACAAGATCCGCGAAAACATCGTCCTGGTCCAGGTCTCGCGCCTGACCGGCACTGCGGTCGTCGGCTACAGCCACGGCGGTCGCATCGCCACCCTGGTCGCCGGCACCAACAACGCCGACAACAAGCTCAAGCAGGTCGCCCTGCACGTGGCCTCGGTCACGCCGGTGCCGGTATCGTTGAGCCGCGATCAGGTCGATCCAGCGGTCGTCGCCAAGGAACGCGAAATCCTCTCGGGCATGGCTGACGTGCTCGCCAAGCCGGAAGCGATGCGTCCGAAGATCGTTGAAGGCAAGCTCGGCCGTTTCTACAAAGAGAACGTGCTGCTTGAACAAGAGATGCTGCTCGATGCCGAAAAGGGCGAGTCAGTCGAGAAATACGCACAGCGCGTCGGCGTCACGCTGACCGGCTTCGTGCGCATCACCGTCTGAGTTCTCGTCACCTCGGTGACGTAAGATGATGCATAAAAAACCCCTGGGATTTCCCAGGGTTTTTTTCATGTCTAACCTACCGCCAATCCCCATTCCTTCAGTTTTTCCGCCATTGGTACATTGGCTTGGCTGTGCCAGCTATAATGTCCGACGGGCGGTTTGCCGGCCTTGGCAATCCACCTGTCGTCGATGGGATCGCTCGCCAACTGATAGCGGGTGTCAGAACTCAGGCGGAAGCGTGGACTGACGTTGGTGGTCGAGGCATGGATGGTGCGCATGCCGAAGATCAGCACGTCGCCGGCGTTGAAGCTGGTGGTCGCCCAGTGGCCACCATACGTGCTGGCGAGATGGCGCGGGTCTGAGGAAAACCAGCCGGCAACGTGATCCCGGTCCACATCCATCTTACCATATGTGAGATGGACTTTTTCCCAGCCCGGCAGGCGATGACTGCCAACCAGGATGGCCAAGGTTCCGTCGCTTGGAGTTACGTCGCCCCACGGCGTCCAGCAGGTTAAAAGATTCATCGTCCCCCGCCCCATATAAACGCTGTCGAGGTGGGCGCCAGTAGCCTCACCGGTATTGACTTCACGGGTCCATTTGAAATCGAAGGTCATCGGTGAACCGCCCAGGAAGTGCCTGAAGAAATCCATGATGTGAGCGCCTTCAACCACCGGCCGGAAGCCGCTGGCGGCGCCAATGCCACCGTGCGTGGAGGCCTTTTTTCCAGGCTTGATCCAGCCTTCAGTCAGCGCGTGGGTGCGGTCGATCCGCTCATCGGCGTCGAGAATGGCCAACATCTGCTGGCGCACTTCAAGGACTGCTTGACGCGGGTGCAGACCGCGGATGAGCAGGTAGCCATCTTCGGCAAAGCGCGCGCGCAACGCCACAGCATTTGCCAGCAGGGCATTGGCATCGCGTAATTCGGTCAGCTCCTCACCCGCTCCATAATTCATATCTTGGTCGAGGAAGCGCACGCTGGGCGATGGTAATGGCGTCGACATGGCCTGATCTCCTAGATGATTTGATCTGAGCATAATCGCTATAGTCTGTAAAAAATGGAGTTACTGGTATTTACTTTGTGTAAAATGAGATTTTGAGGCTCTTTCATGAAACTCTTTTCCGGAGGCTCTTTTCATGAGACTTTTCTTATGAATACAGGAAAAAAAACCCCGGTGGCATTTGACCGCGGTCGTTATTACCAGCACGCACCGAGTTTGTGCCATGCGGCGCTGGTCGGCGCCGGTGAAATTCGTCACCAACGCCACCGCTGCCAGCGCCGCACGCTCAATGATCTGGCGCTGGTGTATGTGGTTGCCGGTAGTGGCTGGTTTGCGCAGGCTGGCGGCACAGCGCAGCCGGTGCGCGCTGGCGACGTGCTGATTTTATTGCCGGGCATCGAACATGCGTACGGGCCCACCGTGCCGGGTCAGTGGGATGAATATTGGCTCATGTGCAGTGGCGCGGTGTTCACTGGTCTGCAGGCAACGGGGCTCATCGATGCCCAGCAGACCCTCTGGCATCCCGGTGTGGATACGGCCTTGATCCGCCGTTTTGACGCCTTGGTTACAGCGCGGCTGACCGCTGCGCAGCAGTCACGGCCAGCGGCGGTGGCCATGGCCATGGAGGCACGGCTTGCCGCCGAGACGCATCTGTTGATCACCCTGCTGGCCGAAGCGAATGTCGCTGGCGCCGCGCATGTTCCGGCGTGGTTGGCGACCGCCTGTGCCGCTTTGGACGCGGACTTGGCGCGTCCGCTTAATCTGCAGGCCCTGGCTCGCAGTTGCGGATTCACCTACGATACTTTTCGTAAATCATTCACCGCCGAGGTGCAGACGTCACCGGCCCGCTATCGCTTGGAGCGGCGGATCGAGCGTGCCAAAGCCATGTTGACTGCCGGCAATACGCCAGGGCAAGTCGCCGCAGTCTTGGGATTTTGCGATGTTTATTATTTCTCGCGTCAATTTCGCCAAGTGACAGCAACCACGCCAGGACGCTTTCGCGGGACCTCGGCGATGCGCGCGCCGCGGGCCAACTCAACGTCGACGCGCCGCTGAAGTATGAGCTTGAGCACTTCATCAGGCCGTTGATTGCGATGCCCATTATGCCTTTAGAATACTGATCTTGGTGCCTTTCATTCCGTATCTATTTATTGTGGCGTCATTCGCTGCTTTCGGCGCTTTCGCCACCTCAACCACGGCCGAAGAGGTGCCTCAGCCGGTGCCCGCAACCGTAGCGGAAGTTGCGCCTGTCACACCATTGTCATCACTGTTGGCGGCCGATCCGGGAGCCATAAGTCTAGCGGATGCGATCACCCGTGCCTTGACCACCAATCGTTCATTACGCTCCTCGCGCAGTGCATTGCTGCAGGCGCGTCTTGGACGCAACATCGCGGCAACGACGGTGTTTTCACCGACCCTGACCACTTCGTATCTAGCCACCAACCGCGACGGCGATACCGGTGCCGGTCGCGTGGCCCTGACCAGCAAGGCGCTCGGTTTCGAGATCGAGCCGTACATGCGTTTCGGCTATGGGCAGTCGCAACGTTTCGATGGCACCGATCAATACGGCACCGCAGCCGGTGTGCTGATCAGCCGCAAGTTGTTCAACATCGCTGAGCATGTGGCACAACGCCTGCCGATCACGCAAGCCGACATCGCCATCTACACGGCGGCGAACAATCTGGTGTTGGCCGGCCGCCAGCTTGAGCGGCAAGTCACCGAGGCGTTTTTCGCCGTGCAGCGTTCCGACACGCGAGTAGCGGTGCGTCTGCGTCGGCGCACCGACGCCCGCGATTTCTTGGCCACTGTGCAAGACCGCATCGCCCACGGCTTCGCCTCGCCGTTAGATGGCCTGTATGCGGAGTTGGATCTCAATCAGAGTGAGGCCGATCTGCTCGCTGATCGTACACAGCTCGAACAAGCGCGTGAGGCATTCAACAGCTTGCTGGATCGCCCGATTGCCACGGCTTTGGTAATCGCCCCGGAAGTCATCGATGCGGCACGCGTAGCCGCTATCCCGGTGCGCGATGTCGATGCCGATGTATTGGCCACCTTGAGCAATCATGAAACGCTCGGCGAAGCCGCCAAACAGGTAGAACTGCTGGCGATCAATTTGCGCATTCAACGTGACCAGTTGATGCCGCAGGTCACAGCTGGGGTCAGCGTCGAACGGGCAGCGCAAGGGGCCCGCACCTTCAACGGCACCGACGGCGTCGATAATTTGGTGGCCCTGTCTTTGACCTACACCATGCCGCTCGATGGCTGGCGAGCAGAACGCGCACGCTTTGATCAGCTGACCCTGCAGATCCAGGATCAAGAACGGCAGGTGACGAGTCTGCGCGATGATCTGGAGCAGTCGCTGCGCAACACCGGTCGACGCATTGAACAGAACCGGCGTCTGCTGGGCTTGGCCGAACAACGCTTGGGCATCGAACGTACACGCTTGGATGCGACCCTGCGCCGTTACGAGACCGGGGCCGTCGATAATCTGGAAGTCACACGTGCGAAGCAGTCATTGAGCGATGCGGAAATCAGTTTGCTGGATGCGCGCATCGCCGTGGTCACCACCGATGCCAGCTACCGCGCGATCACGCCGATGACACCAACACCGGTGCGCGTGGACGCGCCTGAGGCAGGCCCTCTACCGCGTACCGGTGCGCCCGCGGCACCAGGTGCCCCGTGAATGGATGGCGCTGGCTAGCCAGTGCGGCTTTTGTTCTCACCGGCTGCGGTGAGCAGGTGGAGGTGGTGGCCAATCCCCAGCGCCTGGTGACGGCTCAAGCCGTCGATGGCGAGTTGTCGCTGCATATGCTGGGATGGGTCGATAACCGTGCACCGGTGGCGTATGGTCCGGCGCTCAACTGGATGCCTTTTGCGCAGGTCGTCAGTGACGGTTCCCGGGTTGTCGACGGCGATGTCCTGGTGCGTCATGATACGACCATGGTGCAGCAATGGATTGTCGGGCAAAAAGCCGAGTTGATGCAGATCGAGGCGGACACCAAACGGCAACGGCTTGACCGCGAACGTGAGCTGGCCGAGTTGCAGGTGCAAGCCAGCGAAGTACGTGCAGACAAAGACATCCGCAGTGCTCGACTCGAATCAGACCACCAGGATGAGGAAAGTGACCGGCGCTTGGCGCAGATGCAAGCGCAGGAGGCGGGCACCATCCTCGTGCGCGCTGAACATACCCTCAGTGCGGTTGAAGGGCTCGCTGCGCGTGGCCGGGTGCCGAACGTCGATGTCGTACAGGCCCGCATCGCTCGCGATCAGGCGCGTTTTCAGGCGGCTGCCGCCGAACGCGCCAGCCGTGAATGGGATGATGGTGCAAAAGCGGTTTTCAGGCAGCAGCTGGAACTGGCCTGCGAACGCTCGCGTCGGGAACTGGACGTAGTCAGCGGCATTGATGCGCGCATCACCATTTTGAGTCAATTGGTCGAACAAGAACTGGCCATAGGCGGTGGTGATCAACGGCGCGTCAGCACGGAATTGGCGACGCGGCAGGCTTTTGTCGCCGATCCGGTGTTGCGTTCGCATACTGCCGGCACGGTGCGCTTACGCGACGGCAACGTCAAGAACGGCGCGAAATTACCAACCACGCCATGTTTGTTCATCCTTGAAGATCAGGCCATGATGGCCTATGTCCGCATCCCCGAAGCCTTACGCGATCTGGCAACGGTATGGACGGCGGACAACCCTGACTTTGGGCGTGCCGAATTGACCGTGCCGGCTCTGGGCGACCGGAAGATTCCCGGCCGGGTCGTATCCATCGCTGCCGCACCGGAAAAAAAGAACGGTAGCGCCCGCGCGTTTCTCGCCGTCGTCCGTCTTGACGACGCTGCTGCTGATGTCCTCCACTTGCAACAGCAATTGAAACCGGGCATGGCGGTCGTCTGCGATCTGCTGCGGCCGGTACATGGTGCATCTTTGCCGACCTGGGCGGTGCATGTCACGGTCGACCCGCGTGAACCGCAGATCCGCCGGCCGGATGGCAAGCTGCAGGTCGTACGCGGTGTGGAAACTGGCAGTACATTCGTGATCACCGACGGCCTGGCTGCTGGGGAGCAGGTACTGGCATTTGCCGATACCCAACACGATACGGTAACGGTCCGGGCGCGGCGCCTGACCGGCTTGGTCGAACCTACCGATGTCGTGCCGGTGCGTCTCAGTTCGGGATTTTGGGATATCGTCGAGGTGGTGCCCGATGGCACCCGGGTGATTGCCGGACAATGCGTAGCCCGCTTGGCCAAGAGCGCATCGTGGATGGACCCCCAGCGCATGCGCTGGGAAGCCGAGGAAAAGGGGCTGCGGGCTGAGGCTGAACGGGCGGCTGAGCGGCTGCGTGCGGATCAGGCGTTGGCGCAGGCAGTCAAGGTATGGCGCGACGCTGATCTCGATTTGCGCACTGCCCGCCTGGCGTGGCAGGCCACCGGCCTTGATGACGCGTCAAAGCGTTTCGAAGAAGCAGAAGTCGCGCGCGCGGCGGCGTTGGCGACGGCCGATCAGGCGCAGGCGCAAGCGCAAGCCGCCAGCGATCCGCGCGTTGCCGTTAGTCTCTCACGCAATGCGCTCGCTGACGTGGTGCTGGCCGACGCGCGGGCCCGCCAGCAAGCCAAGCGCACCACGCTGGCGGCAGCGGCGGCACGGAATCCCGATGTCTTGTCGCGTTTAGCGGCAGCGTCGACCTTGGTAGAAGCCCTGGCAAAGGCGGACGATGCGCGCAGTGCGTGGTTCGTGGCGCGAACCGTGCACGGCCAGAAATTCGACTACGCGGAAAGAACGTTTGCGCGCAGCGCAGTCGAGCGCGAACACGATATGCGTGAGCTGGTTGATGAAAACGTCTATGCGCCGGTGTCAGGGCGGTTGTTTCATCGCAACGCCATGCCTTTTCGCTCAGGTGACGGGGTTTGGTCGAATGAGCCTTTTCGCATGGTCCCCGATGTTGCCGCCGGGGCGCCGATCGCACTCAAGCTCAACGTTGAGGCGCCGGCGCATCTGGCTGGCACCTGGCATACCGGCGATGGGGTGCAGGTGACGGTGCCGGGTGTGGGTAGTTTTCCCGCCAGCGTACAAGTGGTTGGCACCTGGTATGGCACCTCCACGGCCGCGCGTGAAGAAGCTGACGCCGGTGGTTCGTCGACGGCTGTTGACGAACAGGTGTTCAATCTGTCCGTACGTTTCCTGGTGCCCCACGAGCAGGCCGAACGTGTCCTGCCAGGGATGACCGCTTATGTTGAATAACCGCATGGGGACTGTCGCCAGGCTGTTCATTGGGATGATGGCGGCCGGGCTATCGGCTGCTGATGGCTACGTGGTGCCAACGCGTTCGGCAATGATCGAAGCCGATTTCCCGGGTTTTGTCGAAGCTGATCGCGGTCGCCTGCAAAACATTTTTCCGCAGGCTGAGAAATTGATCATCACCTGGTGTGGTGAAAACGGCCGGGCGGCGGTACCAGGAGAGCGCATCGCCGTCTTCGATGCGGCGGTGCTCGAGCGTGATGTGCCGCAGAAGCAGGCCGAGGCCGCCGGTGCTGAAGCCAAATACCGGCTTGAGCTGTTGCGCCTCGATCAGACCCAAGCGGCATTGGAGGATCAAAGTGGCCAAGCGCGCGCGCAATTGGCGACGGTGCGGGCGCAGATCGCCGCCTTGGGCAGCGATGCGGTAGGCACCATCGCCCTGGCTCGGGCGCACGCCGACTTAGCGACGGCCGAGGTGGCAACGACGGAACGGGCTGCACGTCGTCTGCGCGTGCAGGCCGCCGCTGGCGACGCTACCGTGCAAGCCGTCGCCGCCATTGAGCAAGCCGTAGCCGTGGCGCGGCTCAATCAGGCGCGCGCCGAAGCCGCCTGGCGCATCGAAGAAACGCATGATCGAAGCATCGAGCGGGAACGGCTGCGCTTGCAGGAGATCACCCTCATGGGTCAGCTCGGCCTGCAACGGCGGGTGGATGGCAGCGAATACGCCGATCCGGCCCTGGGCTTTGCCGGACGCCTGCTTGAGAACAAGACCCGCCGCAGTGCGCAGGAAATTTCTTTGGCCGGTGAACGCGATATGCGTACCAAGGCCGCGCACGAAGCGCTGCGTGATAGCCATGACCACACGCCCTGGTCATGGATCGCTATACGTCCTGTCGGTAGCGATCTGGCGACAGCAACACGCTGGAATTTTGCACCTTCCTCAGCAGTGGCATTGGCATCGACGTCAGCTAGCCCCATCTCGCCGCTGCTGCGGGTGGATCATGGTGAGATCTACACGCCAGAACGTGGCTGGGGTTGGGACCGCGATGTGCACGAGCGGCTTGTTCAAGGTGCTGATCGCACCTGGATTCTCGTGCGCGAACAAGCCACCTGGCGCTGTCGTCTGCCGGATGGGCACTACCTGGTCACACTCGGCCTGGGTGCCGACAGCGACTGGGACGGGGCCCTGGTACGTCTGTCAGGATCCGGTGACCCCGCTTTGGCGATGCTCGGCTATGTCAGCAATCGTATCGCCGGCGAAAGTTGGCCCAGCGAGGAAAAAGAAGTCATCGTTCAAGGTGGTGAGTTGCTGGTCATCGTCGGCGATGAGATGGCGAAAACCTTGCGCGTCACCACCATCGGCATGGTCTTGCTGCATCAACGTACGGCGCGCGGACGCAAGACCGAATGGCTGCAGCGTCCGCTGGCATACATCGCCGAGCCCACGGCGTTACGCATCAACGGCCGCATTCCCCAGGAATTAGCCGCTCTGTTGAGTGTGTCTGAAACAACCGCGGCGACCAGTGATGGCGACCCGCGGTTGGCATGCGCCATACATACAGTGCAGGTATTCGCCCCGGGGCAGAACCCGCCGATGCCCGGACTGGTCATTGCCGTTGGCAGCAAACCGGTGGGCACTGCCATCAACGAGCAAGGTTGGAATGAACAGGATCAAGCGAATCCGCAAGATCTGGGTGCACGCGAAGTCAGCGTCTCATTGACCGCCGATGATGCGCTGCGCTTGCGCGTACGTACCTCGGTACGCGTACACCTCACCAGTCGGCCGCCAGCGGGGATCTGGGCCATCGCTCCGTGGTTGGTGGTGTCGCGTGAGAGCAAGAGCTGGGTCTATGAACGCCGCCAAGGTTATCTGGAAGTATCCGCTCAACGTGCCGGTGCCGTGGTATTGGTACGCGGATTGAGCAGCGGCATGGAACTGCAGCTACCGCGTGGTGCCCCGGCAATCAGCATCCCGGCTCCCGCTGCCGGCCAGGTCCAGGCCACTTCGACAGCCACAGCCACAGCCGACGCCGCCAAGCAGGTCGCCAGCTTTGCCGGTGAGGTGATTACCGGCGTGCGCACACGCATGACCATGGGCAATTCGTGGGGGCGGGTGGCGACCTTCATCCCTGATGGTACGGATGTCAGCAAAGGAGATGAGGTGCTCACGCTGTATAACCCATGGATCGATGAGCAGCAGGACGCGATCAAACGTGAACGAGAAAACGCCAACCGCTCTTTTCAGGAAGCCGTTGCTGCACGCCGCGAACGATTGTTGGCGGCTGGTGAGCAACGCCGTGAGGACGTGGTTGCCGAGGGCAATGCGCGTCTCGATGTCGCCGCCGCGCGTCAAGCCAATGAACAACTGCCGGTGATAGCCATTGATCACGCCTTGGCCGTCTCGACCCGTCAACACACCGCTGCCGTCGCCACCGCCACGGCTGGCCTGGCCGCGCCCGGCCAGGCCAGCCTGGCGGAGGCGCGCACCGCTGCCCGTCGCGCTGAGTTGTTGGCGACGCGTAGCGAACTGGTACGGGCGCAGAGTGCACGTTCAGCTGATTGGCTGGCCATTGTCAGCGGCGCCGGAGCGTGGGGTGAGGCTTTGGCTGTACTGGGTCAACGTGAGCGTAAAGCCGAATTGATCCGGGCCGAAGACCGCGCGGCAGTGATGAAATCACGCGCCTCGCTCGAGCAGATGCTGCAAGGTCAGGAGTGGGTTAGCGAGTTCGAACATAGTAAAGTGCTGCATGCGACCGCGGTTGGCCGTCTGTATTGGCTGCAGGCGTGGAATGATCAGACCCGCGCCATGGGCAAGGTCACCAAGGATGTGATCTTGTGGGGCGGCATTCCGGTGGCTGAAATCGTCGACTTGTCGCAGCTCTCTTTTTTGGCCGAAGTTCCCGAGCCTCGTTATCCGCACTTGGCGGTTGGCCAAGCGGTGATGGTGTGCATCCCCAGCTTGGGTGATCTGCGCTTGATGGCGGCCATCACCAGCATCGGCCAAGCCTTGGGACTGCCGCGCGATGCGCGGGCCGCGGGTGATGATGCGCCAGTAGCTGATCAGCGAGTCTTTTCGGTGACGGTCACGCTGACCTTGCCGGCTAATCAGCGTGGGCGCCTGATGCCAGGCATGCGTGGTGTGCTGGAACTGTCCGATCATCTGTCACTCGCACCTCCGGTAGCAGCCCCATGAAAAAACGTGTTCGTCTTGGCTTTGCCGTCGCCGCCATAGCCGGTGCGGCGGTGGTCGCGGCAGCCTTCCGTTCGCCGCTGGGAGAAGCGCAGCCAACCTGGGAATTGCTGCGCGTCAGTCGCGGCACGGTGATCGATTCATTGCGAGAGACTGGTACTCTGATGCCGCGTGATCCAGCCATCATCGGCGTGCCGTTCGATGGTAAGCTGCAGTGGGTCATCGATGACAGCACTTGGGTGCAGGCCGGTGAACCGTTGTTCATCATCGACGACACCGATGAGTTAAAGAAAGTCGCCGATGAACGCAGTCAGCTCACCGAGGCCGGGCAGGATCTTGAATTGGGTCTGCTTAAACGCGAGCAGGCTGGCGACAGCGAAGAGCGCAAGGTGCGCAAGGCTGAACAGGACCTGACCATCGAACAGGCACGCAGCCGGATTCTGACAACCAAAGCCATCGGCGGGCTTGAATTGGTGCGTTGCGATAGCGAACTGGTGCCGTTGGAAGCCGTCACCAGCGGTGTACGTGTGCAATTCGAGACCACCCGTGTGGCTTGGCAGCAGGCCCAGGACAACTTCATTGATCATCTCGATGGCTGGCAAGATCATCAGGATCAATTGCTGCGTCTGGAAAATAAGATCGACGAACTGATGCAGCAGGAAAAAGAAGCTAAGAGCAAGCCGCGTCCGCTCATTAGCGGCGCGCCAGTAGCAGGCGCGCAAGGAGCAGGTGCATCAGTACCAGCTGCGCCAATAGCGGGTAAAGGGCCGCGAGCGGACAAGCCCAAAGGCGGTGGGAAACCGCGTGACAAGGATGCCTCTGGCACTGTTGAGGCGCCGCCAGATCCAGCGCTTGAGCTGGAAAAAATACGTGCTGAACGGGCGCTCCTGCGCTCCAAGACCGGGCCCTTACAAGCCGAATTGGCGCAGGTCCGTGCCCAACGCGATGCGCTTGCACCGGCCAAGGAGGCAGCCGCCGCACAGCTCGCCGCCGCCGAGGCGGCTGAACGTGAATTGCGTATCCGTATCGAGATCGAGAAGCGCGGTTTACCGGCAACTCAATTGGCGCTCGATGCTGAATTGGCGCAATTGACCCTCAGCGAAGCTGAGCGGCGGTTGCTTGAGGGCCGTGCCGCGTTTGCCGCCAAAACGTTATCCCAGGCGGCGTTTGATGATCTGGAAGCAGCTCGTGACAGTGCGCGTACGCAAAGTGTGATCGTCAATGAGCGCCGTGCACTTGCCGATCGCCCGGCCTCACCCGAGGTGGTTGCCGAAGCCGCCGCGCGCTTGTCCAAGGCGGAGCAAGCTGCGGCCAATGCCAAAGCCGTACGCGATCGCAACCTCGCCATCCTCGATCAGGAGCGCGCTGTGTCTGAGGCGAAAATCGCCCGACTCACCGCCAGCTTGGCGGTGCGCGCCCGGCGCTTTCCATCAACTATCGAACAAGAGATTGCCGCCCGTGAACGTGACCGCTCATTGAAGCCCGAGCAGGCGCAGCGCATCGATCTGGAATTGCTCGGCCTGCGTGCCGACTTGGTCAAGGCTAAGGCCACGCCACCAAATATCTCCGTCGCGCCGGTGGCCGGCCTGGTCAAGGTGCGCCGTGAAGGCGATCGGCAGAAATTGGCCGGCGATCAGGTATGGCAGGCCGATCCGATGATCGAGGTGTTTACACCGGCAAACATGGAAGTGGTCGTGCGGGTCAACGAAGTCAACGTTGCCCGCTTGCGGCAGGGGATGAAGGTCAACGCCGAAATCCCCGCGCTGGGTCGTTTGCCGCGCCGGGGAGACATCACCCAGGTGGCCGGTGTCGGACGAGATAAAAACGACGGCTCAGGAAAAAAAGGCCAGGCCGGCGTGACTCAGTTCGAAGTGCACATTCATCTTGAAGCAGGTGAAGACCGCCGGGATGGCGATTTCCGTCAAGGCATGACCGCTCTGGTGGCAATCGAGTTGCAGCGTGTCGAAGGCGTATGCTGGTTGCCACGGGCGGCCTTGGTGAACTTGGCCGACGGCCGGTCGGCGGTGCGCCTGGCTCCGGCCGCTGTGCCGACGCCGGTGGCCGGCCACATTCTCGGCAGTGAAGCTTTTGTGGTCGAGGATCCGACGCTGACAGAAGGGACGGCCATTTATGTCGAACGTATCCCCAACCGTTGAGGGGGCGGCCAAGCCGCTCATCAGCCTGCAGCAGATCACCCGCGTCTACCATGTCGGTGACAGCGAAGTGCGCGCTTTGGATGGCGTCGATCTGGAAATTTTTGCGGGTGAGTTCGTGGCCATCATCGGCCCTTCAGGTTCGGGCAAATCGACCTTGATGTACATCCTCGGCTGCCTGGACCAGCCCACTACCGGCAGCTACGTGCTGGAAGGGCGTGAAATCGCCCGCGCCACTGATGTGGAACTGTCGCGCGTGCGCAACCGTTCGATCGGCTATGTTTTCCAAAGTTACAATCTGCTGCCGACTCTGACCGTCACCGACAATATTGCACTCGGCCTGGTCTATGCCGGCGTGCCAGCGGCCCAGCGCCATCGCACCGCCCAAGATTTCGCCAGCAAATTCGGCTTGGCCCAGCGCTTGGATCATCGGCCATTGGAATTGTCCGGCGGTCAGATGCAGCGCGTGGCCATCGCCCGCGGCCTGGCTTGCCGGCCGCATCTGGTGCTTGCCGATGAGCCCACCGGCAATCTCGATTCGAAGACCGGCGCTGAGATCCTCAATACGCTCAAGGCTCTGCACGCCGAAGGTCACACCATCGTCTTGGTCACGCATGACCCGACGGTGGCGGCTCAGGCTCAGCGCGTCATTCGTATCGTCGACGGTAAAATTGTCAGCGATGTTCTCAATGCCGATTTCAATGACTCGGCAGTGGCCCTCGTGGCTGCCGCAGCTGTTGCAGCCGCCGAACTCGACGACAAGCCGGCGTCGGGTGTGTATCGCGGTGGCGCGGCCGCCACCGCCGGGGCCGGTGACAATGATGGCATGCGCTTTGGCGACCTCTTCCATATGGCTTGGCATGAAGGCCTGGCGGCACATGCCCTGCGTACCTTGCTGACCATGCTGGGCATCGTCTTCGGCATTGCGGCGGTGATCGCCATGACCGCGATCACTGAAGGCGGCAAGGAAGAGCAGCTGAAGCAGATCCGTCAGATCGGCCGCAACAACATCCAGGTCCGCAGCCTTGATCTGGAGGGTACGCGTTTGGCGCGCGTAAGGCGGCTCAACCCCGAGGGCGTTAGTGCCGATGATTTTGCTCGCATCACCGAGATCTTCGCCGCTGAACAAGGCATCGCCGCTGCTACCGCCTGGAAGGGCATCAAGGCCGAGCTGAAAGTCGGTACTCAGTCGATCGACTTCGCCAATGTCCTGGGGGTGCGTGGCGACTTCGAACAAGTCACCGACTTTCATGTCGGCAGTGGGCGTTTTTTAAGTGACGATGATGAGCAGCAACGCCGCCGAGTGGTGGTGTTGGGGGCAGCGATCGCCACGGCTTTGCAATTGGGCAGCCAGCCCATCGGCCAAGTGGTGATGGTCGGCGATGAGCCGTTTGAGGTCATCGGGGTGATGGCTGAGAAATCATTCAGTAAAGGCGGCGTAGCCGATGTGACGATGGTTGATCGCAATCAAGACGTGTACCTGCCGCACGGCAGCCTGCGCACTTACTTCCGTCGTGCCGAACGCGAAAGCCCCTTTGACGCCATCAGCCTACGCATGACCCGCGAAGAAGACCTGTTGAGCGGCTCGGAATTGATTCGCCGCATGGTCTTGGAACTGCACCATGGTGCCGACGATTTCGTCGTATCGGTGCCCTTGGAAGCTATGCGTCAAGCACAGCGCACTAAAGAAGTATTCAACGTCATCATCGTTGTCATTGCCGGCATCAGCCTGGTGGTAGGCGGCATCGGCATCATGAACATCATGCTCGCTAGCGTCACCGAGCGCACGCGTGAGATCGGTATCCGCCGTGCGATCGGTGCCAGCTGTGGCGATATCATGCGCCAGTTCCTTACCGAGGCGGTGTTGATTGCCACCGCCGGTGGCGTGCTCGGCCTGGTTCTTGGAGTCGGGTCGGGCTTGTTGATCCAAGCGCTGTTCGCCTTCCCGGTGGCTTTCAACGGCTGGATCATGGTGGTGGCTACCGTCACCAGCATGGCCATCGGCATCGGCTTCGGCTTATACCCGGCATGGATGGCGGCGCGCATGGATCCGGTGGAGGCATTGCGTACGTAAGCTTCAGCTGCCACCAGCTGCGAGCTTCGCACTTCACGCCTCCCAGGCGCGACCACTTGGACATGGTCGTCAGCCAGCTCGCCATTGGCCCGGCGTGCGTCCGGCGACCTTCCTGAACACGGTGCAGAAATAGCGCGCGTTGGCGTAGCCGCAGTCGTGGGCTATGGCCTCCAGGGTCAGCGGCGTGCGGCGTAGGAGTTCTTTCGCGCGGGCGATGCGCGCTTCGGTGAGGGCCTGCACCGGCGGGGTGCCCCAGCGGGCGGTGAAGACGTGGCGGAGGCGATCGGCGCCCAGACCGACCTCTCTTGCCAGGTCCTCGATGCCGCCAACGCTGTGCGAGCGATCGCGGATGATGGTCATCGCGTGGGTCGCCGGATCCGCGTGCGGGATATCGACCGGCGCGTGACGATCAGCGATGTCGATGAGCAATGCCGCCGCGCGCATGTTCAGCGCTCGCCGTGCGAGGGGGCTGTCGCGCTGCGCGCTGGCGAGATCGGTCAGTTCATGGATCAGGTGCGGATCGTCGATGGCGAGCATGCCGGCACGGTCGAAGGGCGGTGGCGGATTGCCGATGAGCGCCAGCTGCACGCAATGATCCGGCGCCAGTTGCGTGAATTGCTGGTCGTGGCGCACCTGTGGCGGGTACCATACGAGGGTGCCGGGAGTGAAGCTCAGCTGCGTGCCGTCGACGAGCGTGCTGACGCCGCTGCCCTGCCCATGCCACACCAGCTCCAAGGTGTCATGGCGATGCTGAGGACACCAGGAATGGCGCGGCGGCATACTGAATCCAACCACATAGCGGACATTTTCCAGGACCGCGATCGACATGGCTGCACCGTATCGCCCCAGCCGGAAAGTGGAATCACAAGCCGAAGTCCGGTAGCGACACGCACCCCGGTGCGGGTAGGATGGAAGTCGGAGATACCCCCATGTCACGTACCCTTCGCGCCATCGTCTTCACCGCTCCTGGCCAGGTTGAGCTGCGTACGCTCGAGGCGGCGGATCCGCGTCCGGATCAGGTGGTGGTATCAACCATCCTCACCACCGTCTCGCCGGGCACGGAACTGCGGGTGCTGGCGGGTGCGCTCGAATCGAAGGACCGTTTCCCGGTGATTCCAGGTTACAGCGCCATCGGCCGCATCAGCGAAGTCGGCTCTTACGTATCCGGTTGGCGGGTGGGCGATGTGGTGGCGGCCACCGGTGGCATGCAGGTCGAGGGCTATACCTCATTGTGGGGTGCGCAGGCCTCGTGGTTGGCGTGCGACCCCAGCTCGCTGGTGCGGCTGCCTGCCGAGGCCGATCCCTTCACCTATGCATTCATCGAATTGGCGGCCATCACCCACCGTGGGGTGACCGCCGCCATGCCCGCGGCCGGTGAGACGGCCGTGGTCATTGGCCAGGGCCTGATCGGGGCTCTGGCCACGCGCTGGCTCTTGCGCCATGGGGTGCGCGTGGTGGTAACAGATCTCGTCGAAGAACGTTTGGTGCGCGCCCGTAGTTGGGGTGTACTCGAAGCGGTGAACGGCCGCGACGCCGATGCCGAAGCGCGCATTCGCAGCTGTATCGGACATGGAGCGGACATGGTGATCGAGGCTTCGGGCAGCATTCCCGGTGCGCTGATGGCGCGCCGCTTGTTGCGTCCGGCGATGATGCGTACCTGGCAGAGCGGCTTTCGTCCGGATGTCTTGCGCGGGGCGGCCGCGGTGTGGCCGCGGCTGCTCTATTTGGCGACCTATACCCAGACCTTTGAGATCATTCCCTCAGCCGCCGAGAACGTCGAGGGCGCCATCGTCTTGAATACCATGGATCGCTCGCATGAGGACCGCAGGGCAGCGATGGCTGCCCTGCGTGAAGGCCTGGTCGACACGCGCGAATTTCTGCCGGCATCGTTGCCGGTCAGCGAGGCGCCGACGGCTTATGCGCGTCTGCGTGACGCCCCGGCTACCGCCACGGCGGCGGTTTTCTCCTGGTAGGGGCCGGTCGTCAGAAAAAATATAGCAGCAAGTGCTTACGGTGCTTCCGCCAGTGATTGCCCCACTTATCTAGAGATGACAGTCTGAGGAGTGGAAATTACGCGATTTCAGCTAGTATTAAATTTATGAAATACCTGCTCCCGGCTCTGTGGCTTGCTGCTGTGTCGATCATTGCTCCGTTTGGCCCTCTAAGTGCTGACGAGATCTCGCTCAAGGATGGACGCGTGATTGACGGTGAGGTTTTGTCGCATCCAGGCGACGAGCAGGTCGAAATCCGCACCCGCACTGGTGGCATGATTGCCGTGCTTCATGTCAAGGCCGGCGACATCATCGCGATTCGTTATGGTAAAACCGAGCAGCAGAAAAAGCAGGACGCCTTTGACGCTAAGTGTGCGGCCTTGACCAAAAGCGATGGCACCGCTGAACAGTGGTGGGCATTGGCCGAAGAGGCAAAGGTACTCGGCGAGAATCCGTTATTTCGTCGTTTGGCGCAGACCGCCATCACCAAAGATACAGATTTCGCACCAGCGCGTGCCGCCTTGGGTCAGATCAAACAGGATGGTAAATGGATGAAGCCCGCCGAAGCTGCGGCCGCCCGTGGAGAGGTCTTCTTTCGCGGTAAATGGCTGCTGGTCGCCGAACGCGACGGTATTTTGGGCGATGAAGAACGCGTCGCGCACGAGGCTGATCAGCAGGCCGTGAAAGACCGTGCTGCACATTTGGCGGCGCTTGAAGTGGCGACCAAAGAAGCCGAATTGCGCACCGCCCAGGCTGAAGCGCGCCGCGCGGCTGAGCCCGCTCCAGCGCCACAAGTCATCTATTCTAATTACTCGAATTATTCGGCTTATCCCACCATTTTGCGTAATCCGTATGTGTGGGGTGGTTGTCCTACGGTCTGTCCCACGGTTTGCCCCACGGTTTGCCCTACGGTCTGTCCGGATAGTCATCACTTCGGATATGCTCCGATGGTTTGCGTACCTCCGCGCAGTGGCCTGAGCGTTGCGGCGGCAGGGCAGGGTAACGGATATGCTTGGGGTCTCAGCTATCGTTAAGACCTCAGCGGTCACTGTTGAGACCTAGGCGGCTCAGCGCTGAAACGAGTCGCTTGTATGAGGGCACCTACGAGCGGCTATCAAGCGGGTGATAACGATGTTCGATGTGTTCAACGGGCTCGGTTCGATCACTTGTTCCCAGGTGCTGATGGCTTGCCGGTAAGCCGACTAATTTCCATAGGCGATCAACTAGAGTTGCGCGCGTCAAGGTGGTCATGGCGCACGGGTGCCAATCGATTGCCAGGGTACGTCCGGTCATGTGCCGCATCAATTCTTTAACGATGATGTCGTGCGAAACGATGACGATTTTCTGCGCCAATGGTTTGCGCGCCTTGAGATCGCGCACCGTCACCGTCATGCGCTCATGGATGGTCTGATCGGACTCGGGATGTGTTGGTTTACCGGCGTTTTTTCGGCGCTCGAGCCATTCCGGATCCATCGCTGAGCCGGGGCTGAACGGACTACCCAAGACCGTCGATAACAAGACATTGCCGATTTTCCAATCTGCACTGACGGTCACGCCGCAGGCATCGGCGATGAGGTCGGCGGTTTCCAGGCAGGCACGAAACGGCGACGACAGCACTGCTGTCACGCCACCAATCTTGGCTAGCGCAGCGGCCGTGGCTTGTGCCTGGGCGCGGCCGATGTCGGCCAAGGTCGGGTCAAGCCGCAGGTGCGCTTCGCTGCCGCGCACCTTCAGTTTTTGTTCCCACGACAGCGGATAACCGTGGCGAATGAGGAAGATAGTCTGCATGCGTGGCGATGATCGGCCCGGACCGTCTTTTTGCTATCGCCTGCACATCCTACGTGTCAGGCCAACAGCAGCCGTCCGAGGGCTTCAGCATCCTGACGCAGGCCGATGACGAAGGCGCCGAAATCGGCATAACGGGCCGAGGCCCCATCATAGCGCATGGCAGTGACCAATTTCTTAAACACCAGCGGATCTTCGGCGTGCAAGTCGACCGCCCATTCCCAATCGTCGAGGCCGATGGCTCCGGATATCACCTGGGTGACCTGGCCGGCAAATTGCTGTCCGACTTGCCCATGACCGCGCATCAAGGCCCGCCGTTCGTCAAGGTTCAGTGCATACCAGTTGTCGACGCCATCGCGACGTTTACTCATCGGATACCAGCAGATGTGCGACTGGGTGGGGATGCGGCGAAACAGACGCTCATTTAAGGCGTCGCGGGCGGTCGCGGTTTCGGCTTCGAGAGCGGCCGCAAAAGTGGCGTCTGCCGGGGTCACACCGCGACGGGCTAGGCTGCCGCGGGCATGGGCCTCGGCTTCGTAGAGCGAGGCTTCGATGACCGACACAAACGACCCTGCTGGGGCCAGGTCTTCGGTCAGTGCGCAGTGTTGAAAAGCGTTGCTGACCGTGTGCAGTTCGGCCATGGTCTTACGGTAATGCACAAACAAGAGATCGGCCTTTTGCCCGAGCACCGCATAGGCCATCGAATCACCGGAGGTTTGCATGGCGAGCCAGGCAAACAGTTCTTCGACGCGTTGTTGCCGCTCCATCATCGGCAAGGCGCGCCAGCACTGCCAATCAATCGACCATTGGTCATGAAGGACATACCATCCTTCGACGGTCTGGGGGGCAGGGTTGGGCTCGTTCATCATGTCATCCGATCGTTATATTCGGTGTGCGCGGGCAAGCCCAGGTATGGCAACTACGCCCTTGGCTCTGGCAATGATTGATGTCAAATAGGCCAGTCACTTATGGAGACCACTATGCGTCAGTACCTCTCATCCCTTATTCCTGCCTTGTTGCTCGCCATGCCGCTGATGGCCGAAGAAGGCACGCAGCCGCCAGCGCCACCAGTTCCTCCGAAAGCTGAAATGCCTCCCGGCGCCATGCCCCCTGGCGGCATGCCAGGCGGCCCCATGAAGCCCGAGGTGATGAAGGAAATCCGCGAGGTCGAAGGGCAGTTGCGGGCTTTGAAAGAGAAGACCGATCAGGATCCAGAAGTGGCCAAGCTCAAGCAGGTCGTCGACGACGCGCAGAAGGCCTACAAGGCCAAGGCCGAAGAAGTCATGGCCAAGGATCCGACTTTTGCCGGCCTGAAAGCCCGTCGTGACGAAGTGCGTGCCAAATTCGGTCCGCGCCCCGATGCCGGCAACCGGCCTGGCGATGCCCAGGGTCACAAGAAGGATATGGGGGACAACAAGCCGCCAGCACCACCGGCGCCGCCAGTGGTTCCCGCACAGTAACGGATCAGTCGCACTGTTTGCGTCGATAGCACCTTCCGCTCTGGGGCGGGAGGTGTTGTCGCTGTATGTGACGGTAGTCGGTCAGGCGAAAAATGGTGCCAAGTCAGAATAGGTTTTATTCAGCCACACCTTGACGCGCTGACGTTCAAGCATGCCTAGCGCCCGTTCACCACTGCGTTGGTTGATGGCCGACCAGAAGCTATGGTTATGCTGATCGATCTTACGCATCGAGGCTTCGTGCAGGCCACGTAGCTCGACGATCTTGGCGCCGTGTTCGACGGCCAAGGTCTTTGCTGTCGAGGCATGGAAGTTAGAAAAATCGCGTCCGCGTCCGTGGTTGAGAACCACCACGTACTGCACTCTACTGCCAAATTTCTGGATAAGATTTTCGAGCAGGGAGATGGAATCCATACCATCGTCCATGACATGCCAGAAGCGCACCGGTAGGTAGTCTTCTGATAACAGCGACAAGACATCGGCTTCTTCGATCCAACGCTGCAGCGGCGGCACGGTTTGCGCCGCCAGGTCGATCAGTACACGGCGCCCGGCGTCTTCGGTGATGGCTTCGGCCAGATGGTCGAGGCTGGCGAAGTCATCGATGACTACGTGGGCGGCAAAATCCCCATAAAAACGCAAAAAAGTTGCGTGTGAACGATCGGTATCAAAGCCGACAAAACGTTCTTTCTGGTCGATGCAGTACTGCGCTAAAACCCGCGCCATGACTGATTTACCAACCCCACCCTTTTCGCCGCCGATGAATTCGAGACCAGCCATGATACCTCCGGCGACAGCTGTACCTGGTGATGCCGGTTTCGGCAAGTTGCTGCGCCTGTAAGCTTCTACAGCACATCGCTGGCCTGTCGACGACCCACGGGCACCGCTGGTGACCGTGGGCATGAATGACTATTTTTTGGGCGGGATGGATTTGGTGTCGGACTTCTTATCGTCGGAATCCTTGTCGCCGGACTCTTTATTGTCACCGTCATCTTCTTTTTCGACGCTGATCAATTTTCCGCTCGGATCGACGGTGACTTCTTGCTCAACGCCTTTGGCATCAGTGAAGGTGGCGGTGTAAACCACTTTACCTTTTTTTGTTTCAGATTCGAACTCGCCCAGCTTGGCACCTACTGCGGCAGTATGCATGGTCGTAAGCACCGCTGCCGGAAGGTCTTTTTCGGTGAGTTTTGTTTCGTTCTCTTCGGCGCTGTACAGGCTCGGACAGCCGAGGACGCAAGCGAACAACAGGGGATGAAGAATCTTGTGCATGAATGCTCCGGATGCCGGGGGTTTGGCCGACGAGATTTATATTAGCATCGATCCATGAGAATATCGTGAGTGCTTCGCCATCCTCGTCGGCCTATCTCCGACAGACTCCTAAGGCGTGGGATGGCATTGCAGCTTCATCTGTATGGAAAAGCGCCCTTCAGTCAGGCTGGGCGTCAATAGTCCGCCCAGGGCCTGGGTGATATCCATTGCCAGACACAATCCCAAACCGCAATGCTGATCGTCGATGGTGCGTGCCTGATCGCTGCGCCAAAACCGCAAAGTGATGTGTTCGAGATCAGACGCGGTCAGCGTCGTGCAGGTGTTCGTGATGGTGAGTTGCACGTCGTTCTCGGTGACCGACCACTGCACCTCGATGTGACCGTGGGCATCAGCGTGATCGACGGCGTTATCGAAAAGGTTGCGCACCACTATGCTGAGCAGGGTGGCATCGGTGTCGATCCGACAGGCTTTACCGGGGGTCCACGTCACCGACAGGTCGCGATCTCGCGCTCTTGGCAGGAATGCCGTCCATGTGGTTTCTAAAAACGAGTCGATGTCGATGCTGGAGTAATGCAGGGGGACCCGTCCTTGCTCCAGCCGCGTCAATAAAAGCAGTGATTCAACCAAACGTTGGACGTGATTCACCATTTCCAGGCAGTCACCAAGCGTGGCACGATAGGCATCTGCCGACCGTTCACGACTTAATGCGACTTCGATCACTACGCGCAGGCCAGCCAGGGGAGTGCGGACCTCGTGAGCAATGGCCGTTCCGGTAGAGCGTTCGCGCTGCCAAGCGGCGTCAATGCGCGTAAACAGGTCATTGAGAGTGCAAATGACCGGGACCAATTCGCTCGGATAGATCGGTATGGGTAGACGATTTTTGGAATCTCCGCTCCAGGTTGCCAAAGCGCCGGTCAGATGATCGAGCGGCCGTAAGGCGCGGGTAATGCTCCATCCGAACACCACACCCATCAATACGCTCAGGCCGACGGTGACCACACCCAGCAACTGGGCGATATGGCGTAAACGGTCATCGAGTTCGCTGCTGGGGCGGGCGAGGCGGATGAGGATGTGGGGGTTGGCTGCCGCCGACTCCGGATGTTCATCGTCTTCGTCGCAGGTGACGGGCGCGCTGCACATCACCCCACGCCAGGTCTCGCCCCGATCAGTCCATGTCCAGGCATGCGGGGTGAGCTGGCTCACATCTGATGCCTGAAAATGCGGATCGTCGTCGATTCTCGCTGAGGATGCGGCCAACGATTTACCGGCTTCGGAGGTTGCGGAAAACCGCAGACGTTCACCTTCGACGGCCAGCAGGTGCTGGCCGGTAAACTCGTATCGGTCGTGTTCGGGATGATATTCGATCAATGCCGCGAAGGTGATTGCTTGCGCTATCAGCATGTCATCGGCATGCGTCACGAGTTCGCGTTGGACGACCAAGTAGATCACCCCACTGCAGGCAGCCAGGCTCAAGGCAGTCAAGCCGACACTGAGCGCCACGAGGCGCACGCGCAGGGAATGCATCAAGCTTCACCAAGCATATAGCCCTGGCCCCGCCGGGTATGGATCAATCGCGGTAGATCATCGAACTCAATCTTCTTACGCAGATAGCCGATATAGACATCAACTACGTTACTACCGCTGTCGGCATGTTCATCGTAGAGGTGTTCCCAGATATCACTGCGGCTCACCAACTGTCCTTGGCGCAAGGCAAGAAATTCCAGCAACACGTATTCGCGAGCGGTTAGCTCGATGTTTTTGCCATTGCGCGTGACGCTCTGACGCACGCTATCGATGGCCAGGTCGAGGACGCGGATGAGGGGATCCTTTATGTGATAGGCACGCCGTAAAAGACTGCGCACGCGTGCCAGTAATTCGGGAAAGGCAAAAGGCTTTACCAAGTAATCATCGGCGCCCAGATCAAGGCCACCAACGCGGGCATCGAGACTGTCCTGTGCCGTTAAGACTAAAACATGCGTCGATGATTGACGTGATTGCAGGCGGCGCAGGAGTTCATGGCCGCTAATACCTGGAAGCATGAGATCGAGAATGATCAGGTCATAAGCAGTGGACTCGATGTGCCACCAACCGTCGTGGCCATCAGCCGAGGCATCGACGGCATAACCTGCTTCACTGAGTCCGGTAACCACGGCTTGGCGCATCGGCCGGTAGTCTTCGATCACCAAGATACGCATAGCTGCTGTTCCTGTGGTTCAGGCGGTCTTGGTGTACGTCATCCACATGAGAGGACGATGAGGATCTTCAAGACACAATGATATTTCAAATCTTTGCATGGTGAAATCGTTAAGGGATCTCCATCAATGGCCAGGATGATTCGCTCGCTTTACTGATTTTTCTGCATGGAAGTCAAATATCCACCTGGCGGAAAAGCTTCTACGGATAGGTCATCAGGAGTACCGCTGACACATCAATGCTCATCACGGCTTAAGCTGGGAAAGTTGAGTAAACCCGTCAGCATGTTGCCATGCCTGTCAGCGATGATGCCATTGATGATCTTCCCCGCCTTGCCGTGGTGCTGGCCGGTGAATTGAAATTGCGACCGCAGCAGATCGAGGCCACCGGCCGTTTGCTTGATGAAGGCGCAACCGTGCCGTTTCTGGCGCGATATCGCAAGGAAGTCAGTGGCGGCTTGGATGAGGTGGCAATTGCCGCCATCCGTGACGGCATGGCGCGCGTCCGCGAATTGGAGAAACGCCGCGCAGCGATCCATGCCTCGCTGGTCGAACGGAATCTGTTGACTCCGGCCCTGGCTTCCGCCATCGCCGCCGCCCGGCAGTTGGCCGAACTTGAAGATCTATACCTGCCCTATCGGCCTAAACGTCGCACCCGCGCGCAGCAGGCGCGTGAGCGCGGTCTGGCGCCGTTGGCCGAGGCCCTGCTCGCCGGTGGCAAGTTTCCCGAAGTTGCCGGATACCTCAGCGCGGAGGTCGCCGATGCCGACGCCGCCCTCGCCGGGGCCCGCGACATTATCGCTGAGACCATCAGCGAAGAGGCAGCGACGCGCGGTGAGATCCGCCAGCTGTTCCGCCGCCAGGCGCGGCTCACCTCAGCGGTTGCCCGCGGTAAGCGTGAAGACGAGGCCGCCGCCAAGTTCCGCGATTGGTTCGAGTGGAGCGAAGAGCTGGCTCGCTGTCCGTCGCACCGTCTGTTGGCCATGCTGCGCGGGCGTGAAGCGGGATTTCTGAGCGTTTCGGCCCTGCCACCGGAAGAGACCGCGTTGGCAAGCTTGCGTCAACGGTGGCTGCGCCCAGATCGTCACCAGGGGCGTGGTCGTGAGCATCTTGATCTGGCGCTGGTCGATGGTTACCAGCGGCTGTTGGCGCCGGCTCTGGAAAATGAGGCCTTGAGCGAGGCGAAGGAGCGCGCCGATGGCGAGGCCATCAGCGTCTTTGCCGAGAACCTGCGCGGCCTGCTGTTGGCGGCGCCGTACGGCCGCCGGGCGGTGCTGGCGGTCGATCCGGGCCTGCGCACCGGCGGCAAGACCGTGGCCCTCGATGACCAGGGGGAGCTGCTGGCTTCGGCCACCATCTTTCCGCACGAACCGCGCCGCCAAAGCGAAGCGGCGGCGATCATCCGTGGACTGGTGACGGCGCACCACGCGGCGGCCATTGCCGTCGGTAATGGCACCGCCGGTCGCGAAACGGCAGATTTTCTTGAAACGCTCAGCCTGGGCATCCCGGTGGTGCTGGTCTCTGAATCGGGGGCCTCGATCTACTCGGCGAGCGAAGTGGCGCGCACCGAGTTCCCCGATCTGGATCTGACCGTACGTGGGGCGATTTCGATTGGTCGGCGCTTGCAGGATCCACTGGCAGAATTGGTGAAGCTTGATGCCAAATCGATCGGCGTCGGCCAGTACCAGCATGATGTCGATCAGACGCGTTTGCGTGAATCCCTGGGGCGGGTGGTGGAAAGCTGCGTCAACGCCGTGGGCGTCGAACTGGCGACCGCCAGCGAACAGCTGCTGGCCTATGTCTCGGGCCTGGGGCCGGCGCTGGCGCGGGCCATCGTCGCCTACCGCCGTGAGCACGGCGGCTTTCGCGATCGGCGCGAACTGTTGAAAGTGCCGCGACTCGGCGCCAAGGCATTCGAACAATGCGCCGGGTTTCTGCGCCTGCGCGAAAGCCGCGAGCCGCTGGATGCCAGTGCGGTGCATCCGGAGCGTTACGCCCTGGTGCGGCGCATGGCCACCGATTTGCACGTCACTACCGAGGACCTGATGCACAAGCCGGCGTTGCACCAGGGCATCGAGTTGAAGCGCTGGTGCGATGCCGAAGTCGGTGAGCCGACCTTGCGCGATATCCTCGCCGAGTTGGCCAGGCCCGGGCGTGATCCGCGTCCGACTTTCCAGGTCTTCCATTTCGCCGATGTCCATCGTCCCGAAGACCTGACGCCGGGAATGATCCTGCCCGGCATCGTTACCAACGTCACCCATTTCGGCGCTTTCGTCGACGTCGGCATCAAGCAGGACGGCCTGGTGCATATCTCGGAATTGGCCGATCACTTCGTCAGTGACCCGGCGACGGTGGTGGCGGTGCGCCAGCACGTCACGGTGCGCGTGGTGTCGGTCGACCTGCCGCGGCGAAGAATAGCCTTGAGCATGAAAGGCGCGTCTTGACCCTGGATAATCACCTCCCGCTTGATTAGACTGACGGCAGGTGGTCTATGCCTTTACCAAGCGATTTTACCTATCTCTTGACGCAGTTTCCGACGTCGGACTTGGCGGCTTTGCGACCGTTTTATGAGCGCTTGCCGTTGGATCCATACATCACGGGTCTGTTTCGCCAACGACGCTTTTCGCACTTCATCGGCCTGGCAACGCGTTTGCGTCGACTTCCGCACATGCACTTTCTGCAGAGCAAGACGGTCAATCAGCTGGCAGGGGGTATTCGCCGGGAATTCGAGGAGCTGGAAGAGGGCTTGTTGAGTCAGCCCGCTTTTCAGGCCATGGTCACCACCTTCACCGACGGTATGGGCATCGATCCCGAGGTGCGTGAAATTGGCGTGCATCAGATCCGCATCCGCTGCTCAGCGGAATTCAGCGGTTCGCCGGCGCCAGAAGGCATCCATCAGGATGGCTTCGATCATATCGGCATGTTCTGCGTCGAGCGGCACCAGATCCTTGGCGCGACCACGCGCATCTATCCAGCCAGAGACCAGCCGCCGTTATTCAGCCGCGACCTGCAAGCGGGTGAAGCGGTATTGGCCAATGATCGCCGGGTCTATCATTTTGCGGATCAGGTGCGGCCGAGCACGGCTCAGCCCGGGCACTGGGATCTGCTGGTCATCACCTCGTGAGTTCATTCATGTCGATCAATCCGCTTCTCCAGGTGCGCGCCCAATTCCCGGCGCTGGCCCGCCAACAGGACGGACGACCGGTCATCTACGCTGATGGCCCAGGGGGGACGCAGGTGCCCCTGGCGGTGACCGCGGCCATGACCGCGTATCTGACCACCAGCAATGCCAACTTCGGCGGCGTCTTCGCCACCAGCGTCGAAACCAATGCCCTGGCGCTGACCGCCCGCCGGGCCGTCGCCGCCTTCCTCAACGCCGCCGCGCCCGAAGAGATCATCTTCGGCCAGAACATGACCAGCCTGACCTTCGCCATGAGCCGGGCCCTGGCGCGTACCTGGCAGGCCGGGGATGAGATCATCGTCACGGCGCTGGATCATGACGCCAATGTCCAGCCGTGGCGCATGGCTGCCGAAGATCGCGGCGTGATCGTGCACACCTTGGCCTTCAACGAGCCAGATGCGACTCTGTCACTGATGGCTTTGAACAAGTTGCTCAATCCGCGTACGCGCCTGGTGGCGTTGACGGCGGCCTCCAACGCCGTCGGCTCGCGGGTGGACTTGGCGCCGTTGATCGCCGCCGCCCACCGCGTCGGGGCCCTGACCTATGTCGATGCGGTGCATTTCGCGCCGCATGGGGTGATCGACGTGCAGGCCCTGGACTGCGATTTCCTGACCTGTTCGGCCTATAAGTTTTCCGGCCCGCATCTGGGCATCCAATATGGCCGGCGGGCGCTGCTCGAATCGTTGACCGCCTACAAGGTGCGTCCGTCAGCGGCGCTGCCGCCGGGCAAATGGGAAACCGGCACACAGAATACCGAGGCCATTGCCGGTACCCTGGCATGCCTGACACATATCGCCGAGCTCTCAGGTAGGCCACCTGGGGTGCTGACCCGGGCTGGCCTGGTCCAGGGGATGCAATGGATCACGTCGCATGAGCAGCAGCTATCAGCGCGCTTTCTGGAGGGGGTGGCCAGGATCACCGGGTTGACCGTGTACGGCATCAGCGCTCCGCGGCGCGCCGCCGAGCGCACCCCGACCTTCGGTGTGCGCCTGGCACGCGTGACGCCGCAGGTGGCGGCAGCGGCGCTTGCCGCGCGCGGCATTTACGTGTGGGATGGTCATTTCTACGCCCAGGGAGTCATTGAGCAGTTGCGGCTGGCTGAGCGCGGGGGCCTGCTGCGTATCGGCTTCGCCCATTACACGACGCCGGACGAGGTCGATGCGGTGGTGGCAGCCCTGGCCGAGTTGGATGCCGCCTCTTAGGCGGTATCGAGGTCAAGCTGTGGGCTTGTAGAGTAACATGCGTGGCCTAGATTGCTGACCTACCGGCTGGATGCGCTGGAGTGCCACCTGGCATTCGCGCGTCGCCGATCACCGCCTGCGGTGCATTCCGTCTTGATGACGTCTCCCAGGCTTAGCTAGGAGCCTCACATGGGTTCGCACATCTTGATGAATGTCCTCGACGAGCAGGAGCTGCGCGTCGGCGTGATCCGCGACGGTCGACTCGAATCGTTGCTGCACGAGCGTATCGGTGACGGACAGCACCTGGGCAACATCTACAAGGCGAAGGTCGCCAATGTGGAGCCCAGTCTGGACGCCGCCTTTCTCGACCTGGGTGCCGGCAAGAACGGTTTCATCCACGTCGATGAGCTGATTCACGACAAGCCTCGCGGCACGCGCATCGAGCAAATTCTGCGTCCGGGCGACGACATCGTGGTGCAGATCACCAAGGAGTCGATCAAGGACAAGGGTCCGAACATGACCATGTACCTGTCGATTCCCGGCCGGTACCTGGTGCTGATGCATAGCGAGCAGGCCAAGGGCGTGTCGAAGCGCATCGAGGATCCGTTGGTGCGCCGGCGCCTGAAGAAGATCCTCGACAGCTGCCCGCCACCCGAGTCCTTCGGCTTCATCGTGCGCACCGCCGCGGCTGAACGCGACGAGGCCGAGATCAAGCTCGATTACGAATTCCTCAAGCGTTTGTGGAGCGAGGTCGAGGCCCTGTCGAAGTCGGTGCGCGCGCCGTTCTGCCTCTATCAGGAAGCGGACGTGGTGGTGCGTACGCTGCGCGACGTCGCCGGCCCCGACGTGCAGAAGATCATCATCGATCAAGAGAAGCTTTACGACGAAGCCCGGGCTTTTGCCCAGGTGTTCATGCCCGAGCTGGTGAACCGCATCGAGCTGCATCGTGACGAGCTGCCGATCTTCACCTTCTATGGCGTCGAAGAGCGCTTGGCGCACATTTCCGACCGCAAGGTGCAGTTGCCATCGGGCGGCACCATCGTCATCGAGCAGACCGAAGCCCTGGTCTCGATCGACGTCAATTCGGCGAAAAACCGCGAGTCGTCCGACGTCGAGCAGACGGCGCTGATGACCAACTTGGAGGCCGTGAATACCATCGCCGAGCAGTTGGTGCTGCGCGATCTGGGTGGCCTCATCATCATCGACTTCATCGACATGGAGGATCGGACCCACCAGCGTCTGGTGCAGTTGGCGCTGCGCCGCGCCCTGTCGACCGACAAGGCCAAGATCCAGGTCACCGCCCTGTCACGCTTTGGCTTGGTCGAGATGACGCGTCAGCGGACGCGTCCGAGCCACGCCATGGTGTCGTCAGTGCAGTGTCCGCATTGCGTCGGTACCGGCTCGGTGAAAACCGCCGAAAGCATCGAGATCGACTGCATGCGCCAGTTGCGGCAGATGCTGCATACGCGCAGCGTGGCGCGGCTCGAGATCGTTTTGCCGCAGGACGTGGCCATCCACATCCTCAACGCCCGCCATCAGGAGATCAGCGAACTCGAGCAGCGGAAAGATTGCAAGATCGTGTTCTCAGGCGACCCATCGATGAAGGCCCGCGAGTTCCGCTTGGTACCATCGTTTCACCGTGGCCAGCGTAATGAGCGCAGCGGGGCCGGCAGCAATGAGAAGCGCCAGGCCGTGCGTCCGAGCCTGCTCGCTCCGTTGATGGTCGAACAGGCCAAGGCCATTCAGTTGGCCAAGGAGTTGTCGGCCATGAAGCTGGCTGATCTCGAGCGCGAGCTGGCAGAAGATCCGATCAGTGGCGTGATCCGCGCCCCGGTGCCGGCGGTTGCCGAGTCGCATGTCGAAGTGCGCCAAATAGTGGTGATGCAGCCGGCGCTGGTGCGTGCTACGACGGTATACGAAGACGCGGTGATCTTGCGTCGCCTGTTATTTAGCCCTAACGAGCCGGTGACGGTGGCAGCTGCCGTTGCCGCCGGAGCCGTCATCAGCGGTAGCGCCGGGTCCAGTGGCGGCCGTTCTAGCTCGACTGGTCTTGCGTCTGGCGGAGGTGGCGATAGAAACCGCTCCCGCCAAACGCGGGGTCGCCGTCGTCAGTGACGGTTTTGATCAACCAGCCGCCGGGTGACGCTCTTTGAGTTGCGCCTGGCCCCACGAGTAGACCGTCGAAAAAGAAGCGAGTTCCGCATGTACGCCGTCATCCAAGATCGTAACCGTCAGTACCGCGCCGCGAAAGGTGACAAGCTCACCCTCGATCGCGCTGAGACCCTCGAAGTCGGCAGCACGATTGAGTTGCCCGTGCTGCTCGTTGCCGATGGCGCTTCAGTGAAGGTCGGTTCGCCGTTCGTCGCTGGCGCCAAAGCCGTCGTCAAGGTGCTCCAGCACTCGCTCGGTGACAAAATCACCGTCGGCAAGTACAAGCGCCGTAAGCACGTGACCAACCGCCGCAAGGGCTTCCGCCATCAACACACGGTGGTCGAAGTCCTGTCGATCGACGTCTGATGCTGTGGCTGGCCCTCGCCAGCCGCCATCATGATTTCGTACTGCCCCACACAGCGGGCAGGTCTGCCGGCTATCCGGTTTGCAAGCCGTCGCATGCCATCAGGCTGCGGCGGCTTCGTTGTTTTTTCGGGCGTACGCGCGCTTGGTGCCCATCCCCTTTCTGGTTTCAGAGCTACCTCTATGCGTTACCTGCTGTTGTTAATGATCTCTCTGCCGATGTGGGCCCTTCAAGTCCAAGAGATGAGCATCTTTTCGCCAATTACCGGGCAGAAGTTCGAGATATTAGGAGTGCCGGTCGATCAGCAGGCAGTTACCGATTTGGCCGATATGGGTGCCGACGAGGACGGTTGCCGTCATACCTCGGGTCCGAGTGAGTATGATTATTACGTCGCCGTCTGCCCGTTTACGTTTTTCGCCGCGCTGAGTTCAGAATGGGATCAGCGCACCGGGCGTTTTCGCGATGAGTTGCCACCCGAATTGAAAGATTGGGTGCTCAAGACGTTTAACACCGAGTGGCAGTTGGAATTCAACCGCTCCTATTCCGTGTTCCAGCAAACTGCACGCATGCAGGGACAGCAGATTCCTGCGCGCAAGGATTTCATTCTCAATCAGCAAGGGATTCCGCTTGAAAAGCGCTATAAATTAGCGCTGCAATGCTATGAGAAGCGTGGCGCTCGTGCGGTGGTGTTGGGCAAGCTCGCTTTGACCGGTGCCTGGGCATTACGCGCGCGGATGAACGTGCCGGTTGGGAACCAGGCTCTCGACGGAGGCTATGAAGAGGTCAGAGAACACACAGACAAAGACATTAAACCAGGCGAAACGTTCGTTCTCGCCAAGGCGCTGTCAGTGTACGGACGCATCTTTGACGGCGCGAGCCTGACCGATGAAGCCTATTTCATAGCCGGTTCAACGTATTTCGGTCTGCAGGTACGCGATGGCGACATGGCTGGTGCGAACAAGACCCTTGAGCAGATGAAGGAACGGCTGGGCAAGAATGATAAGCCGACCGGTGAGCTGCTGCGTGGCTTGGTGCGAGAGCGGAAACGTTCGCTCGACGAATATGCGAATTTCCTGAACATTGCCGTGGCCAATTTGCTGACCGCAGTGATCAGTGAAGAATTCCCACGCAGTCGCCTGGCCCCCAACATGTTCGCCATCGCCGAATGTTTGCGACGCAGCGGCCGCGCTGGCACGCTCGGGCAATCCATGGATTGGTATCTCGCTTTGGCCAAGATTCCTGAATCGCAGCCTCGGTTACGCGCGGACATCCGCGCCCAGGGCAAGGCGCCAGGGCCGGATGCACCCCTGGCAGTGTCGCTGGGATGGCTGGCCGACCGGCAGATTCAGCGTTTGACGGATTCTGGCGAAGTACATTCGATGGAAATCTCGGGGTCGGATAAACGGCTGTTGTCAGCGATTGTCTATGAGGACTTCGGCTCGGCCAATTACGTGAATCCGGCTTGGAAACCACGTACTGACGGCAATCAGCAGGACTGTGCGCTGGCATTGAATCTGATCGGCCAGGCGACTATGGACTATGCGTTCCGTAAAGGCGCTTGGCCGAAAGTCCTCGATGATCTGTGGGAGCAGGACGTCATCAAGGATCGCAATCGGGTAAACCGCTTCCGTTGTCCGGTCACCGGCGAAAAATTTCACTACAAGCCGTTAGTTGGCGATGTCTCGGCGGCATTACCGCGTACGGTCGTAGTGTGCACGGCAAGTCCGGTGCCGACCAATCAGGGCCTGCGGTATGGCGCTTATCTGGCCAACAATCAGCTGTTATGGACGGCTGAGCCCATGCAGGCGGGCAGCATCGCGCGTTGAGCGCGGTTGGCCTCTCCCATGCAACTTGCCGATGTTGTTGGTCAGGTCGCGGTCAGTCGGCTCCTTGCGCGTCTGATTGCCTGTGAACGTTTGCCGCACGCGCTTCTGCTCGAAGGCGTGCCCGGGTGCGGACGGCGGACCTTGGCCACGGCTATCGCCCAAGCGGTGTTGTGCCATGCGCCGCAGGCTGGCGATAGCTGCGGTATGTGCGCTTCGTGCCGCTTGGTGCAAAGCGGCAGTCATCCTGATTTTGTGAGCACCCCACACGATAGCGTGGCCGGTAATGTCAGTGTCGATTTAGTGCGCGATGAGGTGGTCGATGCCGCCTACGTCAGCCCCTTAGTGGGCAAGCATCGTGTGTTCATTTTGCCAGGCATTGAACGCTGGCGCGTCGAAGCCAGCAACACCGTGTTGAAGGCCCTCGAAGAGCCGCCGGCGACGGTTCATTTCATCCTTACCACCACGCAATCGGCAGCGGTCATGCGTACCATCCGCTCACGCTGCCAATTGTACCGTCTGCAGACTCTGACGGCAGTTGATGTCGAGCGGATTCTGGTGCGTGGTGGCATTCCCGCCGCTGAAGCCCGCCAACGGGCCGTTCATAGCGATGGCGGACACCGAGGTTTGTGGGAAGGTACCATCAGCATTCCCTTGCAGCCGCTGCTGACCCTGGCCCGTGAGGGTTACCGAACCTCGGTGATCGCCGAGATCCTGAGTCATTTGCCGACCACCGTGTCCCCGGCTGCTGAGGCCCAGGGCTTGACCCTAGCTGCTGAGCAGCGCCGCCTGGTGCGTACCTGGCTCGCGGCCCTCACCCAGGCGCTGCGGGCGGATCTGCGTCTGGATGCGGCATCAGCGCAACAAACGGCTGAACGAATTGTGCGCATTGGTGCGCTGGCCGGCGATTTGGCGCGCAACCTGCAGCCGCGCCTGGTGGTTGAATCTATCGGGCTTGGTGAAACCGAACGTCGCCTGCGGCGATCGGGTTTGTAAGCAGATCCTGACGAAAAACGTTGCGACTGCGTCACGAATCGCGCCCAACGTTGCAGGTGGGCCAAGTGCGCCGACAAGAGGTCTCTTTATGATCCAGGCAGTTGTCGGAACTCTCGTTGCGTAAAACATTTGTGGATACTAGTATAGGTCACTCGGAGTGTAGTCATGCCGCGTGACGCCTTGTTGGATATGTATTTGAAGGATGTGTCTATCTTCCCGGTATTGACGCGGGAATCAGAGTGCGTCATGGCGCGCAAGCTGCAGGCCGGTGATCGTATGGCTCGCCAAGATCTCATTCAGTGCAACCTGCGTTTGGTAGTGAGCGTGGCGCGTCAGTATGAAAACCAGGGCATGCCCATCCTCGATGTCATCGAAGAAGGCAATATCGGCTTGATGCGCGCGGTTGAACGCTTTGACCCAGACATGGAATGCCGTTTCTCGACCTATGCCGTGCACTGGATCAAGCAGGCCATCCGTCGGGCCTTGCTAGAAAAGGTCAAGAACATCCGCGTGCCCGCCTACATGGCCGAACTGGTGGCACGATGGAAGAAATTCAATCGTGAAAACCCGGGCGTTACGGACATCGCGCTGGTGGTCAAGGCCCTCAAGCTGCCCAAAGAAAACGCCAAGCTCCTCAAGCGCATCATCGAGACCAGCCTGATCAATGGCGCCAATCTGGATGCGGAGGAGGTTTCTGACCTCAGTGGTTATTTTGAAGACACCCATGAAGGGTCCGATCCCGAGGCCGTCGTCGGCGGGCGTGAGGACGTGCTGTTCGTACAGTCGCGCTTGTCAATGATCCCTAAGCGTGATGCCGATGTCCTGCGTTATCGCTATGGGCTTGATGAGTTCCCGGTGATGACGTTGGAAGAAATCGGCAAAGTTTTCAGTTTGACCCGCGAACGCGTACGTCAAATTGAGACCAAAGCGATCAATCGTTTACGTGAGCTGATTCCGTCAGAGAACGTACTTTGATCGATTGCCCCCTTGGCAACCAAGAACCCTGCCGTAGAGATGGACTTATGACCACACGCTTTCGCCATTTTACCTTCGGCTTGCTCGTACTGGTGTGCGCCGCCTTCATCAGTTCGTGTTCAACCGAGGACTCGGGACAGACGCTCATCGTCAGATTCGACGAATCGTTCGTGACGAAGGACATCGAGTTGGTGCAGCCTGATCAGACGAAGGTGATAAGCTCAACCAATCTTAAAACCGCCAGTTTTGATGTGATTGCGGCGGTGACTTACAAGGGTAGACGGACCCTGGAATATATCTGGGCTATCGACAGCACTAATATTCATGTGAGTTACAGTATCGTGCCGAGCATAATCACGCCCAATAAAGCTACTATCACATTGACCTATGGCTTTCCGGTGGCGCAAACCGTCTTTGATGGCGCCATGCCGATCAAGCTGCTGGTGAAGGAAAAAGACGGCCCAATCCAAGAGACAGACACCATTTCTGTCAACGTCTACATTTTCGGTAGCAGCAACGGCTGAGTTACCTGCTAGCGACAATCGTGATGATCATCCAGGCTGGGCCGCGAGTAATCGCAGGCCCAGCTGACTTTTGAGGGAGGTCGCCTCGCCGGTGGTGGCGGTGGCCGTCCACGCCCCGGCGACGGCCGGCACCAGATAGGTACGCATGGGTTCAAGACTGAGGGCGCCGGCGGCAGTGGCGAGAGTGCCGTGGCCATCCAGGCAGGTGATGATGGTGCAGCGGCCATTGCCGCCGCCGCTGGTGTGCACGGCGCGCCGTTCTTCGACGCTGAAGTAGTCACAGGCAACCAAACGGCGAATGCTGCCGCCTGCCGGGTGAGGAACTTCGCTAACATTGACCGGTTGGGTCGAGCGGGCACTAAAATCAATGGTCGCTAACGACTGTTCGATGTGCAGCGGGCGTGGCTTGCCATCCAGTCCAACGCGTCCCCAGTCATCAACGCGGAAGGTGACGTCGCAGGTCTGCTGCACCTCATACAAGAGGCAACCTTTGCCGAGGGCATGGACGGTGCGAGCAGCGAGAAAGAAGAAGTCGCCATCCTTGGCAATAAACCGCTCAAGGGTTTCAGCTACGTGGCCGGCGGCGCGGGCCTTTTCGAAGGCCGCCCGGTCAATCCCCGGCTGGGTACCGACAAACAACTCGCCGCCGTCGTTCAGCAACAGCCAGCACTCGGTCTTGCCACGTTGGCCGACACCCAGACTGCGCGCCAAGGCATCATCTGGATGTACCTGGATCGAAAGCCGGTCATTGGCATCAATGAGCTTGACCAGCAAGGGAAAGTCCCCGCCATCCCAGGTCTCACCGATCAACGCCCGACCGTGCTCGGTCGTCAACTGGTGCAGGCTGTGGCCGGCAAGACGGCCATTGGCAACCACGCTCATGCCCCGCGGGTGATCGGCGAGATCCCAGCTCTCGCCGATCGGGCCGGCCGGCAGATCAGTGCGCCACGTCGCCATCGCCCGCCCACCCCAGACGATGGTGTGATAAATCGGGGTGAACGCGAGCGGCAGGGCCAGAGGATTGATCATGATGGTGGCAATGTAGGTGGACTTTGCGTGCTGCTACTTGTAGTCGTAACCTGAGTCGCAGCGGGCGTCGTGGCCTCCATACGGCGTTGAGTCAGCCTTTGCCGAGTAGCTCGGAAGCGGCGTATTTGGGCACCAATCAGACCCTCAAGACGTTGATCCCGGCGTACCAGGACGAACATGAGGATGCCCAGGCCCACACACAAAATGGCGATGATGGTGTCCAGCAGGCTGAAAGTATACATCGGTGGCGGTGGTTCAAAACCGTAGGTCGTGCCGACAAACACGAAGGTGTAGACGTTGTCGCTTTGTCGCTGGACCGAATTGCGTTTATCGCGCAGGCTGTTGGGGGTCACTGGAATGGCGCGGAACTTGAAAAAACGGCTGGGGATGATGATTTTCGCACCGCGCTCTGGCATCGGTTGATCAGTGACCAGACAGGCTTCGTACAAGCGTAGAATCTGGCTCTTCATGGTTGGTTTACCGTCGAGGTTCTCGGTCACCTGGCCGAAATCGCGATTCCACAGCAGGATGCGCAGGACACGATTGACGCCGAAGGGCTGATCTCGAGCGGCATTACTGTCTTCCCAACAGCGATAGACATACCCGGTGATGATAAATGGTTGACCGCGGAAATGATCGGGCTGTTGATGGATCTCGTCGGCGTGGAGGTTGCCGCTGGTGACCCCGTCGAATAATTCGGTGCCGTTGTTATCGCGATCGAGCCGAGCCTGGCCCAACAGGTAGTAATACGGACGGGTCTCAAGGATGCTGCGCTCGTCACCGACATTATCGTAGAGATCGGCAGGAAATTGGATGGGCAGCACACCTCGCATCTCGGTCAAATCGTCATCACCGTCGACCATCTTTTCGCTGGCACGTACGCTGCGCGCCATGATCAGCGGCATTTGCGTGTCACCGGCAGCGCCGCTGGGTACGGCGGCACTGCCGAGAAACCGTCCTAGAATCTGCACATCTCGGCCGATCACCAGATCAGCAGCGGAGTCCACGGCGAGTACTTGCGCAATTTGCTGCTCATCGAGCTGAATCGCCAGGCGTTGGTAGCCATCGCCAGGCGGCCCTGCCAGCGGTGCCGGCACGCTATCGAGCAACCGGCCATGCACGGTAACCGCGGCCCCCGGTTGCACACCACCCAACAGCAGATCGCGGGCTAAGACATGCTGCGGAATCGGCGGTGAGGAGCGGTCGGCAGCGAGGAGCTCTTCACCCCAGGCCAAAGTCAACGCATCCAATGTATCTTCATGGCGCACTGCCGCGCGATCAGCGAGCAGTTCGCGCACTGTCGGGATCTCAGTGGTAATCGCCGCCCGTTCAGGCAGGGGCGGGGCATCGCTGAAACGGGGTCCGGGCATGGCCGGCAAGGCCGGTTCCTCGATGACCGGTTCAAGCGGCCCATGCGGAATCATCTTGGCGTAGCCCATGAGCACGTTGATGACCACGCCGATAGCCAAGACGGCAAACGGCAACATCAACAGCAGCCGCCATTCGCGTTTCTTCATACCGCGGCGGTGCGCCAGGTGGCGTTTATCGAGTGAAAACGAAGGTGGCGGCTCAGAGGGGTTGAGGCGAAGCATAAGGATAACCGGCAGCTGAGTGGAGGAGGCGAAGCGGATAGGCTACAAACGTAAATCGTCAGTTTTGGTTCAGCCCTGGCCGGCTACGATTCACCACCGCAGCCAAGTCATTTTGGCACCAGCGGCCAAGCCGACTTGCCCGTCTGGAGTCAGGGCCAAGGCATTCACCTTGCCCATGTCGGTCGTCTTCATTGCCAACAGCACCACGCTGCTGTTGTTGCGGAAATCAAAAACCTGCAGGTCTTCACGCGATGAGTCGAGGGCATACAGCAGACCCAAGCGGTCGCAGCCCAGGCCGATGACTTTTCGTAGCTGACCGGGGTCCGAGCCCTTGCCACCGCCATTGGTGACGTGGACAGCGG
>JAYVTR010000153.1:0-16179 GCA_043788625.1 Planctomycetota bacterium
TGGCCAGCATCGCTCGCGTGGCAGCCGAGGTTCGGGCGCGTGGTGTCAGACACGGCAGCCGCACTGCCGAACCGCCGCCAGCGTGGCTTGAACAGGCCTTGCGCGATTGGCGCGACGGGGAGCCGGAGGCCGATGTGCGCGCTTTGGCGCGCCGCGCTGGACGCAGTCGTGAGCACCTGGCGCGCACCATCCGCCGACATTATGGCCTGAGCCCGTCAACGCTGTTGAATCAGGTGCGCTGTGATCGGGCGGCAGCCGAGCTGCGCTCCACCGAAATTCCCGTACTGACCATCGCTTTGGCTTGTGGTTTCGCTGGCCTGGGGCAGTTCTACCGCTGTTTCCATCTGCGTTTCGGCTGTGCTCCGCGCCGATACCGCGAAGGTTTCCGCGGCGTCTAACGCGCCTATTTTCCGCGGCGTCTAACGCGCCTTCGGCACCATCACCAGTAACGCTACATTTGCACGTCCACCGACAGCCTCGGGCCGTCCTTGGGTCTGCGCCCAGATCGGCGCTTCGTAGAGATCGCTGAATGCATGCGTCTCTTCGGCAGTGGGCAGGCGGCCGCCAACGGTTTCTATGATCCGCGTCGAGATGACCGCTACCGGTACGATGGGGCCGAAGGTCTGCGCCGGCTTTTCAGGACTGGCGCCTTGGGCTTTCCATGTCTCGGGTTCAGGCAGGGACAAGATGCTGCGTGCACGTTCGGCTTCCCACCATGAGACCACCCGGTGCGGCGGACAGGCCCGGCCGCGCTGATCGACACTGCGCCACCATCCTGGGCCGTCAGGCTTGGCGAGGATCGAACTGGTACCGGCGGCGGTAGCGCCAGAGCTGGTGACTTCAAACGGCTGGCTCTTCCACTGCACCCCTGACCAGCGCCCCAAGGTAAAACGACCTGCCTGGGTAAACGTCATCTGTGGCTCATTGCCATAGGCGATGCCATTGACGAAGAGCATCCCTTCGCCAGGAAAAACCTGACGGACCGGAGCAATGGGGGTACTCACCAAGCTGATCGGCAGCACTGCATTGGCACCGTCGGCCACCGTGACATCACCATTCCATACCCAGCGCGCACCTGGCAGGGTCGAGCGGACCCCGACACGATGCGATCCCGGCCCCACCGTCAGGGCACCGCTCAGCGCTTGCCAGTTGCCACTGTCGATACGGGCTTCCACATCTTCATGATCAACCCGCAGGTCGATGCTGGCTGAAGGTACCGCGGCGCTGGCTTTGGCATGCGGCGCCAAGAACCAGACAGCTAAAGCACTGGCGGTGAGCGCGGTGACAACGAGCACCGTCACCAGCATCATCGAACGCCAGCTGCGGACAGTGCTTTTGCCGTTCTCCAAAGCTTCGGCGAGCGCTTCTGGGGTCGGTCGGCGGGCTGGATTCTTGGCCAAGCAGAGCTCGACCAGTTGCGCCAAGACCAACGGCACACTCGGCCGTAATTCACGCAGGGGGCGTGGCTTCTCTTCGAGATGGCCGCGCATGACGTCGTAAGCGGTCTTGCCCTCAAACGGCGGACGTCCACCGAGGAGATGATAGAGCGTGGCGCCCAGACTGTAGATATCCGAAGCTCCGGAAATTGTCTTAGGATCGCGGATGCCTTCGGGCGAGACATATAAAGGGGTACCCACAACCATCCCGGTACCGGTCAAACGCATGGATTCAGGATCGTCGAGTTGTTTGGCCAGGCCGAGGTCGGCGATTTTTGCCCGCCCATCTTGCGACACCAGGACATTGTCGGGCTTGATGTCACGATGGACGATGCCTTTGGCGTGGATGGCCGCTAAGCCACGGGCTATTTGCGCACCGAGGGTGGCTACTACGCCGGTATCGGTGAAGGATCCCGCCGGTCGATCGACGGGCGCCTGCTCTCGATCGTGGGCATCCTGTTGATCGAGAATCTCACCCAGGCTGCGCCCATTGATGAACTCCAAGACCAGGTACGCCCGGCCTTGGCACTCGCCGGCATCGAGAATGCGGATCACGCCTTCGTGGTCGATACGCGCGGCAGCTTTGCCTTCGCGCAAAAAACGCTCACGGCTATTGCCGGTCGAAGCAGTGAGGAATTTGACCGCTACTTCGCGGGCGAAGGTTTCATGCCAACCTTGGTAAACGACACCCATCGCACCAGCGCCCAGCTTGCGTACGAGTCGCACGTTGCCCACGCGCGTCTGAAGAAGGGGATCGGCGACCATCGTCGCACAAGGATACCCGATGATTCATTATTCCACAAGGCAGCCGAACTTTTGCGGGACAATCTTTTAGCTAGTTGGTTAGCGAACCAGGGCGCTGAGGGCCTTGAATGCACCAGTGCCAGCCTGGCGCTGCAGGCGAAAGAGGATGCTTTCCACGGGCAGAGTCAACGCGCCCAGGCTGCGCATGGCTTCAAGGGCCAATGCCGCATGGGCGGGATCACGACTAGCCACGGCATCGGCCGCGACGATGACCCAGCTGCCACTGGCAATGAGATCGGCCACCGTGCCTAGCACGCAGACGTGGGCTTCGATGCCAGCGACGATGATATGCGTACGTCCAGTTTCACCGAGGTGATTTTTCAAAGCGGTGTCTTCTACACATGAAAAATGTGTCTTAGCGCACACTTTCGCGCCTACCGTAGCCAAATGTGGCAGTGTCGGTCCAAGACCTTGAGGGTACTGTTCCGAAATGATGATCGGCACCGCCAGCATCGCCGCCCCGTCGCGTAGCATGCGTGCATGCCGGCCCACCGGCTGATCGGCGCCAATGCTGGGGATCACCGGTTGAAAGCGCTCTTGCAGATCGATCAGCAGAACCGCGGCATTGGCAATGGTAATGTCGAAACGGTCCATGCTGTCACCTTGCTCTTCGTGCTCGCTGGATGGGAAAAAGATCTCAGCCGAGGGCTTTGGTCAAAGCCACGGTGATATTGTCCATGCCACCACGCTCATTGGCGAAGTCGACCAGGGCCATGGCCGCAGCGGTCAGGCTCGGCGCGCCATTGACGGTGCGCACGAGCTCTTCGTCGGTGAGCATGTCGCACAGGCCATCTGAACACAGGAGGTAGATGTCGCCGACGTGCAGATCTTCGATGGTGATGTCGACGGTAACCTGCTCCATACCCAGGGCCCGGGTAATGATATTGGCGAGCATGGCGGCTTCGGAGCTGTTGGGATCGAGCAACCCGGCGCGCACCCGTTCGGCAACCAAGCTGTGGTCGTTCGAGACTTGTTCGATGCTGTCGCCGACGATGCGATAGATGCGGCTATCGCCGACATTGGCAGTGATCACCCGATCGGCCATGAAGGCGCAGGCGACGACGGTGGTGCCCATATCGTATAAAGCGGGATCGATGCTGGCGCGTGACAGGATGTGATCATTGGCACCAAACACGGCGTGCTTCATGGCTTCGACGATGGTGTCTTCGTTGGTCCAGTCGGCGGGCTTCAATTGGCGCAGGGCATGCGACATCACCTGCACCGCCAGCTCACTCGCCACATGTCCGCCGGCGTGCCCGCCCATGCCATCACAGACGATCGATACGCGGTCGCGCTCATCAACGTACAGCGAGTCTTCATTGTTTTCGCGGACGCGGCCCTTGTTGGTGAGCGCGGCCATTTCAATGCGCATAGGGCAGTTCCAGCGAGCAAGTGAACAGAAGAGAAAAGTTGGGAAACAGGTACATGCGCTTATTCGACCAGCATCGCAACCATAGTTGCGTCATCGGCTGGTGGACGGGGTCCACGGAAATGGCGGATGCGATCCATGATCTGATCGACCAGCACATCCGGGCCATCACCGGAAAACTGTTTGACGATATCGGCCAAGCGCTCGGTGCCGAACTCTTCGTGCTGCAGGTTCATGGTCTCGGTGATGCCGTCGGTATAGAGCAGGAATACATCGCCGGGCTCGATCATGGTCACTTCTTCTTCGAGGCTCTGGCGGAAGATCGCTCCTGATTTCATGCCCACCACCATGCCCTTGGGCCTGATCTCGCCGGCTTTTTCGCTGACCAGGTTGTAGCGCAAGGCGGGATTATGTCCGGCACGCGCCCAGGTGATGGTGCCTTCGTTGGGATCCATCACGGCGTAGCACATGGAAATGAACATCTTGCCACCGAGGTCAGAGACCAGGGCATCGTTAACCCGCGCCAGGGTGTCGGCCGGCCCCATCGCTTGGGCGGCGTAGATTTCGAGGGTTTTCTTGGCCATCGACATGATCAGACCAGCTTGCACGCCATGGCCGCTGACGTCGCCAATGGCAAAACCGATGCACCCATTGGGCAGGGGGATGAAGACGAAAAAATCTCCGGTGATGTCAGTGCACGCTTCAAAACGGCTGGCGATCTGGAAGCCGGGCACCGCCGGCGCCTGCTGCAAAAATTTCTCCTGCAGCTTGCGCGCATGCATCATATCCGTGCGCGGTGCCTGATCATCACGATGATGCTGCTGTTGGTGCGCGAAGTCGGCCTCATCCATCCAGTCGAGGTGATCGCCTTCTGCAGCCACAGGCACATGTGCAGGAGCTTGAGCTGGATAGGCAGTGGGTATTGCATTGATGCGCGATGCCGGCTCGGGCATGGCGATGGGCAATGGCGGCAATACCCCTTGAGATTCGGAGTGCTGAGGGTTTGACAGCGGAGGCACCGTCGGCGTATTCAGCGGCGTCACCCGTCGTGCGGTGGGTGGCGACTCTAATGTTCCAAGGGCAGGAGTACGGATGAAGAGTATCCCCGAACGCGCCGTCGGATCCTGATGGATCGAGATTGGCGTCGTCGGCGTATGCGTATGCGCCTGAATGCGCGAGGCGAGAATGGCATTGCCTCCGGACACCGTGCGTGTGCCAGTGGGCGTGGGAGTGACGATGGCCAAGCCCGCCGGGGTAACGGTGCCGAGGATCTGATGAGGAGAGATCGGGGTAGGCGAGGTTGATTCTGCTGACGGCACATTGCGTCCGCCGGGTCCTGCCGCGTGGGCAATCGATGCGTCAGAATGGGCCAACGATTGACCGGTAACAAAACGTGGACAATGGGTGATCAGATGCAGAGCGATGGAATCAGCGGCGGCGGTCCATTCAGGCAGGCTCGTCATGCGTACCTGGGTCACGGCAAATAGCGTGTAAGGACAGATCCACACCCCGGACTCGTTCACCCACCGCCACGATGGCTGGGTATGCAATTGATAGCGGACAAAGCGCACTACTTCTGCCATGCGCCGATGCAATTCGCGCGCCAAGACCACTTCATCGGTAATGTGCGGCATGCCCTGGCGGTAAAATGGGCACTGCCCTAAGTGTTTGGCCAAGGCCTGAAACAAGAAGTTATCGAGTTTGCCGGTGGTCGTGCGCACCGTCGGCACCCGTTGCAGGGAAAACGGCGACAGCCACACGCCGTCATGGTCGTAGACTTTCCACGCCGGATCACTTTGTGCACTGAAGACGATGTTTTCGTAAGTGCGCCGCTCGAGGATCAGTTGCCGTGCCTGCGGGACTCCTTTGCCCAATGCGAAATGCCGGCAGTTTTCCAAGTGCCGTACTACGGAATCAGTTGAAGAGCTTCCAGGACGTTTCGCGATCGCGCTCAGGCAAAAAATGCAAATCCATAAATCATTATTAGACCTAATGTTCCACAAGTCGTCGCTGGCCATCCGCGTGGCTACCAGCTGGCTCAAGGGGGTCGTTCCGCGGCCGCTCGGCAAGGGCGCTAAATGCGGTGAATTTGGTAGGCGCGAGTTCATAACCGATCGCTCACCATAGACCACCTACCCCATGGCGCAACCGGGGTTGGAATGGATCAAGCGGCCTGGTCAGGGGAACTTTCCTTGCATGCATCATCGATTCGCCAGCGTGTAGCCTGTGAATACGTCGGCTATGAATTCCCCCGCGAGCCTTCGGCCGCCCCTGACCATGCACCTTGTGACGCTGTTTCCCGAGCTCTGTGAGCCCTACTTGGCGGCCAGCATTGTCGGCCGGGCGCGGCGGCGCGGCTTAGTTACTATTGATACCGTTGATCCGCGTCACTGGGCCAGTGGACGTTTCAAGAAGGCCGATGACCGGCCTTTTGGCGGCGGTCCGGGCATGGTGCTCATGGCGCCGCCGATCGCTGGGGCGCTAGATCACCTACAAGCGCGTCACCCTGGGGCGCGCCTGCTGATCACCTCGCCGCAGGGGCGCAAGCTCGACCAGCCCTATGTGCAAGAGCTGGCCAACGAGCGGAGCTTGATTGTGCTGTGTGGTCATTACGAGGGCATCGATGAACGGGTCATCGAGCTCTACAAGCCGGAGGCTTTCTCGTTAGGTGATTATGTGCTGTCCGGTGGCGAATTGGCGGCCCTGGTGCTAGCCGATGCCGTTACCCGCTTGCAGCCTGGCGCTCTCGGTGACGAGCGCAGCGCTGCCGAAGACAGCTTCAGTCATGACGACGCCGAACTCGATCACCCATGCTTCACCAGGCCGCGAGAATTTCGCGGCCTGAACGTACCCGAAGCCCTTATTACCGGTGACCACGCCGGAATTGAAAGATGGCGGAAATCCCGGCGCGTCGAACGTTCTCGACAACGGCCTTGAGATCAGCGAAGGCTGAGGCGAGCGAAGCTTGAGTTAGGAGAAAACGGCTGCCGCCGCCGCCAATTCGCCATAAACATCCGCTCCTGGAATGAATTCCAGACCCCAGTAACCATTATAACCTGCCCCGGACAGACGGTGATACAGATGCTGATAGGCAATCTCACCAGCTGCTATCGGCATCGATCGCTGTGGGGTTTCCGCGCAATGCAAATGCCCGATCAACGATAGATGAGCGGTGATATCGTGCAGCGGATCATCGCCCATGCGTGCCATATGGTAAATATCATAGAGCACGCGTACCGCGGGTGATGCGACAGCTTCGATTACCGCAAAGCCGTAGGCACTGCGGTCGGCCTGATAATCGTTGTGGTCAAAGCCGTTGAGCATTTCCAAGATCAGCGTCACCCCGGCCTTTTCCGCATCAGGAGCCAATGCGCGCAGGGCTTCGCTGCAGTTGGCCTGACCTTCGGCGTCGGCTTGGCCGTCACGGTTGCCGCTGAAAACGATCACCTGGCTGATATGGTTGGCGGCGGCATCCGCAATGCATGCGCGTATCTGCGGAAAGAGCATGGCATGATGAGCTCGGCGATTGAGCCCTTTCTGCATGCCCGGTGCACTGAGATTGATAATTTCAAGACCGGCTTCGCGGGCTGCCGCACGGTTGGCCGGCTCGACCATTTCCACGCCCTGAAACCCAAGAGATTTCAATTTGCGATAATGCATGGCGGGGTCGACGCCGGATTTGAGAAAACACCAGTCAGGAGCGCTCAGTTTAGCCGTCATGGGAAGTTGATCCAGATTCATGAAATGTTATTCCAGTTGAACAATACACCCATGGTCTCGCCCCGACGGGTTGAAATCAGATCGTAGGCAGCGACACAATCACTCGGTGCGAAGGCATGGCTCTCCAGGCCGCCGACATCGAAGCGACCATCAGCAGCCAACTGAAAAAATAGAGTGGCAATTGTGCGATCATACCATTCCGCGTCGTTGTGGCAGTCGTGAGCACCAACGATGGATACGCCACGAGAGAGGACATCGCTGGTCAGGCGTTGTTCGCTAGGCGAGCCGGTGTCGCCCATCAACACCACCTTGCCACGATCACGTGCGGCGCCGAGTGCGGCTGAGAAGACCCCGGCGTGGCCGGTAGAATCAATGACCACGCGCGGTTTGCGCCCGCCACAGGCGGCTAGGAGTGCTGCACTTGCCTCGAGTAATGGTTTGGCAATGGTCGCCGTGGCGCCACCGCGACGAGCAAGTGCCATGCGTTCGGGCAATGGATCAGCCACCACGATCGAGCGCGCACCGGTAGCTCGCACCCATCGCGTCACCATTTGACCGATAGGGCCGGCCCCGACGACGAGCACATCGTCGCCCAGCCCCAAGCCTGCAGCCCGAACACCCATAAAAGTGATTTTGGCCAGGGCAAACCATGCCGCGGCCCGCGGATCAAGGTTGGCGGGCACCCTAATGCAGTCGTCAGCACTACAAACGTGGTGGGAGGTGTGGCTAGCGCGCAAAGCGACCCGATCGCCAATGTGGAGGCTGGTGACATCGGTAGCCACGCTCTCGATTTCTCCGATCAAGGAATACCCAGGATAAAATGGGTATTTTAACCAATTATCCCAATGGCTTCCGGCTTCAAAAAGACGGTTGAAGACAATGCCCTCGGTTCCCGTGCTTATCAGGGAGCACACGGATCGTACGCGCACCTGTCCCGCTGATAATGCGGGAAGTTCGAAAGGGATGTACGCCACCTGGCGATGGGCATTGAAGACGAGACGCTGCGGCATGGTAAACCATCCTTCGGGCCGGTATCTGGTGATCCCAGCTCGGCGGTATGTTCATTTTATCGTGATAAAAACATTCTTTTCACCTCCGTAGAGTGGTTATTAGGTTCGTTTTTTGGTGGTTCTTAAGCGCAGGTGTGCCACTATGCCGAGAGAGGGGAGCATTATGGAAATCGCAGCGCAATTGATCGCCGGCATGCGTGCTGGAGGCGCATCGTTTATCGCCGCATTCACCCACCGCATCGCGGTTGGCTCATGTGCGATGCATCAGCATTCTGGCTTTGAGATTGTCCATCATCGACATGGGCGGGGCCGTAGTCGATTAGCGGACGGGCCTGAATTCGCTTTTACCAAAGATGATGTGATGGTGTACGCCCCGCGACAGGTGCATGATCAGACGCAACTCTCAGCTGGCGTGGATGCGTGCATTCACATCGCTTATGCCGGCGTGCTGCCGCGTGCTATGCCCCGGTGTTTTCTTCTCTCCTCGTTTACAGATCCGTGGATTAGACGGGAATTACTTGATTTATCCGCGCCCATGCCAATAGCTGGCGACTTTGCACGGCTCAGCTTGGATCTGCGAGCGGGCGCATTGCTGGCGCGCTTGCTGGCCCAAGCGGAGGCCACGGGCCCAAGCTTGCCCGACATGCCGCTCGGTGATGCCCATGCTGAGCGGGCTGATCGTTACCTTATTGAGCATTTTCGCGATCTCGGGCGACTTGAACAGGTCGCAACTCATGTGGGCATCGGTTACGATCACTTACGACATGTTTATCGCCAGCGTTACGGGCGGAGCCTGGTGCGGCGTTTGATCGAAGTGCGCATAGCCCACGCTAAGATTCTTCTCACCCACGCTCCGATTCCGATCGCCGGCGTGGCAGCTGAAGTTGGCTATGCCACGGCACGCCACTTTTCGACGATTTTCCGGCAGGTCGCCGGCTGTAGCCCAGCGGCTTTCCGCGAATCCGGACGGCTGCGCTGAAGGATTCGCTGGCCGTCCATACAACCGAAGCCAGTGACCTGTGGAGCTGATGTATGAGGCCCACGAGAGTCCGTTCCTGACCTTGCCCTCAGGGGTGGTGGTGTATGCTGAGGAAGTCCCTTACGAAGGCTCCCCGCGATGACTGACGTGCCGTTGAATCCGTCCATTCCTCTGATGATCGAACAGGAGATGAAGGACAGCTACCTGACCTACGCCATGAGCGTGCTGGTCGACCGCGCTCTACCTGACGTTCGCGATGGACTCAAACCGGTGCATCGGCGTATTTTGCAGGCCATGCGCGACCTCAATTTGACGCCGGGCCGCAAGTATCTCAAGTCGGCCAAGATCGTTGGCGACACCCTCGGCAACTACCACCCGCACGGCGATTCGTCGGTGTACGACGCCATGGTGCGTATGGCCCAGGATTTTAGCCTGCGCTATCCGCTGGTCGATGGCCAGGGCAATTACGGTTCAATCGATGGCGACTCGGCGGCCGCTTATCGTTATACCGAAGCGCGTATGTCGCACTTCACCGTCGAGATGATGGAAGACATCCAGTACGAGACGGTCAACACCCGGCCGAATTTTGATGGCCGGCTGCAAGAGCCGACGGTATTGCCGTCGAAGCTGCCCAACCTGCTGATCAATGGCTCGTCGGGCATCGCCGTCGGCATGGCCACCAACATCCCTCCGCACAACCTTAGTGAAGTGTGCCAGGCGCTGATCCACCTCATCGACAATCCGCAGGCACAGGTCGCGGATCTGATGCGTTTCATTAAAGCCCCCGATTTTCCCACCGGCGCCACCATCTGCGGCACCGCCGGCGTGCGCGAAGCTTACGAGACCGGCCGCGGTCGCGTGGTGATGCGCGCCAAGACGCATGTCGAAGAAGTTGAAGGCAAGACTGCCATTATCGTCACCGAGATCCCCTACGGCATCAAGCTCGAGACGATCACCGAATCGATCCGCGCCGCCGACGCCGCCGGCCACGTTCAGGGCCTGTTCTCGATGAACGGTGGCGCCATCGGCAATGGCATCCGCCTGGTCATCTCGCTGAAGAAAGGCGAAGATCCAGATCTGGTGCTCAACCAGCTGTTCGAGCACAGCAACCTGCAATACAATTTCGCCATCAACATCGTCGCCCTCGACGGTGGCCGTCCGCGCACCTTGGGTTTGCGTCGGCTGTGCGCGGCTTGGATCGAGCATCGCAAGGATGTGATCATCCGCCGTACCCGTTTCCTGTTGGCGCGCGACGAAGCGCGCATGCACATCATCGAAGGCCTGTTGAAGGCGATCGACATCATTGATCAGATCATCGCCCTGATCCGTGGTGCTGCCTCGGTCGACGCCGCCAAGGAAGGCCTCATCGCCAACTGGGGCTTCAGCGACCGCCAGGCGCAGGCCATCCTCGACATGCAGTTGCGCCGGCTCACCGGCCTCGAACGCGACAAGCTCACCAGCGAGCGCGACGCTTTGCTAGCGGCGATCACCGATTTCCGCGATATCCTTGCCCGCGATGAACGGCAATACGCCATCATCAAGGCCGACCTGTTGGAATTGCTGGAAAAGTACGGCGATGAACGCCGCAGCATCATCGTCGCTGCCGTTACTGGTTTCGACATGGAAGACCTCATCGAAGACGCGCCGTGCGTGGTCACCATCACCGCCAGCGGCTACATCAAGCGCATGCCAGTGGAAACCTTCCGCCTGCAAAAGCGTGGCGGCAAAGGTGTGTCGGGTGGCGACCTCAAGGGCGACACCGATTTCGTGGCGCAGATGTTCTCGGCCACCAATCACCAATACCTGCTGTGCTTCACCAATCACGGCCAGATCCATTGGCTCAAAGTCTATCAGGTCCCCGAAGCCGGGCGCACCAGCCGTGGCAAGCACCTCGCCAACGTGCTCGAGCTCGACAAAGACGAATCGATCACCGCCACCATCCCGGTACGCGAATTCCGCGAAGATCAGTTCCTGTTGATGGCCACCGCTCAGGGGCAAGTCAAGAAGACCGCCTTGGCGGCATACGGCAATCCGCGCAACGGCGGCATCAAGGGCATCAAGCTGGCTGAAGGCGATGTCTTGGTGGGCGTCATCATCACCTCGGGCAGCGACAAGATCCTCATCGCCACCGATGACGGGCAGGCCGTCCGCTTCGAAGAGAGCGACGTGCGTCCGACCGGCCGTGATACCGGCGGCGTCGGTGGCATCGATCTCGCCCCCGGAGCCAAGGTCATCAGCCTGGTGCGTCATGACGACGAGGCCGAAGTACTGACCATCTGCCTCAAGGGCTTCGGCAAGCGCACGCCTTTCGACAACTACCGACTCATCCGCCGTGGCGGTAAGGGAGTGATCAACATCGATACCGGCGAACGCAACGGCCCGGTGCTGGCCTCGCTGGCGGTACGCGCTGGCGACGAGCTGGTGATCATCAGCCGTCAGGGCCAAGTGGTGCGCACCAGCGTCGATCAGATCCGTTCCGTCGGTCGTGCGGCGCAGGGTGTAACGATCGTCAATCTCGCAGAGGGCGACGCCCTTTCGAGCGTGGCCATCTGCCCGCGCGATGAGAATGCCAAGGACGTTGTCATTGATGGCGTCGAGTCGCTCGATCCATCGGCACCAGATACGCCATCGGCCTGATTGCCGTGAGTGATCTGATTGGCCATTTGCGGGTGCTGCACGAGCGGCACCGTCGGCTCGACGCGCAGATGGCTGATCCGGCCATCATCAGCTCACCCGCGTACAAACGCGTGCTGGCCGATCATGCGCGGCTTGGCCGGGTGGTGCGTCCCTTCATTGAATGGTCGCGCATCGATGATGAGCGCCAGGCCGCTATGGCCTTGCTCGCCGATCATGAAATGCGCGCCATGGCCCGCGACGACATCGCCGCTGCCGAGATCCGTCAAACCGAAATCATCGAGACCATCAAGGGCCTGCTGGTCACCAGCGACGCGGCCAGCTACCGCAATGCCATCTTGGAAATCCGCGCTGGCACCGGCGGCGATGAGGCGGCCTTATTCGCCGGTGACCTGGCACGCATGTACGGCATGTGGGGGCAGCGGCAGGGGCTGAAGTTACAACCGATGACGGTTGCCGAAGGTGAAAAAGGCGGCTTCAAGGAAATCTCATTCCACGTCACCGGCACCACGCCCGAGGGCCTTGGCGCCTTCGGTATGCTGCGTTTCGAATCCGGGGGCCATCGCGTGCAGCGCGTGCCGGAAACCGAATCGCAAGGCCGCGTGCATACCTCGGCCGCCACCGTCGCAGTGCTACCCGAGGCCGAAGAAGCAGACGTCGTGATCAATCCCGCCGATCTCGAAATCACCACCCAGAAATCAGGTGGCGCCGGCGGCCAGCACGTTAATAAAACCGAATCGGCCATCCGCATCCTGCATCGTCCGAGCGGCATCGCCGTGCTGTGCCAGGAAGAGCGTTCACAGCTGTCGAATCGTTTGCGCGCCATGACCTGGATCCGCGCCCGGTTGTTTGAGGCCGAACGCGCCCGCATCGCGCAAGAGCGCGCCGCCGCGCGCAAAGACCAGGTCGGTTCAGGCGAGCGCGGCGATCGCGTCCGCACCTATAATTTCCCGCAGAATCGCATTACCGATCATCGGGTTAATTTCACCGGCTATTCCCTCGACCGTTACATTTCCGGTGAATGCGATGAGCTATACCACGCCATGGTTGAAGCCGAAAAAGTCCGCTTCATCGTCGAGTGGGACGGCAGTCTGTAATCTGTCCGTAACCAATAATCAGGTTGCCGACTGTGGTCAGCCGGTAACTCAGCAGCACTCGATGCCGCCTGCCGACTGGTGGCAATAAGATCCTGGCAAGGTAGAACTGCCTGCGGATGCCCGCTGACCCGTACATCGGTTTTGCCACTGATGCCCTGCGCTTTGACAAGCTGCTGGGGAAAGGTGGCATGGGCTCGGTCTATCTCGGTGAACAACTACGCCTGCATCGCCTGGTAGCGATCAAGGTCATCGCCCAACACCTGGTCACCGATCCCAAGTACATTGAACGCTTCACCCGCGAAGCTCAATTCTTGGGGCGTCTGGTACATCCCAACGTCATCGCTTGCCATGATTATGGCCCGTCTCAGGGTCCCAATGGCGAGCCGATCTATGTGATGGTGCTGGAGTACGTCGATGGCTGGTCGCTGGGGGCTTTGGCACGTCTCAAACGCCTCACCGTGCGCCAGACCCTCGACCTCTACCGGCAAGCCGCCGATGGCCTGGCATTTGCCCATCGGCTCGGCGTGGTGCACCGCGACATCAAGCCTGATAACATCTTAGTGACGAAACTCGGCGTGGCCAAGATTGCTGATTTCGGTTTGGCGCGCAGTGAGGACTGCGTGCAGGTCACGCAGACCGGCGCCATTATCGGCAGCCCGGCCTATATGGCTCCCGAGGCCTGCCGTGGCGAAGAGCCCACGGCACGCTCCGACATCTACTCGCTGGGTTGCGCGCTGTTTCAAACCCTCACCGACCAGCCGCCGTATACTGCACAAAGTACGCTGCAGGTATTGAACCAGCACCTCACCGAGCCGGTGCCCAGCCTGTTGCTGCAGCGTGCTGATCTGACCCGCCTGCAGCCCATTCTCACCAAATGCCTAGCCAAACGCCCCAGCGAACGGTGGCCGGACGCGCATACTTTGAGTGAGGCGCTGAAGGCCGAAATCCCGCTGCATGCCGAGGACCTGGTCGCCGGTCGGCTGCTACGCAATCGCCATGCACAGGGCAATGCGCCAGCAACGATTTTGACTGGAGCGGCGGTGACGGTGCAAGAGACCGAACTCTCCTCTAAGCGTCCGTTCTTTGTCCGCCAGCGGCGCCGACTGACGGTGGCTGGAATGACGGTGGCTGGGCTGACAGCGGCAGGCTTGATCATCGCGACCGGAGTTTCTCTCGCCGGTGGAATGGCGGCGCGAACAAGCCGTCCACCAGCCGATGTGCATGCTCCAGAAGTGCTGCCGGTCATCCAAGATCAACCGCCAGTGGATTTGCCCTTGTCGGTCATCCCCGCTGATCGCATTGAAGCGATGCTCAACACTGCCGAATCGTTTTTGAATGAGCACAAACTCGCCGAGGCTGAGGGGGCCCTGCGGACAGTGGTTGACCTAGGTCCGAGCGAACAATTGCCGAGCTCGACAAGCCAACGTTTGGCCGATCTGCAACATACCCTCGACCAAGCCGTGAGTGCCGCCGAGCCGCTGACCAAGGGCCTGCTCGACCGGGCCGAGAATGCCCTACGCAATGGCGAACGGGCGAAGGCCGAAGGTCTGCTGCAAAGCGATGTTCCGCAGCGTTTCATAGCCCGACGCAACGAGCTGCGTCGACGCCTGCATGAACTTCCCAAGCCGTTGCACAGCGGCAGTGTGCAGATGCTCAAGCCACTGCGCGGCGAACCGGTGCCCGCCCGCTCATTGCCTGAATTGGCACCGCTCGCATCACGGCCGATCTACGGCAGCGTCAGTGACGGCTCCGAACAAGTCTTGCGCTTGAAATTGTCGACGGGCTATGTCGCCGCCACCGGAGACGCGATGACGGTGATGCTGGGAACCAACGGCCAACAACGGGTCACCGTCTATGCCCTGGTTGGCGGCAAGCGGCAACAGGTGCTGGCCTTCATGTTGCCAGAACGCGCGTGGAGCGTGAATACCATTCCCTTGCCCGCCGGTTTGCGTTGCGATGAATTGATCATCGTTTCCACCGCCGGTGTCGGCCAGTTCTTCTTTGTGGCGGCAGCGCTGGGTGTCGATGGTCAGACTCCGACCATTAAGGATCTGGCCATCATCCCTGGGACCCTGATGACCCGCGAGGTACGGCAAATGGTCGAAACGGTCATGGCCGGCAGTCGTGCCGATTTCCCGAATTTCGCAACCACCCGTCTGCTGCTGCCACAGTCCGTTTTAGATGCCTGGCCCAAGGCTCGCGATGAGCTGCTGCCAGTTCTCAACCGTGGCCTGCTGACAGTTGGCGCCGCAACCTCGACTGCGCTCGGCATGGATTGCATTCATGTCTATAATGGCCTACTCGAATTCACCCGTGAGATAGACAACCTGGGCGCCACCCAGGTGCTGTTCGTCTACATTGCCACCGGCACCGGTGTATTGCGGCAAAAAGGTCAATTTCACAGCCTGCTGGAATTACCAGCAAAAGGCGTGCTGCCGGTGCTGGTGATTGGCCCTGAAAGCGCCACTCAGGGATTCGAAACGCAAACCACCAAGCTGGTGCATCGTTTATTTGAAGGACTGCCCGACGAGCGGGCGGTGCGGTTGATCATCGACCTCGGCGCCGTGCCGGAGTTTTATGTGGCGCAGGATGCCGCCTATGAATTGAAGAGCCCTGATTATCAGGCGCACATTCTGGGTGGATTCGAAGCCGGTCTGCGCCAACTGCGGGATGTCATACAAGCCGCCACTGAAGCGGCTAAAAAGAAAAAGAACTGACCGGCTCAGCCGGCGGTAAAGCGCGCCAGATCCATGCCCGGCCTGGCGCAGATGATATCGGCATGGCGCAAATCCCAGGGCGAGCCATCCCAACGCGTCAGCTCGTAACCCAAGGCGGCGCAAATCGCCGCGCCACCACATTGGTCCCAGGGAAAGATGTGACTGATGGCATAGGCATCGACACGCCCCAATGCCACATGCGCCAGATCCACCGCTGCTGAGCCATAGGTTTTATATTGCCGGATGCGTGGAGCGAGCTGGGCCAACAGGTCGAGGCTGCGTTGTCGTTCGGCGAGATTCCACGGCCAATCGGTAGCGACGATCCACGTCTTCTCAGGCCCAGCAGGCTGGGCTGGGGCCAAGGCGACGCCGTTGTTCCATGCTCCATGGCCAGGTGCCCCGGTCAGCAGCAT
>JAYVTR010000154.1:0-6318 GCA_043788625.1 Planctomycetota bacterium
TCCGTCTTGCCGGAAGCCGCCGGCTTGGGGCTCGGTGCTGGAGCTGACGGCATGGCGGTCAGCATCACCAATCCGCTGCTGCAGCGTTCTCTGATCATAAGCGATGGCCTTGGCCGCACGGTACGCCAGGTCGATGCGCTCGGCCACCAGACCACCATGACTTATGACACACTGGTGAACGACGCCGGAGTGACTTTGGTCGCCACCGCCACCACAGATGCGCTGGCGCACACGACCAGTTCCTATCATGACGCTGCCGGTCGTATCCGTGTGAGCATCGATGCGCTGGGCATCCGCAGCCAGCAGGGTTTTGATGCCGTAGGCAATCGCGTCACTTGGCGCGACCCCAACGGAATCGGCAAGGATTGCGTTTTCGATGCACGCAATCATGAGGTGCAATGCACCGACACCGCCGAGGCCGTGACCCGCAAGGCGTATGATGCCAACGGCAATCTCGTCGCCACTACCGATGCCACGCTGCAGGTCGAAACCGCGCAGTTCGATGCGCGTGATCGCAAGATCGCTACCACGGATCGAGTGGCAGCCACCACGACCTTCACCTATGATGGAGTTTCCAACCTGCTGGGCATCACGGACGCCGAAGGTGGGGTGACCAGTTATCGTTATGAGCTACGCGACCAGCTCGATCGGGAAATATTCCCGGCGGGAAATTACCTGCGCATGGCACGTTATTATGCGTATGACCCTGGACTCCGTCTCATCAGTCGCGCTGTCGCCGAGATTCCGTCATTGGGCATTCCGCCCGCGGTTCCGCCACTGCCCAATGAGCTGACCACCTATCATTATGACCCGGCAAATCGCCTCACGCTCCGCGCTTACGCTGACGGCCTCAATGATCTATTCACCTATGACACGGCTGGCCGTTTAATATCGGCTTCTTCGACGCGATATGCCAACCAAGTAGCACATGCATACGATTCTGTGGGTCGTCTGACCAAGGAAACACTGATATTTTTCAATGCCAACGAAGCCGCCGAGTTACCAGTATCGTATATCTATGATAACGCCAATCGTTTGACGCACCTGACCTATCCTGACGGCATGCAGGTGCAGAGGGCATATACCGACAGAAATCAGCTGCAGCACTTATGGGATGAGGGCGTTTCACAGATCGTACGTGGTTATGATAGCGGCGGTCGTCTGGGAATCACCCAATACGGCAATGGTTTGAAAGAATTCCGCACCTACACCGCTCACGACAACCTTGCAGCGTCCATGGCCACCACCGGTGACGTGACCAACTTCACCTACAGCTATGACCTCAACAAACGGAAAATTGAAGAGCATGATTGGCAGATTGGCGCTAACTCGCAGAAATTCTCCTATGACGCGGAAGGTCGCCTTACTGCTTGGAATCGTGGGAATGGTCTAGCTGATCCTGCAGGGGAATCCAACTCTTGGAATCTGAGCCCAGTTGGTGATTGGACAACCTTCACTCGCACGCCCGTTACAGGCCCAGCCACTATTGAGCATCGTACGCATGATCCGGTGCATGAGCTGCTGACCATCAATGACGCGATTCTGGCATATGATGCGAAAGGCAATCTCATCCACGATGAGCAAGGTCAGGTTTTCACCTGGGATTTTGAAAATCGTCTGCAAATGGCTACGCATTTGACGCAAAGCCAGGGTGATAGCGCAATCTACGCGTACGATGCCTTTGGGCGGCAGGTGAAAGTGGCTGTGACCAGTACCGCTACAACGGTTCCGACTTATTTCGTCCATGCTGGTGCGCAAGAAATTATGGCGATCACCGGCGATGTCACTGCTTTCAATGATCCGACAGCAGACCCTGAAGAGGTTGGAGCCGCAGCTTATTCTCCGCTCACTGGCGAGGGTGCGCGTGGTTGTTTATTGACCGACCGCGCCGCCATGCGCCTTAATTTTCAGCCAGGTGACACCGATACTCCGGATGGGTGGATGGCGGACCTTGGTCTGGTACAATCTTTTCCTTTCGATCACCATTGGAGTGTGGCACGATTGCCGATGAACCGTGATCATCTGGGTCGTCCACTATATGATACTTTTATACCAATTGATTCAGCCACGTGGAAATTTCCGGTGGCAAATGGCAGTCACGCCATGGTGATCATGTGTGGGGATGCTGATAGCCGGGCCCAGACCAACAACCTCGTTGTCAATGGTATTGCCCTGGTTGATGCTACTCCTTTTGACGGGCTCGTGACGTTAGGTTACGAAACCGGCGCATTTGATGGCTATACGCTGACGGTCAACGTCACTGATGGCTTCGTCACCTTGCAAGCCGGCGCGGATGCGATGGATCCTAAAATTTGTTTTGTCGAGGTCGGGCAAGCTGGTTCGGCAATAGATCCTGAAACGATGGCTCGGGTCCAGGCGGCTGCACAAAAAGCCACGCATGATACGGCGAAGCCAAAAGCGAAGCATCCACCGCTGGTGAAGAAGCAGGTGTGGGGGACGTATATGGATGAGCTCGTCTCGTATGCAGTTGTAAAACCGCGCCATGCTGTTGTCCGTTATTTCACTCACGCCAACCATCTGTATTCGCAGTCGGCGGTAACTTCCATGTCCGGAGCAGTTGTGGAGCGCTATGCTTACAATGCTCATGGCGTGCTCACCGTGAGCAATTCAGCGGGAGTGACATTGTCCAAGTCCGCAGTGAGCCAAAGTCATGCATTTACGGGTCTCACCTTCGATCACGAGACCGCTATCTACCAGGTTCGTAACCGGAATTATGGGGCGAAAATTGGTAGGTTTATTAGTCGAGATCCCGCTAGGCAAGATCGGGAATCCATATTGATGCCTTATATACAAACTGATTTAAATATAGAGAACCAATTCATGACTATTTTTTCAGGTCAACCGCAAAGCGCTGAACAATACAGTGATGGATTCAATCTATATGCTGCCAACTTCATTCCCAACGCATTGGATCCATTAGGGCTGGCTCCGCTGCCAGTGCTTGGAGGTCACTGCCGTGCAGGAGTCCCGAGGCATACGGCATACAACGAACCATGTGAAGCAAATTGTCCAGGACCTGACCCCCATTGTCCAAATGATATGCGGGAAATTTACACCGTGAATGGAACCCTTAAATGGAGGGGATGGATCAAATGCAACGGACTCAATGTGTGGCGTGCAATAGGCGCCCCTGCTACTCTTATTCATCCGTGCGATGCGAGATGTAACTAGATGCTTTGTGTGCGTTTCTTCGCTTTTCTTGGGTTCTCACTTGCGGTGATCTCGTGTGGTTCGGTGCGTGAGTCTGATAGCCTCTCCTTGATCTATGGTTCATTCAACGATGGCGGCTACGAAGTAAATTTTAGCTGTACTAAGGAATGGATTTACGCAATTAAGCGGAGGAAAAATACGGTTGGAGCTGGGTACGTTCTAACTTTTTATGAAAATCATTATATAAGCGACCCACACGGGGTCGCCATCGTAGATGATTTCGTGCATTATCTGATCATTGATTCCCTGGTGGAACGAGAGCCCGGAAAACGTTCTATCACAATTGCGGAAGGAAATGCCCAGGTTTTACTATTTTATAAAAATGGTAGGACGCGTATTTATAAGATGCCCATTCGAATAAATCCACAAACCTATCAGAAAGTGGTGGATTTTTACAGGGAAATTGACCCTTCATTCATGAGTGAACATCCACTCATCCGTGATCAGAATAGGGACCTAGAAAAACTGGCATCTCCTTAGCATGGTTTTTTGAACGCCACCCCATTTCAACATGCATTGCACAAAACCGGTAATGGCGTCGGGTTGCGATTGTGGGGTTAGTTAATAGGCTTGCGCAAGCCATGCATCCTCCTGACCATTGTTTGATTAGACCATGGATCGAGCTGGTGGTGCATGGGGTCCGCCAAGATTTCATGTGGCCGGCGGAATATGTGAAGAAGACCCGCGCCAGTTACTCCCTCATCTATTGGAATCGAACCCCGGGGGCGGCGGTTACTGTTGCAGGCCAACGCCACCTACTTAATCGCCAGCATTTGTTGCTGATTCCGCCTGAGACCTTGTTTGAGCGTGAGAACCTGCATCCATTCGAGCATTGGTGGTGTCACCTGCGCGTTGATAGCCGCGTAGCCAGCAGCGGTGCGCAAACCATTGCCGTGCACGGTGAATTAGAACGCATGCTTGAGGACTTGTGGACTTCGTGTTGGGACACGAGCCCAGCCATGCCGGCGTCGTTGGTCACGGCATATTCCGTAGTGGCTATGATGTTAACCAAACTGTCATGGACGAGCACTTATCAGGCGTGGTTTGATCCGCGTATGTCGGAGTTGGGGCGGTGGCTTGAAGAACAGGAATTCCCCGCTTTATCGAATCATCAACTGGCCGCGCACGTGAACATGCATCCCAAGGCTTTCAGTCGTCTTTTCCAGCAGGTGGTCAACAGTGCGCCACAAGACTGGTTGCGCAGCCGTCGCCTCGAACTGGCAGCCAAACGCCTTTGTGAGGGCTATACCATCGATCAAGTTGCCGCTGCCGGCGGCTTCGCCGACCGTTTCCATTTCAGTCGGCTATTTGTCGGCTATCACGGCATTGGGCCGGGATATTATCGACGGCTTCAATTGGGTTTGGGCGAGATGCCAGATAACGCCGCGGTAAAGAGTATGCGCCGCTGAAAAGGCAGCGGCGCATGCTTCTCATCAGCGGACGAGGATCGAGATGACCTCGTACGGCTTGTAGGGCACCAGCCAGGTGTGCGGGCCGGCTTTGCGCAGCTCCCCGGGAAACTTGGCTTCGAGAAAATCGACGCGGGTGATGCTGGTCGGGCGGTTGGCCAGATGCAGCACCGCCACGCCGGTCGAGCCGTTGGTTTCATGCAGGCGAATGATGAAGCCAGCGCCGTCGCTGGCCGGCAGCACCCAGCTCGGCGCCAAAGTGCCCAGGTCTTCGAACGAGAACGGCGCCGGATTGAGCGCGCCGCCGGCTACCACCACCGTCGGGGTGAACAGGGTATCGGCGGCCACCGCTGTCGACGCCGCCGTCGGTTCGCTCACCGCGCGGTGCTCACCCACGGCAAACACCATGGTATGCTTGCCGATGTCGGCGGTCGGATCCGGCTCACGTGGACTACGCAGCAAGGTCAGGCCGAGATCGCCTTCACGGCATGAATAGCCGTACTTGGCGGCGCTCAGCACAGCCAAGCCGGCGCCGTCTTCATCGGTGACCGCTGCCCAACGGGCGCCGGGGACTTCCCACATGGCTTCGTCGGATTGCACGCCGGGCAGCTGCGGCCGCTGGATCGAGCCGAAAGGCGTGCCGAAACGCGCCCAGCGGCCGAGGTAGTCGGTACGCACATGGTATTTCAACATCTGGTGCTCTTCGAGCCAGTCGATGGCCACCACCACCAGCAGGTGCCGGGCACCGGCTTCGAGCACGTAGTCAATGCTGATGGGGCTCTTCCCAGCCACGCCGGTGCCACGAATCACTGCCCGCGCCGGGCCTTTTTCGATGACTGTCATGGTCAGCTTGTCGGCCACCGCTTTGCCAGTGCCGCGACTGTAGTGATCGATATCCCAGGCGTCGAAATTGCTCGGATGATCGTGGTACATCATCAGCCCGGCAGGGGCGGTCAGGCGCAGTTCACGGCCGTCGACCACCAGGCTGGTCAATTGCCCATGACGATCGAAATGCGCCTGCAGGGTGCCGTTGTCGAGCACCGTCGGGCTCACCGCACGGATGCCGGTAGCGTTGATGACGCAGTCATCGGCTATCAACCGCGCCGAACCCAGGGCAGGCAATTCGATGGCGGCGAGGATGCGATTCTTGCCGAGCTTCTGTACCGGCAGGGCGAGGCCGTCGGGAGTACGTAGGGACTTTGCTTCAATCGGTAGTTCGATGACCACCGTGCGCGGTACCGGCAGGGGGTTGAAGGCGAGATAGCCGGCATGGTTGCCGGTTTTGGCGAGTTCGCTGGCCGCGCCCTGGAAAGCCGCCGTACCGATGGCGGCGAGTTCGGGATTGAGCTGTTCATAGACCAGGCCGATCGAGCTGCCGGGGATGGCATCGTGGAACTGGCTGAATGCCACGCGCTGCCACGGCTTTTCGGCCAGCGGCTTGCGGCTGGTGACGACGCGCACGGCTTCGTGCACTTGCAGGGCGGTTTCAGCGCGGCGGTGCAGGCGTTTGAACTCGCTTTGCGTGGTATAGGTGCCGCGATGGTATTCGAGGTACAGCTCGCCCTGGTAGACCGGCAGGCGGCTGCGCTGCTTGGCCAGGCGGGCGAAGAACTGCTCGCCGGTACTCCAACGCACCTTCGGTACGCCGGCCAGGTCAGTGAAGCGCCGGGCGCGTTCG
>JAYVTR010000155.1:0-3198 GCA_043788625.1 Planctomycetota bacterium
CTTCGAGCTTCGAGCTTCGAGCTTCGAGCTTCGAGCTTCGAGCTTCGAGCTTCGAGCTTCGAGCTTCGAGCTTCGAGCTTCGAGCTTCGAGACCAGTGACTAGCGACCAGCGACCAGTGGAGCATTTAAAATTCCCCAGCTGGTCTCTGGTCTCTGGTCCCACCTCACGCCCAGGCTAACCGATCCTGCAGTCCCGCGTCCATGCCATCCCGCAGATATCGTAACCGCAGCCGCGCCCGTGACGTCGCATGTTGCTGCAGATTAGCGATGAGGTTGATCAGCCGCCGGCGCAGATGCACGTCTTCTTTGCCGAGGTTGGCGATGGTGAGGAAGTCGACCATCACCTCGACCAGGTCGGCCCGTTCATCGTCAGCGTAATAATCTTCGGCGGCCAACTGCACCAGGCGGGCGGCAGCCCGGCCAGCCAGGGTGCTCAAGTAGGTGCCGCTACCGCTGATGAAGACCCGTGCTAAGGCCCTGGCGATGGTCAATTGATTGGCGGCTATCAAGAGCGCCTCGGCAGCCTGCACGCGCTGCGGTGGCGGACAGTCGGCGCGTTCGGCCAGGTGGGCGATGGTTTCGCCGAGTTCGCGGATGTTGCCCGGGCCCCAGACGATTTCCCAGGCGGCTACCCGCCGCCATTGGCGGCAGAGGCGCTCCATGATTTTCTGCTGCAGCTCACGGCTGACGCTGGGGGCGGCGCCGATGTGCGCCAAAGCGCGCACCACATGCGGAATGGCATCGGTATGGCGGGTGAGCGCGTCATCGAGGATGTAGGTCAGCTCAAGATTGCTGAGATCGGTTTCGGTGGTCACTGGCGCATCGGGGACATTTTCCTGCAGCGTGCGCAGCAGGCGCTCGGTGAGATCGAGTCGGATCGCGGGGGCGCAGGCGGCACTCGCCACCAGATGTCCGAGTGCCAGCAGGCCCTGATCGCCCAGGCCGTTGGTGGCGGCCAGGACACGGCTGTGCAAGTCCACCGTGCTCTGCTCATCGGCTGCCACCATGCGCGCCGCCGCCACTACCAGGGCTGTGCGCTCGACCGTGTCGGTGACGCGGTTGACCAGGGAGAGGATGCGTTCGATGGCTTCCGGCGCCCCCGACTTGGCGACGATGGTGAGGTCGCCGATCAGTTCGATGCACAGCAGACGCACTTCCAAGCGCGGATGATCAGTGAGCGCATCCCACAGCGCCGGCAGGGCGGTGGGGCCAAGGGTCAAGACGCACGATGCCACCACATCGCGTGAACGGTCGTCATGAAAACGGGCGACGGTTTCGACAGTGGGCTCCACCAAGGCGAGGCGGGCAGCGGGGCTGGCCGGCAGCAGGGCCGGCAGATGCTGCTCAAGCAGGGCGATGAGATGCGGTCCACCGGCCTCGCGCAGCAGACGGCGGCACGTGGCGGCCAACAGTTCGCCACTGGCGCTATCGACCACGCCGTCACGACAGAGGTCGCTCAACAGCCAATAGACGCTGGTGTCAAACGCCCGGGCATAGGTGGTGGCGTCAATTTGCGCCAGCTGCTGGGCCAGCGGCCGGTCAGCGAGGAAGGAATCCAGGCGACGTAAAGCTGCGGCCAAGGCCATGCGCTCACGCGGGGCCTGTTCAGGTGCCAACAGCAGGCTGATACCGCGGGTCAGCAGGGCTTTGATGGCCGTCGGCGAGGCTGTTGACGAGTTGAGTGACGAGTTGAGCGATGGAGCAGTGGGCGCCGCCAGCAGCACGATGAGATGCGCATCCTGATCGACATCCAAGCCCAGATTGCGCGTCAGCAAGGCGTCGACCCGCTCGCGATCGTACAGCTGCAGCGCTCGCACCAGTTCAAGCAAGCTGATCTTGCGCGGCAACAGCAATTCGAAGAGACGCTCGAGGCCGGCGTGGTTTGACAATACCGGCGCCAAGCCACGGGCGAGGGCGACCAAGCCGGGAGTGGCAAGTCCACGCGACAATTGCGCCAGCACGGCGGCAATGGCCAGTTCTTGTTGAGCGGCCGGCAGGCGCGACACGGGTTCGGCCTGGCGCGCGAGTGCGACATCGTCGCCGCGCTGGATGGCGCGGATGGCGTCGACCACGGCTACGTGTGCACCGCTGGCCATGAGCAGGGAGATGGCGCGCTCACGCACCATTTCCGCGCCGTCGGCCAGCAGCATCGGCATCAGCTCGCAGACCACCGGCAAAGGCGGCATGGCATAGCGCAACTGTTCGAGGGCGGCGGCGCGCTGGTCGTCGGCGCGGGCCGCCAGCAGTCCTTCGACCGGGCCACGCAGCGAGGGCGCCAGTTGCGCGACGACGGCGTTGAGGCCTACCGGCGCGGCCTCGGCGACCGGCTCCAAAGCGGCGGTCAGCAGGTTACCGACCTCGTCGCTGAGGGCGATGACGCGCACGCCATCCGCAGCCGTGGCCAGGATCAGGTCGTCTTGGGCATAATCCTTGGCGAGGTCCGCGAAATCTGCGATGGTGATGGTTTTCAGGCGCCGATCGAGCAGCAGCCCGCCCTTGTGTCCGGCTATCGCTTGATCACCAGCCGCACCGCTGGCCACCAGCGACTGCAAGGCCGCCTCGCTGACGGCCAAACCGTCTTGCAGCAGGGCTCCTAGACGCAGCAATAGTTTCATATCACCTTGTACCAGGCGTTGAATCAAAGGGGCGTCGGCAGCACGCAGGCCAGTAAGCATGGGCAGTCTCGGTAGGAACGCGGCGGGAACGCGCCTATTTGACCCACCCGCTGGCAGCTGCCAAGGACGGACCTGGCAGCGGGACCTAGGTAGCCGGATCTAGTCAGCGGACTTAGCTACCGGGCCAGGCCGCGGACCTGGCTACAGGCAGAGGCAGCCAGGGGTGCGGCAATGTTTGCACCCCGTGGCCCGGGGGGTAGGACGCTCTTTCGGAGATTCCGCACATGGCCGAGCTGAACCAGTTATCGCCTGAATTAGTCGTATTGTCGAAGAAACTAAGCCAATCACAGGCAGAATACGATAGCCTGCGTTCTTCGATGGTGCAGCAGGTGTCCAACTTCCGCAAGTTGGTCAAAGCCATCTTCGATTTGGATGACGGCTACTTCGGCGGTCGCTTCCAGTCGCAAGAGGGCAATGACGGCAAGACCCCCCAGCAGGACCTCGCCATGGCCCTGCGCGTGGTCGAGGCTATTTCCGACGAACTGCAAGGCGCGACAGCCTTTGCCGACAGCCCTCTGCTGCG
>JAYVTR010000156.1:0-8340 GCA_043788625.1 Planctomycetota bacterium
TCGCGCCACCATCAGCGCGGTACCCGGTGTAGCGCGTATCGCCCCTTTTGTGTCGCAATATGGATTACTGGTGCCGCGTTTGGCACGCAATGAGAGCGATCAGGGGGTGCCGGCATTCATTGAAGGCATCGACTGGGCCGCTGATACCGCCATCGGCCGTTTAGCTCCAGGCATGCTGCATCCGCCGCCGGTTGAAAATCTGTCCGCTCCGCCGTTGTTGCCAACCGAACGCGGCACCGGTTTCCTCACCCCCACGTGGCGCGCCAATTTAGCGCTCAGCGGACTCGACATGGCAGCCGCCCTCGGGTGTGGTCCCTTGCCCATGGCCCCGCGCCAGCGGCCGCCGATCGGTGTCGTCACCGGTCGTGAGGTGCTTTATTCCAGTGGCATCCGCGTGGGCATGCCGGTGCAGGTCGCGGCCGGTACCGGTAGTAAGATCAGCGGCGAGATCTCCGACACCATCGGCACCGGCATTCTCGAGATCGATCGCTTTGCGGTGCTCATCCCCCTGGGACATGGGCAAGTCCTGGCTGGCTACAATGGCAAAGCCGGACGGCCCAAGCAAATCGGTGGCTGGCGCATCCAAGGGACGCCCGATATCCCGCTCAAACCCCTGTCAGGTGTGGTGCAAGATGCCACCGGCCTGCGCGTGGACACATGGCTCGAACGACGTGGCAACATGGTCAAAAGCATGGAACTGCAGCGCAATATCATGGCTCTGGTGATGGTTTCCATCCAGGCTATCGCGGTATTCATCGTTTATGCGGTGTTTTCGACGCTGGTCGCCGAAAAACGCCACGACATCGGCGTCCTGCTCGGCTTGGGTGCGCGGCGACGCGACATCGCCGGGGCATTTCTGCTCGCCGGGCTCGCCGCGTGCGTGCTTGGCGGCCTGTGCGGTTGGTTGCTCGGCTGGGGTGCATTGGCGGGATTGAACCCCTTGAGTAAGGCCCTCAACATGCCGTTGTTTCCTCAAGATGTCATCTACACCCCCGAGGCCCCGACCAGCTTCGATCCGCTGATCCCGCTGTTCTTCATGGGTGTGATGAGTGTCGTCGGCGTCATCGCCGTGGCCCTGCCGGCGTGGCGCGCGTCGCGCATCGTGCCAGTGGATATCCTGCGGGAGAGCGCATGACCGATTCGCCTATCCCTGCCTCCGCTTCTACCCCTGCCTCCGCTTCTACCCCTGCCTCGTCTTCTATTCCTGCCACCGCGCGTTTGCTGGTCAGCGGGCTCAGCAAAGGCTATCCGGGCCTGCCGGTGTTGCGCGGACTCGACCTCACCGTTCACGGCAGCGAGGTCGTGGCCATCCGCGGCCAATCCGGTACCGGTAAAAGCACGCTGCTGCATTGCCTGGGCTTGCTCGACCGACCCGATTCCGGCAGCATCCGTCTCGACGGCGAGGAAGTCACAGGGCGCTCGGTCGCCGCCACCGCCGGCCTGCGCGCCACGCGCATCGGCTTCGTCTTCCAGGCCTTCCATCTGCTGCCCGAATTCACCGTCGGTGAAAATATCCTGATGGCCGGCCGCACCGCCCGCATGGCGCCGGTGCTGGCGACCGCCCGCATGCGCGAACTGCTGACGCGCGTGGGCCTGGAAAGCCGTGAGCGCGCCGATGTACGCACGCTGTCCGGTGGCGAACGGCAACGGGTGGCCTTGTGCCGCGCCTTGTTGACGCGTCCGGCACTGCTGTTGGCCGATGAGCCCACCGGCAACTTGGATCCGCTGACCGCCGGGGTGGTCTTGGATCTGGTGCTGGGGCTGGCGCGTGCCGAAGGTTCAAGCGTCATCCTGGTCACCCATGATCCCGCCATCGCCGAGCGGGCTGATCGGCGCCTGGCCCTGGGTGAGGGCGTCTTGCATCCGGCATGAACGCGGCCCTGACCATCCGCGACCTGTTTTACCGCGAAGCGAGTCGCACCTACCATATCGAGCCGCACACCCAACCGCTGCATCAATGGTATGTGTGCGTACATGGGACCATCGATACCCGCCTCGATGACAAGACCATCAGTTTGCATCCCGGCCAATCGGTGCTCTACCGTCCGGGAGTGGTGCGTGAACCGCGCTGCCGAGGCCAGGCACCCGGATATCTGGTCGCCATATTCGCCAACCATGGACTAGCCATTGATCTCATCTGCGACCGCATCCTGACCCTGCCGCTGTCATTGCGTGACGATCTCAACGCCTTGATCGCCGAATTGGTGCAGCCACAGGGCCAGGATTCCGGGCATCTGTGCGCGGCCCTATTGGTTCGCCTGCTGATCGGTCAAAGTCGTAGCGTCACCGGCCTCAAGCCGACTTTGAACGCCCAGGCGACGACCCTGATGGTGACCGCCGTCGAAGATTTCATGCGCGGGCATCTGCAGCACCAACTTGATCGGGCCATGATCGCCCAGGCGGCGCATTGTTCGGTGCCGCACCTCGCCCGGTTGATGCGTTCGGCCACCGGCGAAACCATCCTCGGACGTCTCTTGACGCTACGTTTGGCGCGGTCGCGACTCCTGCTGCGTGAAAGTGACGATTCGATCGGCGCCATAGCCTTGCGCTGCGGCTTCGTTTCATTCAGTCATTTCGCACGCTCATTCAAAGCCACCACGCACATGATCCCCTCGGCGTATCGCCGTACCGGCGGTGCCAAATGGGCATGATATGATCCGCTGAGGCAGATTCATGCCTCTCCCAGACGCGCAGGCCAGCTGCCCGACTGATAGAATGGCGGCATGGAAATCCGCCTTGGTATCATCGGCATCGGCAACATGGGGAGCGGTCATTGCCGCAATATCCTCGAAGGGCGCTGTCCGCGTGTCCGCCTCGCTGCCATCTGCGATGTCAACCCGCAGCGGCTGACGCCATTCGCGGACATTCTCGCCTTTGCCGACAGCCGGGCGCTGATCCGTTCGGGTCTGGTCGACGCCGTACTGGTCGCCACCCCCCACTACGACCATACCACGATCGGCATCGATGCCCTGCAGGAAGGCCTGCATCTGCTGACCGAAAAGCCCTTGAGCGTGCATGTCGCCGACTGCCTGCGCCTGATCGCCGCCTATGAACAACGGCCCCGACCGGCGCAAGTCTTCGCTGCGATGTTCAATGAACGCACCATCCCCCGCAACCGCGTGCTGCGCGAGCTGATCCACAGCGGTGTCCTCGGGCGCATCAATCGCATCTCTTGGACCACCACCGACTGGTTCCGCAGCGAAGCCTATTACGCCTCGGGCGGGTGGCGCGCCACCTGGAGTGGCGAGGGCGGTGGCGTCCTCACCAATCAATGCCCGCATCGCCTGGATCTGCTGCAATGGTGGTTCGGCTCACCGGCTCGCATCACCGCCTTTGTCGGCTTCGGTCGTTTCCATGATATTGAAGTCGAGGATGACGTCACCGCCTATCTCGAGTGGGCCGACGGCGCGACCGGGGTGTTCATCACCACCACCGGTGAATCTCCGGGTGTAAATCGTCTGGAAATTGCCGCTGAGCAGGGCTTGGTGATAGTCGAAGGCGAGAGTATCCGCTGGTGGCGCAACGAGGTCGGTACCACCAGCCACAGTCGTACCACCAGCGAGGGCTTTGCGCGCCCGGCAACCACGCTCATCGAGGTGCCAGTCTGCGGTGAAGCCACCATGCATGCCGGAGTACTGAACAATTTTGCCGAGGCGATCCTCGATGGCACGCCGCTCATCGCGCCGGCACCCGAAGGCCTGCACGCGGTGGAAATCGCCAATGCCATCATCCTCTCTGCCAAAACCGGTAAAACGGTACCCCTGCCGCTGGCGGTTGCCGAGCACCTGGCGATGCATGAGCGCTTGGTCGCCGGCTCGCGACGCAAAACCTCCACCACCGATACCGTGGCCAACCTTTCCTCGACCTATGGACGTTAATCCCATGCATTTTTCCGGATACGCAGACGAGGCCGCTGACGACCTGGCCGGGCAGATACGCGCCACCCACGCCCTTGGCTGGAACAATATCGAGCTGCGGAAAATCGACGGCACTTTTGTCCATGACCTGGAAGCGGACGCCTTTGACCGCACCGTCGGCATCCTGCGCGATGCCAACGTCGGCGTGTGGTGCCTGGGCAGTGCCATCGCCAATGGCGGTAAGCGTTTTGACCATCCCGACGACGCCAGTCTCGCCGAGGCTAGACGTTGCGTGCCGCGCATGCAGCGGCTAGGTACCCGTTTGGTACGCTTGATGTCGTGGCCATTGTTGGCAAATCGACCTCTGTCAGAACAGTTAAGCAGCCAACGCATTGCCCGGCTGCGTGAGATCTGCGCCGTATTCATCGACGCTGGCATCACTCCGGTACATGAAAATTGCAACAACTGGGGCGGCCTGGGACCGCGTTTCAGCCTGGAACTCATCAGTCATATCCCCGGCCTGAAACTCGCCTTCGATCCGGGCAATGCGGTGCACGACCGCGACGGCGATGCCTCGCCTTTGGCTGATGGCTCACAACCCGGCTTGTCGGCCTGGGATTTCTATCGCCGGGTACGTGAACATGTCGCGCATGTGCATGTGAAAGACGCCTTCATAGACGGTCATGGGGCTTGGCGGTGGTGCTGGCCGGGTACTGGCCACGGCGATCTGGCGCGGATCATCACGGACTTGTTGGCGCGCCACTACAGTGGTTGTTTTTCTATCGAGCCGCATTTGGGCAGTGGTGCCCATCACGACCTGCCACCAGCCATTGCGCGCGTTCGTACCTATGTGGAATACGGACAGCGGACCATGGCCCTGATCGCCACCTGCCGGGCGCAATTGGCCGGGGAAGGCTTCGATCTGGCCGAACCGCCACGCTGAGGTGGGGAAAACTTGAAAAACAAGGTGCAAAGCAGCGCGAAGCGAGATCACCATTCCGACTTGCGAGGAAGCGCTTCCATGGCAGGGTGCCGGCCGCAACTTTTTTTCCAGCTGCCGAGGAAACATATATGGCCACCAAGCCAGTCTTAAACGTCGCCCTCATCGGCTATGCCTTCATGGGCCGCGCCCATTCGAATGCCTATCGCCAGGTCGGTCATTTTTTTCCAAATTCCCCGTACACCTTGAACCGTAAGGTCCTGGTAGGTCGGACAGATGCGGCGGTGAAGAAAGCCGCTGAGGAACTCGGCTGGGAAGAGACCTCTACCGACGCCGACGCTGTCATCAAGCGCGCTGACATCGACATCATCGACATCGGCACGCCCAACGACAGCCACTATGACCTGGCCATGAAGGCCATCAAAGCCGGCAAGATCGTGTTGTGCGAAAAGCCCTTGGCGATGACCACCAAGGAAGCCCGGGCGATGGCCGCCGCCGCCAAGAAGGCCGGAGTCCCCAATCTCATCTGGCACAACTACCGCCGCGCTCCAGCCGCCACCACCGCCGCCCAGTTGATCGCTGATGGCAAGCTTGGCGAGATCCGCCACGTGCGCGCCGTCTACCTGCAGGATTGGCTGATCGACGATGCCTGCCCGTATACCTGGCGCATGAACGTGAAGACCTGCGGTTCGGGCGCGCATGGCGATCTGAACGCGCATCTGATCGACATGACGCGTTTTATGACCGGCCTCGAATTCACCGAGGTCTGCGGCATGTCCGAGACCTTCATCAAAACGCGTAAAAATATGGATGGCAAGGGTAAGGGCACGGTGGATGTCGATGATGCCTTCCTGTTCCTCGCCAAACTGTCGAACGGTGCCGTGGCCAGCTACGAAGCCACCCGCGCCGCCATGGGCCGCAAGAATTACAACCGCATCGAGATCAATGGCACCAAGGGTTCGCTGGTGTGGAATTTCGAGCGCATGAATGAGCTCGAATTTTTCGACAGCAGCGATGAAGCACGGGTGCAGGGTTTCCGCACCATCATGTGCATGAACGGTGGCGCCCACGCCTATGCCGGGAATTACTGGCCTGATGGCCACATCATCGGTTACGAGCACACCTTCATCAACACCCTCGCCGATTTCCTGGTGTCGCTCAAGACCAAGAAGGAATTCCGCCCCAACTTCGCCGATGGCGTGGCCACTGAAGAAGTACTCGATGCGGCGATCATGTCAGTCAAAAAACACAAATGGGTGAACGTGGATCGCTCGCAGCCGGCCACCGGGCATGTGCTCAAAGGCAGCAAGAAAGCCGCCGGCAAAAACGCCGGACTGTAATTCACAACCATCCATCGCCTTAGGAAAACCATGGCCAAAGCTAAAATTTCGCAGACTCCCGCCCAGGGCATGAAAGGCCCCGGCATCTTCCTCGCCCAGTTCATGGGCAATGAAGCCCCCTTCAACTCATGGTCCTCGATCACCAAATGGGCCGGCTCGCTGGGCTACAAGGGCGTGCAGGTTCCGTCGTGGGACGGCCGCGCCATGGACCTCGCCAAGGCCGCTTCATCGAAGGCTTATTGCGATGAATTGAAAGGCGTTGCCGAAGCCAATGGGGTCGCCATCACCGAGCTGTCGACGCACTTGCAGGGCCAGCTGGTCGCCGTGCACCCGGCTTATGACGAGCAGTTCGATGCCTTCGCTCCGGAATCGGTCCGCGGCAATCCCAAGGCGCGCACCACCTGGGCGGTCGAGCAGGTCAAGCTGTGCCTGACCGCCTCGAAGAATCTTGGCCTGACCGCCATGCCGTCGTTCACCGGTGCCCTGCTGTGGCATACCATGTACCCATGGCCGCAGCGCCCGGCTGGCCTGGTCGAAGAAGGCTTTGCCGAACTGGCACGGCGGTGGACGCCGATTCTCGACCACGCTGAAACCTGTGGCGTCGATGTGGCCTGGGAAGTTCATCCCGGCGAAGATGTGCATGATGGTGCCTCGCTGGAAATGATGTTGGAAGCTCTCAAGGGCCACAAACGTGCCAATATTCTTTACGATCCCTCACATCTTGTGCTGCAGGGCATGGACTACAGCGCCTACATCGATCACTACCACGAACGCATCAAGTGCTTCCATGTGAAAGATGCCGAATTCCGCCCGAACGGCCGGGTGGGCGCTTATGGCGGCTACCAGGGCTGGAAAGACCGCGCCGGGCGTTTCCGCTCGCTCGGCGATGGGCAGACCGATTTCTCGCGCATCTTTTCTCAGCTGACGCAGTACGGCTACAGCGGCTGGGCGGTATTGGAATGGGAATGCTGCCTGAAGGATCCGGTCCAAGGTGCCATGGAAGGTGCACCATTTATCGCCAAGCACCTCATAACCCCTGCGGCTAAGGCATTCGATGACTTTGCCGGTAGTGCGCCTGATAAGAAACAATTGCAGCGCATACTTGGCATTGCCTAGTTAATCTGCTCACATCACGCTGACTGTTTCAAAAAAACAGGTTTGGGCAACCAAGCCTGTTTTATTTATTCATAAGCTGCAACCTTTGAACCATAAAGCGAGAACGACACAATTATCCGTACTTTATTTGTGGTGTTTGAGCAAGCGTACCCATACTCAAATCTTGTTGTGAAGGGTTCAACTTGCCACGCAGCAAAAGATTGGGTATAATTCAACAGCAAAACTGCCGTCACGCCCCGATGATGATGCTTCGCTCCCGCCGCCGAGGAAACGCCATGAATGATATAATGACGACCGCCAACCATGACGAACCGAATACGACAATCACTAAGCGTGAAATTGCCGAACGTATTGCGGATCGCTTAAATTTGGGACAGATTCAGGCATTGTCGGTCATCCAGGCCTTCTTGGATGAAATCGTCGTTGAACTATCAGCCGGTAATCGGCTCGAGTTTCGTGACTTCGGCGTATTTGAAACAGTCACGCGTAAGGCACGAACCGCTTTGAATCCCAAAACGTTGGAAAAGGTTCCTGTGCGTCGCCGCCGAGTCGTTAAATTTAAGGTTGGTCGGCTTTTGAAGCAAAAAGTCGTCGACTTGCCCCCTGATCCACCTGCAACCTGATCTACTAGCTACCTGGTCCACTAGCCACCTGGTTCACTAGCCATCTGGTCCACTAGCTACCTGATTTACAAGCCGGCTGATCTGGCTGACGCCTGATTCATCAGCCCACAGGTCTACCAGCCGGAGGTGCGGACAGCCTCAGAATCACAATGCGCCTGGTTGGATAAAAATCTTTGCCAGTTTTCGAAAATGAACGTCTCACTCGGATAGACCTCGTAGGTAGTCGGCAGTGAATCGTTTGCGCCCCGCTCCAACTGACCACGATCCCGCATCTCGGAGATGCACGCATGAAGGTCTTGGTTATCGGTAATGGCGCTCGTGAACACGCACTAGCTTGGAAATTAAAGGACAGCCCACGCGTCGCACAATTATTTATTGCCCCGGGTAATCCTGGTATGGCGACCCTCGGCACTCTGGTGCCGATTAAAGTAACGGATATCGAACAAATCGTCGCCTTTGCCGTT
>JAYVTR010000157.1:0-7249 GCA_043788625.1 Planctomycetota bacterium
GTGTACTGTCAGACGGCAGTCCACGCTATGATCGCATTCCCATCGGTTACCACGGTGAGCTGTGGATCGAGCTGATCCCGCGCAGTTTCAATATCGTCGCCCAGGCTGGCGTGGCGCTCAACCAGATCATCGTCTTCCGTGAGCGGCAGGTGTGGGGCCAGGCGGCCTTGGCCGCGCGCCACGCCGTTGAGCCCTTGCTGTTCACCGCTGCCGGCACGCCGGCGCCGGCCAGCCATTTGTTCGATGGGCGGCTGGTGATGGGCGCTGACCTTGAGCGCCCCGTCGTCGGCTTCGTCGCCAAGCGCACGCACAAGCCGCTGGTTTTAGCCAACATCGGTCAGCACGCCTCGGCTGATTTCTTTGAGCCGGTCTCGCGCCCGGCCGGTGGTTACCTGTATCTGGAGCAGGATCGTTTCTATATTCTGGTGACTCGTGAACGGGTAGCGGTGCCCGCTGATCTGGCCTGTGAAATGGTGCCTTACGATCCGACAGCGGGTGATTTCCGTGCCCACTATGCCGGCTTCTTCGATCCGGGCTGGGGCTTGCGCCAAGGCCGCACCGTCGGCCTGCCGGCGGTACTCGAAGTTCGCCCGCACACCGACGACCTGATCCTGCGTCACGGCCAGCCGATTGCGGCCATGGCCTACGAAACCCTGCAGCAACCGTGTACGCGGCTGTATGGGGAATGTGGCAACACCTATGCGGATCAGGATGGACCGCGGTTGTCGAAGCATTTTCGCGGCTAAGAAAAACACAGGTCGATGCATTTCATTGATTGAAAAGCTTCGGTCTCCATTTTCTTCGCATGGAACTGATTGGATCGGCTTTCATTCGCCCTTTGCCAGAAACAGAAGAGTAATTTTCCACCCGCAGGTCAGGGGTAAATTATTTTCACATGCACGGGCGAGATACTGAAGGCGGGTCACTGTTAGCCAATTCGTCTTCAGTCGGTCTGACGCGGTCGCTCGACACAGCCGCATGAGCGGCCAATCACCAGGCGTTCATCCACGTGAATGATCCGCGCTGGCAGTTGTTGCTGCAGGGCGTTGACCACCGCGGCGGCGTAGCTGGTGAATGATGGGACAGAGGCAGTGAGCGGGACTTCTGCCAGATGCAGGGACTGAGGGGGGATGTCGATGACGATCAGTGCCAGATCGGCAGGAATGCGTAAGCCGAAATCGCGCGCCACATCCAAGACGCCGGCAGTGCCGCGATCGCCAAAGACCACGGCTGCGGTCGGGCGCTCGGTCGTGAGCCAGGCTTGGCGCAGGGCGCGGGCGGTGGCGTGACGATCCCAACCGCTGATCTCGATCTCGGTACCGGTGAGGCCCTCCTCGGCCAGGGCAGCGCGGAAGCCATCGCGCCGCGCGCGGCACGGTTGATGACTCCATGGACCGTCCAACAAGGCCACCCGTCGATGGCCATGCGCCAGCAGGTGGCCGACGGCGCTATGCGCAGCAGCGGTATGATTGCCACGCACCTGCACGACTGATTCATGGCCTGCCGGATCGCCGATCACGACACACGGCACGCGGTCGCGGCGCAGGCGGCGCAGCAGCTCGTCGGTGGGCAGCTGCAGGCCATAGAAGACGATGCCGGCATGGCAGGCGTGCGGATAGCCGCTGGCTAATAAACGCGCCAGCAGGGTTTCACCCGGCGATACGCGGATGATGCGCACACTTGAGAAGGTCGGGCTGGCGATGGTCGCCAATTCAGCAGCCAGGGCGGGAATGATGCCGTCATCGCTCAGCAGATGGTTGCCAGGCAATGCCGCTACCAAGTGCACGGCGCCGATCGGCAGGGGGTGCTCGTGGGCTTGATGGGCGACGAAGGTGCCACGCCCTTGCTCGCGGCGCAGCAGTCCGGCGCGTTCGAGATGTGCCAGGGCCTGGCGCACCGTTGGCCGGGATACCGCATGCAGCTGCGCGAGTTCGCGCTCGGTGGGTAAGGCCACGCCATTGTGCCACCGCTCTTCGCGGATGTCTTGCCGCCAAGCGTTGGCCAGGGCCAGGTATTTTGGCAGCAGCGTTCCGCTCATGCCCGTCAGTGCCGCAGCAGACGTAAGCCGACTACCGCTCGTGGCGGCAGATCATAAGTGGTGAGATTGACCACCGGCGTGGTCGAGGTGGTGACGATGATCTGTTGTTCGTCGGCAGTGTTGCGGGCGTTGGCGTTGGCGGCAGTGAGCGTGGTGCTCGACACGACATCATATGAGCCGTCGGCGAAGCTGAGGGTCAGCGCCCGGTGCGTGGCATCCAGGCGATTGACCAGGATCAGATTCATGCCGGCGGCAGTGTGCGTGGTCAAACAGGTCAGGCTGCAATCGGCAGCGCGCGGATCGGTTTGCACACCGCTCATGTTGCTCTCGACCACCTGATCGCCGAGGTAAGCGCCATAGAGGGCGAAGAGATCGGCGATGCCGGTGGTATACAAACGCTGGCTCTCTTTGTCGCGGTAGACCATGCCCCACGGACCCGCAGACAGATTGTGATAAGTCACCGGCCCGACATCGGGGCGGGCCGCGGCCCGGTTGAGGAACTGCGCGGTGCTCAAGCACCCCGGTATGCCGTGCGTCTGCCACCATGAGGTCTCCCACTTTTCGCCTTTGGCTGCCGCCGGCCACACGCCGTGCTCACTGATGTAGAGCTTGATCCGCGACGAACCGGTGAGGCTGCGGATGTCATCGCGCACCACATCCATGTAGCTTTCGATGACGCTCGTGGGGTAGCCGAAATAATAGGGATGGAAGGCGAGGTAGTCGATGTCGTTGCCAAATTCCTGTAGAAGTCGCCGGTGCCAGATTTTCCAGTCGATATGGAAACGCTCTTCCCAGGCCCATGGGGCGGTGGCAAGGTGCGGTGCGAAATGCGCGTCGGGCACCACCGAACGGATCGCCACCATCGCCTTGCGGCAGGCGGTGACGTAATCATCCAATGACAGCGCATGTTTCGGGCCGACCCAATCGACTTCATTGCCCAATTCCCACAGCACGACCGGCACCGGCGCGATACGGCCGGTGGCCACGCGCTTGGCTGCCCATGGGTCGCCGCTTTCCACGGTGTTGATCAGAAATCGTGCCAGCTCAGCCTGATCATTAGCGCGCACATCCACGGTCCACACCATGCGCATAGCCGGATCGGCGCCTTGCAGGGCGTTAACCATCTCGATCGGGCCAGCGGTATTGGGTTGCAGCTTTTCCCAGCTATTAAAATGAATAAGCGGGCGCTGATCTTGTGGCCCGATGGCCGATTTCCAATCGGCACCGAAGAGCGACGCATCGTGGTATTGAACGATGCGCACCAGATGGAATGGCAGACGTGGCAGAATGGCGCGCATCTCGTCGGTGACTTGTGTTCCAGTTCCATGCATGAACAAGTCATCACATTCGCGGCCTGAGATCACCACCCCGAGCAGGTCGGGGGTGATGGGCTTGGTGCGGATGCGCGCATCAATGACCAACTTGGCGGGCAGCTCGGCGATGGTGACGGCTTTGGCATCCGTCAGCGTCACGCCATCGTATTCGCTGCCGGCGCCGACACGTGGAGTCACGACCTCGGCGGCATAGACGGCCAGTGGCAGGATGATGAGCGCAAGGAGTCGGGACATGCAGGTTCCTCAAGCGGAAGGGGTGGACAAACCATTCAAAGATTTCCCAGCCACATGGTCCGCGTATCGCTGCCGACGGTATTCCACGCCGGGGCATTCGCCTGCCACCACGACAGTGCCAAAGAGGTGACATGGCCGTCGAGATAGAGGACCGAGATACGCTGCCGGTGGGGAGCTTCGGGATAGGTCAAGACATTGGCGGGCGATGAGCTCGAATTCCAATTATTGATCGTCCAATAGCCGTCCGAGGCGTAATAGACTTCTGACGGATGGCCAATCAGGCCCATCACCGTACCCGCATCAGGTTGCACGGGTGTTGAAGTGATGCTGGTGAGACGGCTATTGTTGGAATAGGTCGCCCAACCGGCGGTATTGAACAGGCTGCCGTGCAGCGCATCCGGATTGACCGGCCCTCGTGCATCACGTTGTTGCACCGGGCAGCCCAGGGTCTTGCAATAATTGCCGCTGCCGCCGACCTGGTCATTGCCGAGATAACGGCCTTGTTCAATGGCCCCACGCCACCCCCAGATGAGCCACGACCACGGATCGATAGGAGTCCACGCGGGACGGCTCGACGGCGGGATGAGTCCGTCCGCATCGCCGGCATAGGTGCTCACGGCCATGCCGACTTGCCGCAGGTTGCTTTGGCAGACCTGGCTGCGGGCGGCATCTCGAACCATGCCGATGGCGGGCAAGAGCATGGCTGCCAGCACGGCGATGATTGAAATCACCACCAGGAGTTCGATGAGGGTAAAGGCGATTCGACGTGGCATGGCTGCTCCTTTCTGCTGCACTCACCTTATACAAGGCGGTGGTAGTTTTGTGGCGGTAGAATACCCCACAAAGGCACCATCCGGGTAAAAAAAGCGACCATTGGTAATGACCAATGGCCACAGCAGCGTCCGCGAGTACAACGGAAAACGACAATTTGCCGATACGGCGACCTATTTATCCGACGGTACGTCAATAGGCATCGATTGCGTGCAAGGCAAGGAAATCGCAGGCCACTCGCTCAATCGCCTGCGACGGATCCGGACGCACTGTCGAACTGTTTACTGGTAGGGGTGCGGGTTGAGTCAGCTAGTTAAGGGCCACGATACTTGCCCATGCCGGTACTCCTACGCGATGTGGCGCTCGTCGCGGGCTGCTCGACATCGACGGTGTCGCGGGCTCTGCGTGGTGATCCGTGCATCAGCACCGCCACCCGTCAGCGTGTGACGGCGGCGGCGGCGAATCTAGGCTATCGACCGGATCCATTGCTGGGCGCGCTCGCCAGTTATCGGGATCGCCGGCGATCACATGCACGCACCGATACGGTCGTCTATGTGTCGACTTGGCCGGCTGGGCGTCGTGGCGCGGCCGGCGACCGCCAGACCGCCTTGGAGGTGCGTTGTGCCGAGCTGGGCTATCAGTTGGAATACCTCAGCCTGACCACTACCGCTACTGAACAGCGTGCGGCCGGGGCACGCTTGGTTGCCCGCGGAGTGCGGGGCCTGCTGTTGGGTACCGGCATGGTGCAGCAGGATCAGCTCGACCTGCCGTGGACCGAGTTCGCCTGCGTCAGCGTTTCGGGTGCGCCACGCATGCGCTACTTCCCCAGCGTCACCGCCAATTACGCCCAACATCTGCAAGTGGCGCTCAGCGAGGCCGCGCTACGCGGCTATCGCCGACCGGGCCTGGTCATCGATGCGTGGACCCGCTGGGCGACGCGCGAAGCCAACCTTACCGGCTGGGGCCATGCCTTCGATTTCGGCGGCGAAGCTCCGGTCCGGCCTTTGTCGCTGAGCGGTGACCAGGACGGGCGCGCGCTAGCGGCGTGGATCGCTATTGAACGCATCGACGTGGTCATCGCTTTTTCGCCGCAGCTATTGCCACTGCTGCGCAAAAGCGGTCAGCAGATTCCCTATGAACTGGGCTTTGTCGCGCTTGATACTTATCCTGGCAACGGCGTCGCTGGCATCGAGCAGGCGCGCGAGACCTGTGCCCTGGTGGCTTTCGATCTGTTGGCCAATCGCCTGCACCGTCATGAATATGGGCCGCTGGCCAAGCCGTATACGCTGCACATCGAAGGAACGTGGATCGATGCACCCAGCCTGCGCGCTCAACGCTGAGCAGCGCTGGGCGGCGATGGGTGGCAAATAAAGTGTGCAACTGATTGCACAGACCGTCGCCAGCGCTGAATGCCGAAGGTACTAGACTGGAGGTGGAGTACCCATGCATCTCACCCCCAGTCTGCTCATTACCGGCGCCGACGCCGCTACCTACGGCTTTGCTCCAGAGGCCAGTGGTGTGGTCAATCAACAGGCCCTGCAACGCGCTGTTGATCAGGGCGGAACGGTGCAGGTCAACCGCCCTGGGACCTATGCCATGGCCGGAACCGTGTATATCGGCAGTCACACGACCGTGCAATTCGCCAACGGCGTGCGTCTGCAGAAAGTCGATGAGCTGGGGCCTTTTTCGCATGTGTTGCTGAACAAGGGCGCCCTTACCAAGATGTGGGACAGGGGTATCGCCGTCATCGGTCTGAGTATCGTCGTCAATGGCATGGATCACTGCACGCACGAGATATTTGGTCTGCGCGGCCAGCTGGCATTCCATTATGTGCACGACTTGCGCATCGAGCGTTTTCGCTGCCTCGACCTCGGTCGCCAGCAATATTGCATCCAGGTGTGCACCTTCACCGACCTGATCATCGATGATGTGATCATTCACGGCGGCAAGGACGGTGTGCACCTCGGTCGAGGAAAACGTTTCCGTATCAGCAACGGCGTGTTCAGCACCCTCGATGATGCCATTGCCTTGAATGCACACGATTACGACACCGGTAATCCCGAACTGGGCTGGATCGAGGATGGTCTGATCGAAAAATGCCACGATCTGAAGCCGGAGGTGAGTGTCGGATTCTTCGCGCGGTTGCTTGCAGGTGGGTGGATTGATTGGCAGACGGGGATGACGGTGCAAAAGTCTGATAGCGTGGTATCGCACGGTCGCCTCTACCGCGTCCGGGCGCAGGCCGACGGCGAGCTGTTGCGTTCAATGACACCGCCGTCGCATACCAGCGGGGCGCAGGTACTGGATGGTATCACCTGGGTCATGGTGCAAGCGGAGGCCATCTATACCGCCGGTGTCCGTCGGGTGACTTTCCGCGATATCTATCTAGAGAACCCGCGTATCGGCTTTTCCATACACTGCGATAATGATTGGTATAGCCGCTCGTATTATCCAGGGGCGGTAGTGCCACGGCAGGAACAATTGGTCTTTGACCATGTGCGGGTCATCCATGCCGAACGACAGCCGCTGCTCAGCATCGGCACACCAGTAGATAGCTGCACCATCAGCAATTCGACGTTGCGCAACTCGCCAATCTGCTTTGTCGGCAACGGCGCGATGCCGGACTATTTCCATACCAGCATGATGCTGAGCAACTGCCTATTTTCGGATGCCGGCGTGCAGGATCTGCTGGTGAACGAGGTCGTCGGTAAAACCATCTCGTTGCGCACCGCCACGAGTACTACCCTTGCTGACGACTTCACCGCCCGCGTGGCAATGGCCCTCGGTTAATGCCATAACCCATTACAGCATTGTTTGATACACTCGGACTTTCTCATAATTAAAACCACCGATTTCACTTGTGCTAATGCAG
>JAYVTR010000158.1:0-9415 GCA_043788625.1 Planctomycetota bacterium
GAATCCAGGCACCGGCGCCACCAGCCAGGTGCGTTCTTGTTGCGCGCCATCACGTACCGGCGCCGGCACTGCCCCGGCGAGGAACTCGCCCAGCGCGCAGCGGTAATAGCGCGCGCCCCAACGAATCAGCGCCACCAGACCCGGCGGCAGGCGCACCTCGGGACTGATGGCGCTGATGGCTTTGAGGGCGTACTCGCTGGGCAAGGGCCGCTGTTCGACGGCCAAGACGAAGCCGCAGGCTTTACGTCCGGCAAAGGGCACGGTGACACAGGTGCCGACGGCCAGATCCGTGACACCCGGCGGTAGCAAATAGCTGTACGATTCGCGGCCTGGAATATCCAGGGCGATGTCCGCCTGCCATACGTGGTTCTCAGCGCTCACAGGGGCTCTAGCATGCACGCCATGCCCACGATCAACCGGCGTATGCTTATCGACGATTGCGACGCCGCTGGCGTGGTTTTCGGCCCGCACATCGCGACTCTCGCCCATCATGCCTATGAGGAAGTTCTCGCAGCTGTAGGCATCGACCTGGCGGCGCTGGTGCGTGGCGGCGAACTAGCCCTGCCCTATGTGCATCTGGAATGCGAATTCCGTGCCCCGTTGCGCCATGGCGACGAGGTCGCCATCAACGTCATCACCGGGCGCATCGGCACCAGCAGCTACACCGTGCACGTTGACTTCCTTCGGGGTCAAGAATCTTGCGCCCGCGTCACTCAGACGCACGTTGCCATCGACTGCGCCACCCGCAGCAAGATCGAACTCCCTGCCGCCCTGCGCCAAGCGCTGGCGGCGCTTACGGTGTGCCCTTCATGACCTATATCGTCTCCGTGACCATCCATGTGCAGCCTGAGCAGCGGACGGCGTTCATCCACGCCAGTCACGACAATGCCGACAACACCCGTTTGGAACCAGGTTGTTTGCAGTTCGACGTAGCCCAGGCCAATGACGATCCCAACTGCTTTCATCTGTACGAAGCCTACCGCACGCCAGCCGATTTTACCGCTCATCAGCAGACCGCGCACTACCTGCGCTGGCGTGACGCGGTGAATCCGTGGATGGCGAAAAACCGCGTCGGCGTCAAATGGACGCGCATTTCGCCGGCGTGATGGCGGTGTGTCTTCAACTTCCGTGTGGTGAATCATGAGCCTGACTTCGATCTCTTTCATTGGCGGCGGCAACATGGCCATGGCTATGGTCAAAGGCCTGGTGGCGGTGCAGCCGCGGCCGCGCCTGACGGTATCGGGGCCCACGGCTGAAAAGCTGGCGGCCTTCGCTGCCCTCGGGGTGGCCACCACCACCGACAATGCCGCGGCGGTGGTCGCTAGTGACATCGTCGTCTTGGCCATCAAGCCACAGAAAGCGGCGTTGGTGGTGCCGGCGTTGGCGGCGGCGTGGACCTCTGAAAAAATCCTTGTCTCGATCCTCGCCGGTACCACTACCGCCACATTGGCGAGCTGGCTGCCTGCCGGCGCGCGCATCGTCCGCGCCATGCCCAATACCCCGTTGGCGATCGGTCAGGGCATGGTCGGCTTGTGCAAGGGCGCCAATGCCAGCGACGTCGATATCCGTCAAGCGGAGGCGTTGTTCACGCCGTGCGGAAAAGTTTTGCGTGTGGCGGATGAAAGCCGCATGGACGCGATCACCGCCGTAAGCGGCTCGGGGCCGGCCTACGTGTTCGCCTTTGCCGAAGCGCTGATGGGCGGCGCCCAGGCGCTGGGTTTCAGCGCCGATGAAGCTGCCTTGCTGGTGGGCCAGACGCTCAGTGGTGCGACAGCGTATCTGCAGCAACAGGGTGTGGCTCAGGCGGGGGCGTTGCGGCAAAAAGTCACCAGCCCCGGTGGCACCACCGCCGCCGCTCTGGCGGTGTTGGCCGCCGCTGATCATGCGGGCCTGATCACGCGCGCTTTAGCTGCTGCCGAGGCGCGCGGGCGTGAGCTCGGCAAGGGTTGACGTCTCGGCACATACCGGCACTCGCCACAAGGGGATGATGCGCGCCAGCCAGTGCTTTTCACAGCGCTGGCGAAACCAGGTTTCGTGTTCGCGTTCGACGGTGGCCATGGCGAGCAACGCCTCGACATGTTGTGGCACCTGCGCCGTGTACGCGAACCCAGCAGCGGTGGTGTATTCATTGACGTTTTGCGCTTCGAGTTTGCCGGCGCCATACATCGGGGCGAACCAGCCGCTGACGTGGCACAGAGCTCCCAACGCGCGGCCCAAGGCACCCATCAGCGTCTCGCGCAGCGCCTGCGGTTGGGCGCCCAGATCATGCAGCATCGCCAAGACGATCCGCCGATGATCCCACTCCTCTTCTTCAATGCGCCGAATCGCTTCGCGTTCGGTGCCATCTGGCAATGAGCGCCAATGTCCGCGATAGGCATGCGCGGCGGCGCGCTCTCCGGCATGCGCGAGCTGCAAAAGATGTATCAGGCGACGACGGGCAGCGAACGGGTCCATGCGCTCTTCAATCATCATTGCGAGCGGTTACGGCGCGAGCACGAATACCGGCACCACCCATACGCCAGCCGCAGCAGCTGCCGCCACGATGCGCGCCCGGGCAGCCACATCATGGGCATGGGCGGTGGTAGTCGCAACGGTGACGCCGACGGCATGCAATGGGGCAGTGGCAAATGCGCCAGCCAACTGTTTGCTCAAGGCGGCATCGTCGAGGATTTTTGTCCCAGACGACAGGCTGCCATCAGCGGCCAGAGTCAGCGTCAGGGGCAGGGTTGCCACTCCGAGCACCAGTTGCACCGGCGTGCCGGCGGGTGGGCAAGCACCGCTGTAAGCTTCAAAACGCTGATCGAAGCTCGCCCCCGGCAGCGGGCTGGCGAGCAGGGCGTCGGGTTCGTCGAAAATCACGGCTACCGAACGCGTCGCGTCGAGCATGAAAATCTCACGTGCTTGGGCTTTGCCATCGGGACCGTTGGTGAAGACGGTTTGAAAACGGCTGCCGACATAGACGAACGGTAAGGCCGGATACGGCTGATCGACGATGCGATCACGGACCAGGGAGCTCGCCGGTATTTCAAGCCACTCCTTGGCTGCGTTTTGCCAACGTACGGTGAGCGACACCGGTGTACCACGGGCGGGCACGCCACTGCTTTCGTCGGCAGGCTGGCCATCGCCAAGGCCTAGGGCGGCAATGCTAGCGGCTTTCACCAACTGGCCGAGGGTGGTGTCGAGGCGAATCAGCGCTTCGTGATTCTTGCCGTCTTTCAGGCACGCTAGCACTTCAAGGCCATCGACCGGCCCTTGATCCATGTTGATGGTCCCGGCAAGGACCACCCATTTGCCCTTGACGATGAGTACGCCCGGAGCGAGTTCTTCGAGTGTGCCCAGCCCAGACGCGGGGGTGGCCATCGGCTTGGGTAGTAAGGGAAAGCCATGCAAAAGGTCTTTGCCGACTTCGGGCATCACCTTAGGTCCTGGAGGCGCAGCGTGCTCAGCGGCGTAAACACTGCTGAGCATCGCCATCGCCAGACCGATGACGGCGCTGCGCCACGCCATTAGCGCACACCTTTCGCCACTGTTTTACCAACGCGCTTGGGCGCGGCTTTACGCGGGGCCTTGGCGGGGGCTTTGGCCATGGCCTTGCCGGTTAGCTTGGCCGTGGCTTTTGGCCTGGGCGTGGCTTTTGGCTTTGACGTAGCTTTTTGTTTGGGCGTGGTTTTGCGCTGCGCCCGCTGCTGAAGGCGTGCTGCAAGAATTGCATCGGCCAGGCGTTTGCAGCCCGCGGGGCCCTCACGGAGAAGGTCGGCCACCGGTAGGCCGGTTTCTTCGCCAGCCGCGGCAATCGCCGCCGCTGCTTCAGCATCGTTCATCTCGAGCGTATTCAGGGCGATGCCCACGACCTTGCCTGGATGCACCGGTGCCAGGACGCGTTCATAGAGGTCGATATAGGTCGCTAGCGGTGGCACCGGCGCATCGGTGTGGCGCAGCAGGGTGCGGCGCGGGTTGTGGCAGAGGATCATCGCATCCGGGCATGAGCCGTGCAGCAGGCTGATGGCGGTGCCGCTGTAGCACGGCGAGAGGATGGAGTTCTGCCCTTCGATCAGCAGCACGTCATGGCCGCGATCATTCGACAATACCAACTGCTCGACCATGCCGCCGGCGAAATCGGAGATCATGCGATCGACCGCCACGCCACGGCCGGTGATGAGGATGCCGTCTTGGCTGGTCGAGACGAAACGGGCAATAGTGTGATATTTTTTGATGCTGTTGATGTAGCGTTCGAGCATCAGGGCGACGGTGGTTTTGCCGATATTGGCATCTGTGCCGACGGTCAGGACGCGAAAGGCTTTGGTCGTACGCGCCTTGCCGGTCGAGACGATGCGATCATCAGGAGTGGCGCGCAGATTGACCAGTTCGACGGCATAGCGGGCTGCCAGCGAGACCAGGTTCGGGTCGCCGTTGACGCTTTCGTGCAGGCCGCTGATGATGCCGATGCGGTTGCGGATGGCTTCATAAATTAAGGGACGGATCGAGTCCGGCAGCGAGCCGCCCGGCGTGTTGACGCCAATCACCAACCATTCGACGCCGAGATCGAGAACGTCGCGAATCGTGCTGACCACCGGGATCTGCGTGTCGATACCGGGCATCGAAGACAGGTCGGTACCGACGTAATTTGAATCCAGCACGCAGAGCACGTCTTCTGGGCGAAAGCGCAGCAACCCCATCGCAGTTTTATTACGGTAGATGTCGCGCGTACCTTCGGTGACTACCGCTAGCTTGCGATAAACGGGATGAGTGGGTCGATAGGTATGGAGGCCGGGCATACCCGAGCCTACTGCTGAGTATCGCCCGATGCATGCTGAAAATCGCCCTGCGCCGGTCTTTGGCGAAGAGTTATTATAGATCGCGGCCGACGGCTTCGGAAAGAGAGCCGAGACCGGCTTGCGCTAGTTTGACCAGCAGCCCGTGGTTGATCTGCCGTACCAGCAGCGGGCCGTGATAGATGAGCGCTGAATACACCTGCACCAGGCTGGCACCGTTGGTGATTTTTTCCCAAGCACTGGCCGCTGAATCGACGCCGCCGACGCCGATCACCGGCATGGCCTTGGGCTGGGCGCGGATGCGCCGGGCGACGCGCGCCAGAACATAGGTCGAGCGTTCTCGCACCGGCCGACCGGATAAGCCGCCGGCGCCGATCGCGGCCAGCCGGGCGGGATTCTCGGCCAAGCCGGTGCGGCCGATGGTGGTATTGGTGGTGATCATGCCGTCGCAGCCGGTCTCGAGCGCCACATCCACTGCCGCATCAATCCCCGCGTCGCTGAGATCGGGGGCGATCTTCAGCAGCAACGGCGTGCCGGCAGCGGCCCGATCAACGCAGGCGCGGACCCCGGCCAGCAGCGGGCGCAGCGCGGCTTCTGATTGTAGATCGCGCAGGCCCGGAGTGTTGGGGCTGGAAACGTTGATCACGAGATAATCGGCATAGCGGCCAACGGCGCGGATCGAGGCTTCGTAGTCGGCCAGCGCCTCGGCATTGTCGACGACCTTGGATTTGCCGAGGTTGATGCCTAGCACGCAGGGTGGGCGACGGGGTCCGCCCACCGGCGAAAAATGTGCGGTTAGATTGGTCAACAGGGCCTCGGCGCCACGGTTGTTGAAGCCCATGCGATTGATGATGGCTTCGTCGTCACGCAGGCGGAACAGGCGTGGCTGCGGATTCCCCGGTTGCGACTGGCCGGTGACGGTGCCGATTTCGAGGTGCGAAAAACCTACCGCCGCCAGGGCTTCGATGGCAACGCCGTTCTTATCTAGGCCCGCCGCCAGGCCCACGGGGTTGGCGAAGTGGCGGCCGAATACCGTCTGCCCCAGGCGCGGATCGGTGACTTGCAGCCAACTGCGGATTTCGCGGCACAGACGCGGGCAGCGTGAGCCCAGGCGCATGCCGGTGATGGCCAGCTCGTGGGCGTGCTCGGCATCCATGGCGAACAGGGCGGGACGGAAAACCGTACGATAGATGCTCATGAACCTGGTTCGCGGATCAGGGTGAGGATGGCGCTGAAATCGAGATCGCCGAGGCCACGGCCTTCGGCGGCGGTGAGAGTCGCTTCGGCAGCGGCGGTCAGTGGCATGGGCAGGGCGTGTTGGGCGGCCAGGCGCTGCGCCAGACGCACGTCCTTGGCCATGTGTTTGACGGCGAACTGAGGACTATAATCGCCGGCCAGCCATTTCGGCTTTTTGAGATCGGCATAGGGCGACTTGCCGACATTGAAGTCGAGGGCGGCGAACCACGTGGCGGCGCTGATGCCGGCGCGGCGCGCCAGCTCCTGCGCTTCGCACATGGCCTGGTTGAGGTTGGCCAACATGAGGTTGAACGACAGCTTCATGGCGGTCGCCTGGCCGACAGCGCCGGCCGTCAGCTGCGCCTTGGCCAAGCGGGCGTAGATCGGCTGTACCAGCGCCGCATCGGCGGCCTCGCCGGCGACGAAGAACACGTTTTGCCGTTGTTCAGCGGCAGGCTTGCTGCCGGTGAAGGGCATGTCGATGAAGCGCGCTCCGGCGGCGCGCACCAGCTGGGCGGCGGCGAGGGTCTCATCGCAGCCGATGGTGCTATGTTGGCAGACGATCGCCTGCGGTGCCAGTGATCCGCGCACCTGTTCGAGCACGGCCAGGACAGCGGCGCCATCGGCGACGACCACCAGCACCACTTCGGCATCGCGCACGGCTTCGCAGGCATCATCCGTCCAGCCCGGTTGTTGTGGCTTGTGGCTACGGTTCCAGGCCCGCACCTGATGGCCATCGGCATGCAGATGCCGCGCCCAAATGGAGCCGATGAGACCAAGGCCAAGGACAGCGATACGCATGATGGGCGACAGCATTGAGGGCTTTGCCGCCATTACCATCGCGCGACGACATCGACTAGATCGGTGCTATTTCAACAAGTGGCTTGGCGGCTTTTTTGGGTCGCAGGTCGACATTTCCCAATTGCCCACAGGCGGCCATGATGGTGCGACCCTTGGTGATGCGGCGGCGCACCGGCAGGCCATCGTCGCGCAGCCAGCCGAGAAAGGTTTCGATTTCGTCTTCGCTGGGTGCGCGCGTCAGTGGAGCATTGCCCGGATTGTAAGGGATCAGATTGAGCAGGACCCGCCCCAGTGGTTGGCAGAACGCCGCGACCTGTGTGGCATCGGCGCGCGTATCGTTGAGCCCTGGCAACAGGCAGTAATTGACCCCCAGAGTGAAATTGCGGCGTTGCGGATAAGCCGCCAGGATGCTCTGCAATTCGGCCAGCGGCGTCTTGCGGTTGACTGGCATGATGCGTGAGCGCAGCTCGTCGGTCGCACCGTTCAGGCTGAGCGACAGATTGAGGCGCTTCCAGCCAAGCGCGGCGATACGCGCGATGCCCTCGGCATGGCCGCTGGTGCAGATGGTGATGCGCTCTTGGCTATAATGCAGGCCGCGCCGATCGGTGAGCACGTGTAGCGCCTGGATCACCTGGTCGCAGTTGTCGAGCGCTTCGCCCATGCCCATGAAGACGATGTTCTTTGGCGTCCACCCCAGCACCGTGCGGGCGGTGATGACCTGGGAGACGATTTCGCCGGCAGTGAGGTTGCGCAGCAGTCCCATGCGCCCGGTCTCGCAAAACGTACAGCCCATCTTGCAGCCGACCTGCGAGGAAATGCAGATGGTGTGCTCCATGGTGCCGTCGTCGGCGACATGCATGGGAATGCGAACGGCTTCGATTTCATAACCGTCATGCGTGGCGAACACCGCCTTGGCGGTGATGCCTGAGGTGGTCTCTTCATCGACGTGGGTGATGACGCGCAGCAGCGGCGCATGAAAATTTTCACGCCAGGTGGTAGCGGTTATGGCGCTGATGGGAAAGGCCTCAGGGGCATAACGTCCATCGCGCATCACCTGTGGATACAACGCGTGGGCGATGCCGTGTCCAACCGGCATGGCAAATTGCGCTGCACGTGCCAGTTCATCGCTGGTGAGTCCGTACAGATTCAATGGCGAGGGTGGCGGTAACACGGCAGGTTCAGGTCAGCGGCGCCGTACGGCGCCACTGCGTTAGATCTTATTCGGGACCCTTGATGCGCGCCAGGATGCCGATTTTGGCAAACTTTTGTTTGGCGGCCTCGGCATCGGCCTGACTGGCGCCCTTGAGCACGGGAATGATGACTTTTTTCGACAACACCTCGGCTTCTTCGGGCGTGATCTTGGCCATTTCGATGATCAGCGGCAGGGCTTTTTGGCGACGGCCTTCATCGGCGATTTTCGCTAAGAAGACGGCCCAGCCTGAAGCCGCTGGCTGACCCTCGCTGCCGACGTGAGGCCGACGGCCCGAGCTGGAAGACGGCAAAACCGTACTGCTGCCGTTGCTACCGCCGCCTGCGTCTTCATCAGGCAAGAGGCGATTGAGGATCGAGGTAATGTCTTGGTTGTTGGGGACGAAACCGCTCGACTCATCCTCAGGAAACAATTCATTGAGACGCGAAAGCGCATCATCATTGGCGGCACTGGGTGCCGCCATGGGTGGCCGCGAAGCATGCACGTTGGCGGCTGCAGTTGGCTGCAGAGCCAGCCGCGCGGTAGTTGGCTGCAAGGCCGGTACACCGCCAAAAGGGGTGATTTCCGGAAGTTGGATGCCACGGAATTCGGCACTGCGGGACGGCGTAGTCTGGGCTAGCGGCGAGGCGGCGATCTGCGCTTGAGCCCCGCTTACCTGACCATTGTTGTGCGCGTTATTGAGCAGCAGCGCCAGAATGGTGGTGGTGGTGCCGTCAGGCAGAGTCACCGGCAATTGGCAATCCGCTACATGGTCGCTGATATCGCGCTTAAACACCTGTGGCCGGCGCGGCCAATCGATCTTGGGCAGTTCCTCAGGAGCGATGGTGGCGAATTCAACCACCGCACCGATACGCGTAAATCCGGCCAGGGCCAAATGCATCACCGCCGATTCTTCGCGGGTCATATCGGGCAGCAGGACGATCGGCGCCGAATCGGCGATCGACGCACAGGTGCTTTCTTTCAGGCTGAATGCCCGGCCGAGCAATTGAGCGATCGCAGGTTTGACTGCATCGGGGCACGCACGGAGAATAAAAGTGAAAGTAGCCATCGGACTTGATCACGCATGATCGAACCGGCGGCGTGGCGGTCAACTGTGATAGTGATGCAGACGATGCGGGGGGAGTCAGACAAGGCTGGACTGATAAACTAGATGGCGAAGGGATTTCAGCCAACGATGCTAGTGCCATGCCGATCATGCGTTGTGCCACGAGCAGTGAAGTCTCATCGACAGTGGATGCGCTGATCGCCAGTCAGGGATCGGCATTATTTGTATTTTTTGGTGCCGAAGATCCACAGACCGGCGAGAGTTGGTGCCCGGATTGCGTCACTGCTGATCCGCTGTTACGACGCATCATTGCCATCAAACGCAAGGATTTGACGCTCTATAGTGCCCTGT
>JAYVTR010000159.1:0-3542 GCA_043788625.1 Planctomycetota bacterium
TGTTCCTGATGAGCGGTGGCATGCATGGTCGCTACCGTGGAAGCGCATGGCAGGCCACAGCCGGACAAGCGGTGGTGCTCGATCTGCGCGAGCCGCATAAATATGCCAGCGACCCTGGCAACCCTGCAGAGATCGTTTGGGTGAACATCGATCCACGTGGCCTCGGGGTGGTCCAGCAGTTTGCCGCTTTGACCGATGAACATGGGCCGGTGGTGCGGTTCAACACCCGACAGATCGTGCAGACTCACAGTGCCAGGCTCTTCGCTCTCATGCGGCGTGGCGCCCAACAGGATACCGCCTGGATCCATCACCACTTGGGGGCATTGATGGCGGCGCTGTTCTCGGCCGCACACGGGGATCCATCACTCGCTGGCATGCCCGTGGCACAACGGCGACATCCGGGCCAGCCGCGAGTCGGTATCCGCCCGGTCATCGCATTGATCCAAGAGCATTACTCGAGACTGCTGGCACTGGATGAACTCGCCGCGGCTGCCGGGCTCTCCAGCAGTCACTTTGCGCGAGTCTTCCGCTCTGTCACCGGCATCACTCCGTTCGACTACATCGAACGTTACCGAATCGCCCGCGCGCAGGAACAATTGCGTGCCGGATCCCAGCTATCGGTACGTAGTATCGGAGCCGCCGTCGGCTACCCTGATCCGGCATATTTCAGTCGGGTGTTCCGCCGTATCACCGGCACGACGCCTTCACGCTATCGCGCAAGCCAGAGCTGAAACAGCGCCTTGCCAGATGGCTTCCCCCAGCGAATGGCTGACGCTCGACTGTGAACACACTTGCGCACGGCGCATGCCGCACGCGGCGGTGATCTCATGCCGGCATTGAGGGTGCTTGAAGAACTACCTCAGCTTTGGTTTCCTAGAAACCCCCCGAACGTTGGCGATACATCCGGGGGGTGAGACCGGTGTGGTGGCGGAAAACTGCAGCGAAATGAGCACTTCCCAGAAAACCGCAAGCGTGGGCGACGGCGGCGACGGTACTCGTTGGGTTGGTGAGCATTGTCCGCGCCTGGGCTATTCGTTGGCGTTGAATCCATCGGGCGGGAGGTTCGCCCGTATGCCTCGTAAACGTGCGTGTCAGGTGTTCACGGCTGACTCCCAAAGCCTCGGCACACGTGGCCACGTCCACGGTAGCGGCAAGTCGTTCAAGGAGCCAGCGCATAGCCGCCGTTGTGAGACGATGTGCGTCGTCGGATTCGTGGGTGGTCGCGGTCGCCAGGCCCTCGAGAATGCCATGCGCCAGTCGTGCGGCATCCGCGAGCGGAACGCTGCGAGCGGTGAGCCCCCGGCGTGGCAATAAGCGCAGGCAGGCAGGCATGCACGGCGGCCAGATGTTGATCAAGCGCCAGCGCATGTCCACGCGCCGCGACCAGGTCTCCTAGGCACCCTCGCGCCGCGGCACCATCCAGATCGAGGTAGCAGAATTCCCACGGCTCACGTGGCCCCGGCGGGTAACGGTAGCGCAGGTCGGCATGCAGTTCGGAATGGAAACACAGCGCCACACCCACGGGTATGGCTACGGGTAACTGTCCTGGAAGTTGGTATTCACCGCATCCGCTGAGGGTGAGCTGCACAATACCATTAAGTCGTCCGCGGCTGCCGACGTGGTGGTTATAACCTGGGCCGACCCGCGACCAGGCAATGCGGGTAGCCACGGCGAACCCAGGCAGGTGTCCGAGCACGCTTATTTCCAGAACTCGTTCGGACATCACAATTACGATGATTCAACACAGTCACGCAATTGCCAGGGTGGGTCCGACTTCTGAGAATGATGCGTATACCATGCACATCACGCTTAATCACGCGGTCATCGACATCTGCCTGTCTGCAGATGCGCTTCTCACGTATACGTTGAATGATGGTGCGGTGCTGCGTTGTGCACCACCCGCGTTTCCATTCGCTGTGGGAAAAGTCATCGGCGCAGTCCATGCACCACGGGTTTTAGAACCCGTGCGTGAGTTGGCTAATGGGACCCAGGAAATCGTTATCGGTGGCCCACTTATAGGACTGCCGATGGTGACGCTGACCGTGGCAGTGCGTTGTGCCGTCGATGATCCCGTGGTGCGGATCCAGTATCGACTGAAGGGTGATGCCCAGTGGGCCGCGCCGTTGACGCAAGCTGACCTCACGTACCTCGGTGTAGATCTATTAAACCTGCCAGATACCCGGGTCATCGAGCTGTCGGCATTCAACGAGCTGACTCACAGCTACCTGCCCGTCGAGCGGCAAGTCGAGCCGGGTGGTGCGGAAATGGGGCCGTTGGTGGTGGCAAGTGATGGGTCCCGCAGCGTACTGATAGGCTATGAGCACGGCTCATCGGCAACTGATCCGTACCTGCAGTTTTCTCTCACGGAAAAACGGTACATCCAGCTACAGGCCATAAAGGGGAACGCCTGCGCGGGCGAGGCGTTACCGTGGACGTCCCTGTGGTTGCAAATGGCTCATTTACCTGGTGATCATCTCGCGATGGCGCGGGCATACCGGTGTTTCATGCTCGATCATCTGGCATTACTGCCAGCCACGCGTGAGCCGCTGATCTTCTATAATTCCTGGAATCACCAGGAACGTGTGAAAGAACGCACTGGAAGCTGCCTGACGGAGATGAATGAAACGCGTATGCTGGCCGAGATCGAGGTGGCGGCGCAGATGGGCATCGAGGTCTTCGTGGTGGACGCGGGGTGGTTTGCCAGCACCGGTGATTGGCAAGTTTCGTCGGTACGTTTTCCACGCGGCCTGGCGCCGCTACGGGAGCGTTTACAGGCTGGCGGCATGCGACTGGGTTTATGGTTCGGTCCGCAACATGTAGCACTGGTGGCCCCGCAGCATCGGGCTCATGGCGATTGCCTGATGAGCTCTGCTGGGAAAATCGGTGGCGCATGGTCGGTATGGGAAACGGCTGACAGTCAGAACATGTGCATGGCGACGCGCTGGATGGATGCTTTTGCTGATGAACTGATCCGCTGCCACCGCGAACACGGGGTGGATTATTTTAAGTGGGATGCCATCGCCCAATACGGCTGCGATGCGGCCGATCACGGTCATGGTGGATCGGCTGTCAGTGCGGCTGAACGTGCCGATCGGCATGCGTTTCTGCTCCCCTTGCTGTTGGTGCGCATCGTCGAGCGCCTGTCGGTCGCGTGTCCGCGGGCGATTGTTAATTTCGATGTCACCGAAAGCGGTCGTGCCTTCGGCTTGGCCTTCTTGACGGTTGGAAAATATGGCTCTGCGTCATTTCGTGTGGGCACTTCTTAGGTCAAGCTTCCCCTGCAATAAGGTTAGCCATGAAGATGAAGGTGCAGATCCAACAGACGTTGGCCTACATCGAAAAATGGTTTCTGTAACCCGCCATGGGGCAATGGCATTCACGTAGCCAATGCGACACGAAAAATACCGCGCATTTTGAAAGAATAACCTTGACACGCGGTGGCGGTTTTTTTCGGGGCCTCATGAGCCTCTTTCATCTCCTCTTCCCTACCATGACGCATCACGTGTTGGAGGCGATTCCCCAGGTCGTCGTGAAACCTGGGT
>JAYVTR010000160.1:0-8254 GCA_043788625.1 Planctomycetota bacterium
TCGTCGCCGCCGGCGTGGATGTCGAAGGTGGCGCCGAGCGTCTCATGCGACATCACGCTGCATTCGATGTGCCATCCGGGCCGACCAGCACCCCATGGGCTCGGCCAGCTGGGCTCGCCTGGCTTGGTTAGTTTCCACAAGGCGAAGTCGGCCGGATGGTGCAGCCCGGCATCGCGCTCAACGCGCACACCAGCCAGCATGTCGTTGAGTTTGCGGCCTGATAGCTTGCCGTAGCCCGGCTGCTGCTCGACGCCGTAATAAACTCCGTCAGCAGCGACATAGGCGCGATTCTTGGTGATCAGGTCGCTGATGTAGGTGACCATCTGCGTAATGTAGTCCGAGCACTTGGGATGATCGGTGACGGTGTTGACGTGCAGGCGATTGAGATAGCCGAGATACTGCGCGGTATAGCGCTGGGTGATCTCCAGCCACGGCTCGCCGGTGCTCAGGCTGCGGTTGATGATCTTGTCATCGATGTCGGTGATGTTGTTGACCAAGCGCACGGTGTAGCCGCGTACGGCAAACCAGCGCGCCACAGCATCGAAGAGCACTGGTCCCATGAGATGGCCAATATGGCAGTCATCGTACACCGTTGGCCCGCACAGGTAGATGCCGACCTTGCCCGGCTGCAGTGGCACAAAAGGCGCCGAGGCGCGGGTCAGGGTATTGTGCACGGTGATAGGCATGGCGGGAAACACACTAGCGGGTGTGGCGCCGGTTGAAGGGCGAGTTGGCCGCCGGTTTAGCCGCCGAGATAAGCCTTCTTCACCCGTTCATCATTCGCCAGGTGCGAAGCCAGACCCTTTACCGTTACGCGCCCGGTTTCGAGGACGTAACCGCGATTGGCCAGGCCGAGGGCCATGCGCGCGTTCTGCTCGACGAGCAGGATCGCCAGACCTTCGCGATTGAGGGCGGTGATGGCCTCAAAGATGCGAGCGGTGATTAACGGGGCCACGCCCATCGACGGCTCATCCATCAGCAGCAGGCGCGGGCGGCTCATCAGCGCCCGGGCGATGGCCAGCATTTGCTGTTCGCCACCTGAAAGGGTGCCGCCAGACTGGTGGCGGCGTTCAGCGAGAATCGGAAACAACGAAAACGAGCGTTCGATATCGAGGGCGATGTCACCGGCATCATGGCGCAAGAAAGCACCGAGACTGAGGTTTTCGAGCACCGTCAGGCGCGGAAAGATGCGCCGGCCTTCGGGTACATGCGCCAGGCCCAACTCGACGATACGGTGGGCTGGTGCGGTGGTGATGTCGTGGCCGTCGAAGTGCACCGTGCCGGAGCGCGCCGGTAGCAGGCCGCTGGCGCATTTCAGCACCGTGCTTTTGCCGGCGCCGTTGGCACCGATGAGGCACACGATCTCACCGCTGCCGACAGCCAACGACACCTGGTGCAACACTCCCACGGCGCCATAGCTGGCGTCGATGTTGCGGACTTCCAGCAGCACGTCACTCATGAGTGGTACCTGTTTTCGACTCGCGTCGAGTGGCCTCGCGCTGGATGCGATCGGTGCGCGGCACCACCGGAAACCGCCCGCTTTCTTCGCGTCCCAAGTAAGCTTCGATGACGACGGGATTGGCGCGGATCTCAGCCGGTGTGCCTTCGGCGATCTTGGTGCCGTAATGCAACACGACGATGCGGTCACTGACACCCATCACCACCGCCATATCATGTTCGATCAACAGACAGGTCACGCCACGCTCGCGGATGCGGCGGATCAGCGCCATCAATTCCTGACTTTCAGTGGCGTTCATGCCGGCGGCGGGTTCATCCAGCAGCAGCAGTCCCGGGGCCAGGGCCAGGGCGCGGGCGATTTCCAGACGGCGCTGATGGCCATACGGCAGGGCACCGGCGGCGCGCTCGGCGTGTTCGCTGAGGCCAACGAATTCGAGCAGTGCGCGGGCGGTGGCAGTACCTTGCCGTTGGTCACGGTAATGGCGTGGCAGACGCAAAGCGGCGTCGAGCCAATTGCTGGTGAGGTGCGCATGGCGGCCAACCAGGACATTGTCAATGCACGACAGTTCACGAAACAGGCGGATGTTTTGGAAAGTGCGGCCGACCCCGGCGCGGGCGACGCGTTCAGCACTGCGTCGGCCGGTGGTCCACAGCCGCCAGGCGGCGGCGCTGCCGATCGCCGCACCAGCTATAAACGGCAGGATGGTCCACGCTTGCGGCTGCAGCACCGACCACGCAGCGGAGGTGGCGGCGGCCCACGGAAAAGGCTTATGCGGTACGAAGGTATCGATGATCGCCACCGACCACAATGATTGCAGATTGATCGCCAAAACCGCCAGGACGCCGGTGGCGGCGCCAACCCAAGCCCACTGTCCGGCTAGGCCCGGACGGAAGGCCTCGACGAGTTCACGTCCGCCGATCAGTACCCTGCCGTCGGTGGGCGGATAGACACCGGTGATGGCATTGAACAGGCTGGTCTTGCCGGCGCCGTTGGGGCCGATCACCGCCAGGATCTCACCGGCAGTAACGCGGAAAGACACCTGGTTGACGGCGGTGAGTCCGCCGAAGCGCAAGGTCACGCCATCGACGAACAGCGTGGTGCCGGCAACCGTCGGCGCGTTCATCGCGCCTCACGCGCCGGCAGCAGGCCTTGCGGGCGGAAGCGCATCATCAGCACCAGGATGATACCGAAGATCAGGCATTTCCAATTCTTCGGATCAGCCATGACGTTGGTGCTGGCGTGGTGTCCGAGGGCATCAGCGATCTTGCCCAGCACGATGAGGTTGAAGCCGAAGATGAGCAGTGCTCCGAGCAGCGCCCCTGAGATCGAGCCGAGGCCGCCGATGATGACACTGGCGACAACCATTACCGAGTTCTGGAAATCGTAATAACCCGGCTCGATCGAGGTGCCGCGCAAGGCAGCGAACAACGCTCCGGCGGCGGCGCATAAGGCAGCCGCCACTGAAAACGCCGCCAGCTTCTGCTTAGCCACGCCGATGCCCATGGCGCGCGCGGCGAGCTCGTCTTCACGCACCGCCAACCACGCCCGGCCGATGCGCGCGCGCTTTAGATTACGCACCATCGCTACTGCTAGGATGAGGATGGCCAAATAGAGGTAATAGGTCGGCCGATAGGTGTGCACGCCACCCAACAGCTCACCGAACCACGGCAGCATTGGTGGCGGTAAGGGGTTGATGCCCATGGTGCCCTTGGTCACTACCTCAAGGTTTTTCAGGCAGTCCTGGACTATTTCGCCGAAGCCAAGGGTGACGATAGCTAGGTAATCACCGCGCAGGCGCATGGTCGGCAAGCCGAGCAGAAATCCGGCTCCCGCTCCGCCGATAGTGGCCAAGGCGAGTCCGGGCCAGAAACCGATTTGAAACGGATAGATCGGGCAGGTGGCGATGGCATAGACATAGACGCCGATGGCCATGAAGGCGATGACGCCGAGATGCAGCAAGCCGGTAAAGCCAGTGATGACGGTGAGCCCCAGGCTCAACAGGGCATAAACGAAGATCTGTGGCAATTGTCCGGCAAAGGCAAATTTGGGCCCCAGCAGCGTATCGCTGAACGGCAGGAGAGCGACGACCACCAACAACGCGCTGGCGATCAGCCAGGTGTGGGTACGCGGCGGCACGGGAGTGACCGGCGGCTTGTGGTAGACGCCGGTGGTCGGTGTGATGCCGGGATTCAACGTCGTACCGCTCAGCGCCGGACCAATGGCAGTACTCATACCTTTTCACGCATGCGCGCCCCCAGCAGACCGGTGGGGCGGAACACCAGTACGGCGATGAGCATGGCGAAGACCACTACGTTGGTCCATGAAGTGGCGATCCACTGGTCGCTGCCCGCCCGTACCAGGCCGATGATGATGCCGCCGAGGACAGCTCCCGGTAGATTGCCGATGCCGCCCAGCACCGCGGCGGTGAAGCCGTCGATGCCCACCCGGTAACCCATCTGGTAGGAGAATGAATTGTTGTACAGGCACCACACCACCGAGGCGACACCGGCCAAGGCTCCGCCGAGGGCGAAGGTGGCGCCGATGACGCGGTTGGTGTCGATGCCCATCAGCGAGGCAGCCAGTGGATCCTGGGCGCAGGCGCGCATGGCGGTGCCGAGCCGGGTGCGTTTGACAAACCACGTCAACGCTCCCATCAACGGCAGGGTGATAGTGAACACCAGCAGGTCCTTTGCCGTCAGCTGCACTTCCGATTCACCGAGCAGGTTGCTGTAGCCCAGCAGATCGGGAAAATCCTTTGGCGAACTGGCATTGGCGGCGACTCCGCTAGTCACGCCGGGCAGGGGCATGCCACCCCAGAACAGGCCGAGGTTGACCAGCACGAACGACACGCCGATGGCTGCCACCAGGGCGTTGAGCTTGGGTGCCCGGCGCAGCGGGCGATAGGCCAGGCGGTCGATGCTCCAATTGAGGCCGGCTGAAAAGATCGGCACCACGATCAACAGTACCGCCACCGCCAACCACGGCACTGAGCCGGGCAAGCCGGAGTGGAAACCACACACGCCAAGGGTCGTCAAAGCCGCGAAGCTGCCGAGCATCACCAGGTCGCCATGCGCGAAATTGATCAGCTCGATGATACCATAGATCATGGTATAACCGAGGGCGACCAGGGCGATGATCAGGCCGTTGGAGAGGCCGGTGATGGCCTGCTGGATGACGACTTCAGTGAGCGTCATGAGACCTTAGGCTGTGGATGGTTGGGGTCACTGGCCGATGACTTTCAAAGGCTTGAATTTGCCGGATTCGACGGTGCTGACGCTGAGCACCGCCAACGACGTGTCGCCATTGGCGTCGAAGCTCCACGTACCCAGCGTACCGGCGAAATCCTTGGTGCCGGCGACCGCATTGATGAGGGATTGGCGATCTTTTTTACCAGAGCGTTTGATAGCATCGAGCAACACGCGACCGACTTCATAGCCGTACACTGCGTAGGCCTGCGGGTCTGCTTGGAAAGCAGCGCGATACGCGGTCAGGAAAGTCGCGCCCTTGCCGGATAACTGTTCAGGCGGCACACCGCCAAAGGTGACATAGGTGCGGCCTTCAAGTACGCCTGGCCCCGCGGCCTCAATAAAGGCGTCCTCGCGGCAGCCATCGGGAACCATGAATTTAGCCTTGAGGCCCCCGGCCATCATGTCTTTGGCGATCTGCGAGGCATTGGTCTGGGTGGTGCCGCCGAAATACACCAAGTCGGGCGACAGGGCGCGCATCTTGGTGATCAAAGCTTTGTAGTTGGCGGCCTTGCCGTCGATGCCTTCATAGCCGACCACGTTCAGGCCCAGCTTGGTGGCGGTGAGCTTGAACTGATCAGCGATGCCCTGGCCGTACAATTCGCGATCGTGGAGGATGAAGACACGCTTTGCGCCCAACTCTTTGGTGAATTCGGCACCGACGCGGCCTTGCAGGTCATCGGCCGGGACGACGCGGAAATAGGTGACCTTGCCGCTCGGGCGATAGCAGCCGGGTTCGGTGGCGCTGCCACCGGGCTTGGTCAGGCCGACAGCGGTATTGCCAGGGCTGATCATCAATAGACCTGCCTGGTTGAGCTTGGCCATGACGATTTTCGCGGCGCCTGAATTATAGGTGCCGATATAAGCCATAACGTCGGGGTCGGCGATGGCCTTGTCGGCATTGGCGTTTTCAACCGCCGGATCCCATTGGCCTCGCTCTGGACTGGCATCGTCCCAATCTTCGAATTCGATACGAAATCCGCCGACCACGTCACCGGCCTCCTGCAAGGCCAGACGGATGCCATTGACGATGGTCGTGGTTTGGGCATTGGCCGAGCCGGTGCGTGGCAGGCTGGATACCAATTTGATCACCGGCTCGGCCGCGTTAAGGCCAAGGAAGGGGATCACCAGCAGCGACGCTGACAGCAAGGAGGCGATGCGCATGGGGCAACCGTAAAACCGAGGCCCCGGGGGCAAGAGCGTTTTCCGCGTTGTGCACGTCGCATGGTGCAGCAGCATGGCACGCCTCTTAAGGAAACCTTATGATCCGTACGTCCATCCTCGCCCTATGCGCTGGTGTTGCTGCTTTTGCTGCTGACGCCGTGCCTGCGGTCATCCCAGCCCCAGTCACAGGGACAACCGCCCCAGCGACAACAACCGCCCCTGCGACTCCGGTCGCGGTCAAGCCAACCGAAAGCAAGTCCGTGGAACTTACCACTAAGCAGAAAGCCAGTTACTTGATCGGCTCCAACATGGCCGGCGCCGTCAAAGAGTACGATCTCGACGTTGCCCTCGTGGTCCAGGCCTTGCAGGACACCGTTGCCGGCAAGCCCGGCTTGATCCCCAAGGAAGAGGCCCAGGAAGTATTCGCCAAATTCCAGGCTGAAGTCGATGCTGCCAAGACGAAAATCGGTGCTTCACGTAAAGACGGCAATGTCAAATGGCTGGCCGACAATGCCAAAAAGCCCAATATCAAGGTCACCGCCAGCGGCTTGCAGTACGAAGTCGTCGCGGCTTCGACCAAGAAGGATGCCAAGCAGCCTACCGCTGCTGACACCGTCAAAGTCAACTACGTCGGTGCCCTCACCGATGGCACGGTTTTCGATGCTTCGGCCAACCACGGCGGGCCTGCGAGCTTCGGCGTCGGCCAGGTCATCAAAGGCTGGACGGAAGCCCTGCAGCTGATGAAGGAAGGCGATAAGTACAAATTGTACATCCCCGCCGAATTGGCTTACGGCGAAAATGCGCCCCCAGCCATCGGTCCGAACCAGATCCTGGTATTCGAGGTTGAGTTGGTAGAAGTCTCCGGCGCCGCCAAGGGCCCTGATACGTTCAAGCCTTAATCACCTTTCGGGTTGATCGATGACCTCCGCCGTTGCTAACGGTGGAGGTCATTTCATTTTGGCAACAGCCTCATCGCGGAGCCATCCATGTTTTTACATTCAGCGCGGTCGGTGACGGTGTCAGCCTCAGCCAAGCGTCTGCAGCAGCTGATCGACGACCGCGTCGAGCCGGAAGCCGATCGGGCCGCCATTGATCAGCGCATCTGGGATCTGTTTGGTGAGCGCTGGGCGGTGATGTTCACCGATCTCAGCGGTTTTTCACGGCGGGTGGCTGAATTCGGCATCATCCATTTTTTGCAAGTCATTCAGCAGTCAGTGCGCATCTTGGCGCCGATCATCGCCAGCCATGACGGCATCCTGCTAAAAGTCGAGGCTGATAGCCTGTTGGTAATTTTCCGTCGTCCGGAGCGCGCCGCCGCCTGCGCTATTGCCATGCAACGCGCCTTGGTGACGTGGAATCAACCGCTGGCCCCGGAAGACCGCATTTTGCTGTGTGTCGGTCTGGGCTGGGGCGACGTCTTGCGCATCGGTGACGAAGACGTGTTCGGTGCTGAGGTCAACGCCGCCAGCAAGCTTGGTGAAGACATCGCCGATTCCGGCGAAATCCTCGTCACCGGCAACGTCAAAGATGCATGCAGCGAGCACACCTGGGCGCCGCACGACGCGATTCCGCCGGGGGCCTGCTCGGCTTGGCGTCTGGTGTATTGATTCATCGCCAGGCTGGCCGCTGGTGATCGTGCTACCCTTTAACAGTTCTGTCGATGTCGATTAAACCGCCCCGATGTTGTTTGCTACAAAGCACTCTGTTTTGCGATTCGGGTGAATTTTACCCAACGCTCTTGAGGTAAGGTCGCCCATACCGCGGGCCGCCTTCAATTCTGTTGGGCTTGTGTCGATCCGTGGGGGACTGAGAAACTGCTTCCAGCCGCCCGCGGCCAGCGTCCCAGTCTGGCCTCGCAATTGACATCGTTTTTGAATTCATCTGCATATTTCTGCACATGATATTCGTCATTGATATAATGAGTTCACCTCCGAATTGACTACAATGACACACAAAAATTTAATTACTACTAATATAGTATATTTTGGCTTCAGGGTTTCGTGGGGGTCGGGTAGCTCGTGCCTGTGGGCATGAGGTCGAGTCCGCCGAGATGAAAGAGGATCGCCCTGCGGAAGCGTTGGCGATTGCGGAAGCCGCAAGCCATTGCCTTGATCTTTTGGATACGGGCATTGAGTGACTCGCCGATGGCGTTGGTTGATCCAGTAACGACGGCGTTAACGATGCCCCAGAGATGTTCCGTGATCGTGTTGGCGAGGTTTTTCACGGGCGCAAGTCGACTGCGATTCATCCAGCCGATGAGCCGATGCCATCCCTTCTCCGCCCAGGTACGTGACGTGAACGACCAGAGCTTCCCAGCCTGTTCCTTGATGGCCCAGGCGCGGGCGGTCTTCAGCGAGGCCCTGGTCAACGCCATGAACCAGACCCG
>JAYVTR010000161.1:0-11690 GCA_043788625.1 Planctomycetota bacterium
CGTCTACACCCTGCAAGGCGACGATCCGGTCGCGGTGGGCACGGTGCTGCTGTTGCCCGATGGGCGCACGGTGCTGGCCACCGTGCCGCCCGATGGCGGCGGCATCGCCGGTCTCGGCGAGTCGTGGTGGGTGCGCAACCGGCAACTGATCGGTGGCATGGCGGCGGGTGCCGCCGGCACCGGTTTGATTGCGTCGGCGGCGACGCCGGGCACCGGCTTCAATAGCGTCGTGCATCAAGGCATCGATGCGGCGCGGAGCTTCTTCTTGCCCACCGCTACGAATGGTGCGGGCGCGGGCGCAGCGCCGGCGAGTGCCGCTGCACCTGGTGAGTGGGCACCAGCGGTGCCGTCCTGGTCGGTCGCGGCCTTGCCACCGCCCATGACGGTGGCGAATGAACGGGGCGCTGTACCGATGCCGTATGCGCAGCCGACCGTCATGCCGGCCACCGCTCCTACCTCGGGGAATGGCCTGACGCTGGGCCTGCTGGGCGTGTTGGGTCTTGGTGCTCTCGCCTTGGGCGCATTTCTCTTCGTACCCCGGAAGCGGACATGAGACGGGGGCACGTCCATCGGGTCAGGGCATGGCCTGCGCCACGACGGGTGCACCTGCCCCGGCGGTACGCACCAGCCATCATGCCGGGCATTGCGCCAGGCATCGCAACCGCCATTGCCATGCCGCCGAGCCTGGGCGACCTTGGCCGCTTCAGCGTCCGGCGGGTGGTCAACCGGGTGACGGCGCCGGTGCAGAAAATTGCCGCACCGGTGACCCGTCCCTTGCAAAAGATCACCGCGCCGGTGGTCATGCCGGTTTCAAGAATCGTGTCGCATGTCAATGATCTGACCGCCCGCCGCGTGGTGGAGTCGGACGCGGCCCGGAAGGTGGCGATCAAGACTGCCGTCAGCTCGGCGCAGGCCGGCTTGATCGTGGGCGGTTCGTTTCTCGGTCCGGCGGGCACCGCCGGCGGGGCGCTCGCCGCCCAGGCGCTGAGCGCGGGCCTCGGGCCGCAGTACGGACAGGGCTGGGCGGTGCGCGGCATTTCGGTGGGTCAAATCGCCGGGGGCGTGGCCACGGGTGGCGTGGCGGCCTTGATTCCGGCCGCCCTGCAAACCGGGGTGTCGCTGCTGGCTGATCGGGGTGGATCAACGGAGGCATCGTCAGCTCCTATGGATGCCGCACCTATCGCGATGGATGCGACCTCCATGCCCGCGGCGTCGGACCTGGAATCATGGCCTGGCAGTCAGCCGGATGGGGCCATGCCGCCGGCTGATGCATCTGGCATTGGCGTCATGAGCGGTCGTTCCGCCTATCTCGCGCCTGGTGAAGTAACGCGCATGGGTCCTGACGCCTTGCAAGCCGCCGTCAGCGGTGCTCCCGCTGGGCGCGCTGCCATGGTGGGGCGGAGTGCGCTGCCTCCGGGTGGGATTCCGGCATCATCGGGGTCGTCAAAATCCTTCGTCCTGCCACTGCTGGTAGGCGGCGCGGTCGTGGCGGTCGCGTTGCTGGTCCGTGCTGCGGCCGCCGCGCCTCACCGACGTCATCGCTAATCGCTTCTCCCCGGGGATCCTATGCCATCGACCGACCCAGCCTTGACGTCTGCGCTCATCCCGCATGACGTTCCGCCCGTGAGCAGCGGCATGCACGAGTTGGCCCTCGAATTGATGGCGGTGCGCCAGGAGCTACGCGGCTTCCGCGAGTGGGTCACCGAACTGCGCACGCAGGTGGCGGATCTGCGCGACCAAGTGGAACGTCGTCATGGGGAACTGATCGAAGTGCGCACCCAACACCGCATCGTATGGGCCATGGCGGGCGTAGCCGGGGCCACCGGCCTGTCGGCGTTGGTGCTGGCGATGGGCCAGATGCTGCGGCATGCCGCGCCCATCTTTCTGGTGATGGGATGCGCGCTGCTGGCGAGCTGTGCCGGGACGCGTCTGTCGCCTGCGCAGGCACAAGATGCGGCCGATGGATTGGCGGGCATCGCCGCCGCTCAACTGCAAACCGATTCGGTGACCGACACCATTCTCGCCGGGGCGGCCGAACACATCGAGGCGTTGGCGGCGGGCACGGCATTGCCACCGCCGGTGGCCGCTCCAGCCACGATCCGTGCCGAACCGGAGCGCTACCACGCGGCAGCCCAGGTGGCGCACCACCAAGCGGACACCACGGCAGCAACCTGGGCGGTGCCGTGGTGGGGCTGGATGGCCGGTGCCGCCAGCGCCGTCCTCGGCGTTGCTCGGATGCTGCCCGGCCCGGGCGGAGCGGTGGCGGACCTGGCCTGGACGCTGCTGGCTCCAGAGCAGCACCGCCAGCGCGACCGCCGCCAACAAGCGGATGCGGATGCCTACCAGCAGATCACCGACGTGCTCGCCGCTCTCGCGCCCCATCAGACGGTGGCGGATGTGCGCAATCGACTGGCGGTGATCAAGCCAACGGATGTCGCTGGCACTTCTGGCGCGTTGCCTGTTACTTAAACTCTTTAGGCAGGCGGGCAGATTGCGATTGCAACCGGGTCGGCAGTAGCCGAGCGGGCCCTGGCGTTCACACTGCGCCCGTCAGCCCCACCTCCGCGCTCTGTACCCCTATGCCACGTTTCCTGTTGTTCCTGCTGCTTGGTGGTGCCGCTGTCGCCCTCGCGGGCATGCTGTTGGTCATCGTGGTCCATCCGCACCCGGCAGCGACGATGACCGCCGGCGGCACGCATCTGCCTGCACCGCCGGCAGCAGCACCCGTGGCAGTATCACCCGCGGCAGCATCACCCGTAGCGGTAGTGGCGAAGCCGCGTGTGGGCGTGGACCCCATCAATTTCACCACCCCCATTGCCCAGCCGACCATGGCCGCCGATCCCGCCACGCTCGCCGACATGGCCGGAAAACCGATTCCGCCGACCGCCTTGACCGGTTTCTGGACCATGCCCGAGTCGCAGCAAGTGGCGGTGGTCACGGCCATGGAGGGTGACGCCGCATGGTCACCGGCGGTGCGTGCATTCTTGCGTGTTGCGATCCAGGACCGTTCACTCGCCCCGATCACCCGCAATAATATCGCCAATGGACTGCTGCATCAGCAACCAGTGGATACGACGCTGGATCGTCTCTTCGCGCAGATGGCGGCTGATCCGTTGGAGGGGCCGGTGTGGCGCGACTACGCGGTCCAATTTCTGTCCCAGGCGTTTGACAGTGCCCCGGACCAGCAGCGGGTTGAAGCGGAGTTGCTGGGCTTTCTGGCGCATGGGGTGGGCTCGCAACCGGCGACCGCCGCGCTGCACCTGCATCAGCTGGAACATGCCGACAAGATCCACCTGGGCGTAGATTTCACCGCGCAGGTGGTGGCCATAGCCGGCAACCCGGCCCAGCCGGACATGAATCGCGTCACCGCCCTCGCCCTGTTGGCGGAACGGCAGGTGCCGGAAGGGTTGACGTTAGCCAGGCAGGCCATGGCTAATCCGGCGCCCGGTCTGCGGCGTGTCGGTGCGGGCAGCCTCGGCCTACTGGGGACGGCTGAGGATGTAGCCTTATTGGATGCCGCCTGCACCGACCGTGACCCATCCGTCGTACGTGCGGCTACCATGGCCAAAGACGCACTCAACAAGCGATTGCGCTAAAATCTCAACAAATTGGATGTCTGCTAAAATTGACTGCGCACGCATGTCCTCTTAGATTGACTGGTTTTCCTACGTCCGCTAGGTTCCTGGCCATCTTATGAGGCATGGCACCATGAACCCCCGACGCACCTTTTTTTCATTTGTTCTGGCGGTATCAGCCCTGGGTGGCTCCCAACTCGTAGCCGCCGATCTGGTCAGCGGGGCGGGCACTGGGTTGCAGGCGACCTATTACAAGGACACGACCTGGTCGACGGTCGGTTTGACGCGTGTCGACCCGCAAGTGAACTTCGACTGGGGCGTGGCTGCGCCGGCGGCTGGGATTCCCGTTGATGGGTTCAGTGTGCGGTGGGTCGGCTATATCGAAGCTCCGGTCACGGGTGTGTACACGTTGACCGCCGCTGCCGACGATACCGCCGAGGTCTGGATCGGCACTCGCCTGGTCATGTATCAAGGGCGCTATCAGGCCGCGCCCATGACCGGGACCGTGACCTTGGAAGCCGGCCGCTTCTATCCGATTTCCTATGCCATGCTTGATAACGGCGTTGCCGCGAAGGCGCAGCTGTCGTGGAGCTATGCCGGTCAGGAGACAACACCGATTCCCAGTGCGCGACTCTTTCCGGTTCTGCCGCCCACGTTGCCGAGTGGTGATGGGAGCGGGCTGACGGCGTCCTATTTTCCCACGACCGACGTGACGGGCGCTGCCACGCTCACCGTCTTGGATCCGTCAATCAATCATGTGTGGGGCGGTCATTGGCCTGGCAGCGTGGTGCCGGTCGACAACTTCTCGGCGCGCTGGACGGGGCATGTAACGCCCCTGTATTCGGAGTTATATGCATTTTCGGTGACCGGCGACGATGGCGTTCGCCTGTGGGTGAACGGCCAGCTCCTGGTTGATCAGTGGCGCGATCAATCTGCCACCGAATACACGGGCACCATCGCTCTAGTCGCTCATCAAGCGTATGATATCAAATTTGAATATTACGAGCACGGCGGCGGCGCGGCAGCCAAGCTCGCCTGGAGCAGTCCGACGCAAGTGAAGCAGATTATCCCCGATGCTCAGCTGAGCACGGAAACGGGTGTGGGCTCTGGGTTGACGGCGGCTTATTTCGCCAACAGCGCTTTGAGTGGCGCCCCGGCCCTGACCCGCACCGATCACGGTGTGAATTTCGATTGGGGCTATGCCGATCCTGTTTCCGCGACGATGGCCAGTCGCCCATGGGCGGCCCGCTGGGTGGGCGAGATAGAAGCACCCACGACCGACACCTATACGCTCACCACGCTGTCGAGCGGTGGAGTGACGGTGAGCGTGAACAACGCGCTCGTCATCAATGACGTCGCCGTCCATAATGAACACGCGGCTTCCTGCAGCGTGCCGTTGATCGGCGGTAAGCGGGTGCCGATCACCATCACCTACGAGCAAGGCGGCTCACAGCCGGCATTGCGTCTGATGTGGGCGGCGACGGCGGTTCCTGCCCAGGTGGTGCCGACGGATCGCCTCTATCCACAGGTCATCGATAAAACGGCGCTCAGCGCTTTCCAGGCGGGCAGCAGCCTAGTCAGTCCGGCCTGGGTGTCCGGGCAGGTGAATCGCGCAGCGGGAAGCGTGACCGCCACGGTCAACGGCAGTGCCCGGTCGGTCATCCGCGAAAACGCGAATGCGTGGTATTTGGCGGGCAACACCGGAAGCCCAGCCGGCGTGCCGTTGAATGCGCTGAGTGAAACCCAGGTAGAGATAAAGGCCGGTGCCGAATCGGTGGTGCGCTCCATCGCCTGGACGCCGATCGATCTCAACAATACCTATGGCCTTGATCCGTTGGTCATCCGTGTGGGTGATTCCCTGCTGATCTCGGATGCACGGGCGGTGGGTACCCTTGAGGTAGATACCGCTTTCAACGGGAAAGTATTTAACCCAACGGTGTCGGGTACCCCGACCCCAGGTGTGCCGGTGCGTTATGCCGCTGCCGGAACCTACCTCATTCAGGCTCGAAGTGGCGCAAATTACCTGGGGAAACTGTCAGTGCAGGTAGTCGGTATTGATTTCCAGGGGCCAATCGCCTGCGAAATCACCTACCCGCGCAAAAAGACGATTGCCATATCGCATCCGTCGCGCGTGGTCTTCACCACTAATAACGCCGATGCTTTGGCGACTTCGGTGTCTACGGTCAGCGGCACCGATGCAACGTTGATCATTCAGCCTCTGACCAGTGAAACCGCATGGATCGAAGCGCATCTGGGTGATGCCAATGGTCCATTGGTGGCCGCGCAGACCATTGATGCCTTTACCCTCTCTACCACCGCGAAACAGAGTATTGCCATCGAGGAGACGTTAGTAGACGGTTCCCTGCGTGGTGTGGCACATTTAATCATGACACCCGGAATTCCTGCATTGGAGGTGAGAATCTTTGCCTTCGTAGCGGGCATTCTTTTTGATAATGGAACGACGCATCTGAACGTAAATACATCGGATTTTGCGATGATGCCACATTATGATAATCCGTTGACCACTTATTTTGCCTATGGTTTAATTCGAGCGCCAAATGTGCAGCATGGTTTTTGCCATGCATTTGTGGTGTACCAGAACAACATTCAGATTTCATACTAAGAAATAATAATCATGCGATCTTCTCTCGGATTTTTGTTTTTTGTCGCTGTATTTGGATTATTTTTAAACGCTAATAGTTGTTTCGCGGCAAGTCAAAACCCACCGCCGTGCCTCGAAGAATATCACTGCTCGACGCCGGTAAATCCGTGGGCATATGGAACCGGGCCAACGCATATCTGTAAAAATGAAGAGGGGACATGGGACATTCAATCGCACCGATTAGGCGGCCTGAAAAAGAAATGTAATGAACCAGAGGTTGATGATGGTTCAGTTCCACATTTTAAGTGGTCATATTCGGTTTCGAGTGGCGGACCGTCTGGGGTGGGAGAGAGCTTTTCATGGACCCCTACCCAAAGTGGAAATTACACGATAACCTGGACATCGCCCTTTGCGCAAGGGAGTCCATGTGATCTCCCTGCCGTTACGATTACCTATGATTTTAGTGTACCTCCTATTGATTTCATTCTTTCGGGAAGTGCTCAGCTGGATCTTTGCGATAACGAGACAATAAACTCCGATTTTACTTTAACGGCTACAAGTCAGTGTGTATCGGATTTCATTGTTGTTAACTGGACGATCATTAAAACCGGTGGTGCTGCCGATGTTACCATGGCTCCAGCTTCTGGAGTTGAATCTGTAACATCAGGACAAGAAGTAGATGTACCTTTCGCAGCATCAGCTCCCGCCAATGGGAATGCTGGAAGCGCCATTTTTACTTTAACTGCAACAGATGCGATAACCGGTGAACAGCAAACGGCAACCATCACAGTCAATGTATTTAAGTTACTTGATGTCACCGTTAATAATCAAGATTATGCTCCATTTCAGGGCGGCGAATCAGTACGGGCAACCGTACACGCTGAAGGTGAGCTAGGGAATAGGAAATTGCATTATGAACTTATCAATACGGATTCGGGAGTTGTTAAGGACCAAAGAGACTCGTCATCACTGACGGAAACTTTCCAGATTGCAGATCCCGGCCGCTATCTTGTAAAGGTTACAGCTTGTAACGATGCGCGTACCAAGGAGAGCAAGAAAATTGTTTTATGGACCTTGACGGCCACCCCAGATGACATCGAATTTGTTTGGGATGACTACAAAGGAAGCCTAGACGATTTGTTTGCTCCAGTGCAAACTGAAGCCAATGATTGGACCAAAAGAATTAGTGACATGGATAAAGCCAATGCCAAGTTGGGGAAGGATGCCGAAAAAGGGCACGATGAATTTGAAGCAGTCAAAAGAGGTTTGAGAGCGCATCGGCGAGGGCTACATGCTTCGCTCATCGAGGGGGAAGCAAATCTTCGCGGATTAACAATGGAATTAAGAGCAACTAATCGAGCAGTGGCAATTACGAGAAGCTCTATTATTGCTGCTCAAGCAAGAGGAGATTTAATTTTGGCGGCTCAGTTAGCTGCCCAATTGGAACAGTTGAATGCTCAAGTTGCGGCCCTCAACGGGTCAATTGCAATAGTAACCAGCCGTTTGGTAAGAATTAGAAGCTCTATAGACATAGTAGAAGATTTTATAAGAAGATCGGAAACAGTTGCGAGAACATTTGAGGGTCTTAAAATATGGGCAGAAGCAGCGGACTTAGTTTTAGTGCCAGCTGGATTAGCTGTCGAACTTTATCAATTGAACCATTTAGCTGAGGAGACCGCAGAGTTTCAAGCGAAATTAAATGAAGCAAAGGCTGAGGCTCCTAGATTTAAGGAATTGACAGACGAAATTCTTCAACATGGATTACATCGACTTGTCGAGCCTTTAGTTGCTGCCGTTCATATTGACACTATCCCGGGTGACCTAAAAGTAACCTTTATTGAAATTCCCAATTTCATAACAAAAGATGAGAAATTTAGAGAGCATACATGGAACTATGAACATTTCACACTCATTAACGACACGCTTGGTTGGGTAGGTGATCCGGGGGTAATAGATGCTCATACCACGGCTGGAGTTCAAGGCCATTCGGCATTCACAGTATTTGCATATGGCAATCTCGGGTCCGGAGCAATTTATGCCAACTGTCAGGATCAGCCTGCCGGCCTCATAACAACGGTGACTTCGACAGGCAGCACACAGGAAGAATTAGAAGCCGCGTTGGCAGCACAGCTTCTCAGTGCACAAGCGGCTGAAGAAAGAGTGCATACAGCACTTGAGGCATTGGAATTAGCGATTGGTGTTACTGGCGGCGTTTTAGCATTAATAGGGATTTTAGCGACAGAGGCATTCATTGCTGCCATTGGAGCAACGATTATTCTGATTGCTGGAGCTATAGGGCTTATTGTTGCGGTTATATTCTACCTTTATCATGCAATTTCACCAAATCCGTTGCTGAAATCGATTCACGACCTATTTCCGAAAGCAGGCTAATGAAGAAGACACTATTGATTACAGCGTCTGTCGTATGGGCAATTTTAGTCGTGGGTTTTATCACTTTTAAGATTGTACATAAGGGTGCCTCTTGGTCCGCTATGCCTTCGTCAGGTCATACCGTAGCTAAGCCGCTGGAGATCCCGCATAGATCTGTCATGAGCAAGGAGGATGTGGCAATTTCCGATGCAGATGTTGATAAGTACTATGCAATGCTTACGTCTAGTAAGGACGATAAGCAACGCTTTCAGGCCAGTACTGCTTTGGCTGATGCCCTCTTTCTTAAACAAAAATCAACATTTTTATATCGATCGGTACTTATAAAAAACATCCCGGACGATGAGCGGTCTTGGGATATTCTGACGCTTATCCAACGAGATGGTTCAAGTGAAGAAGCCCTCCAATTGGTCGATGCAGGATTGAGCCTCACCGATGGGGCACCTCGACGCGCGGTCTTTCAAACTGCATACTTGATGGATAAACAAAAGGTTGGAGAAAAGATAGCTACGCTTGCAAAAAATCGCCCTGAAGCACAGTCGGCGCTAAAGATTATTATGGAGCTGGGGTATGGCCGATAAAATCCAAGTTTTTACCGACTGGAATACAAGAAAACTTTTCTTGGTGTCCGCGATAGTTTCCGCAAGTGCAGCAATAATCCCAGATTTAATTCAAGCTGGTGATCGTGTTTCTACATTGAGGAATATAAGCTCTATTGTATTTGCAATTAATTCACTGGTTTTATTCTTAAATTTTTGTTTTCGAACTCTAGTGCCATTGGTAGAAATTACTGACTCTATTGCTACATTCAATAAAGGTATTTTTAATAGGAAGCAGATACCAAAATTGGAAATTAAGACGGTTCTTACCAGTGAAAACTCAATAAAAATTACAAGTACTGGATCGAAAGTAATCACTATTTCTCTGCGCGGGATGGCAATTGGCGATCGTGAATCTATTTTGAAAAACCTTACTCACTAAAAGCTAGACAATGTATGTATTTATTTAATATTGCTCTCATTGTGATCATATCTGCCCTTTCACTCTCGGGAGCAGACTTAGAATTTGAAACGAAAGAATACCGTATTTCACCTTCCCTAGAAAAATCCGAAGAAAATATCGACTTTAAGTTTACATGTGCGGCAAAGGTGCCCGTAACGATCGGTCGAATATCGTCTGCCTGTTCGTGTATCGAGGCAAGTGCAGACAAAGCGGTTTATAACCCTGGTGAAACTGGGGTGGTTCATGTTAATTTTAAATTTATGGAGTCAACGGGGATACAGAAGAAGAAATTTCGGGTTTTAACTAGGGTTCCCAATCGTAAAGATGAAGAAGAAGCTGTTTTTACGATTGAAGGTAAGATTCCATCAGTTTTCCAATTCGCCAAAAAAATAGCTGTTTGGACGGCCGGTTCAGAAAACATCAAACAAGAATTGGTTATGTCGGTTAAGGATGAATTCAATCTGACGGACGTGAAAATAATTAAGCCAGATGAGTACAAGCACGTTTCAATTTCCTGTGTCTATAACGAACAAATGAAGAAAATCGTATTTACAGCAGGTGTTGATACGACCAATCTGATAGAGTTAACCGGCAAAGAAAGCGGATCGTTTCAAGCTGAGTTTAAGTTCCAATATAAAATAATGCCCCTCAACGTCATGAAAACTGACATTATCTGGGTGGTTGTCTACAGGCCATTAGTAAGCGGTAATGTCACAGTGGAAAAGCCAAAATGAAATTGATAGGGTCTATTTTGTCAGGTAATAAAGTGAAATTACTTGAAATAATGTCAATATTGGTGTTGTTTTTATCTTGGAGTGGGATTGCATTTCCCGAAGATCTTGCGTTTACGACTAAAGAATTGCACATTGCTCCTGAAATTGCAAAGAACGAAGGCGTGTTCGATTTTAAATTTACGTGTGCCGCAAAAAGTCCGGTGACGATCAAGAATTACGCATCTCAGTGTCCATGCATTGAATTAGCCAGCGATAAAGAAGTCTATAACCCAGGCGAATCAGGTGTTATTCATGTAAAACTTAAATACGCGGACATGTCCGGCAAGCTGAGAAAGCGAGTGAGTGTAGTAAGTGCAATTTCCGAAAGAAAGGATGACGAGAAGACAGACCTATTTATAGAGGGAAATATCCAGTCGGCCTTAGAAAGCACTCAGAAAATCGCTATTTGGCCGAATGGTTCCGAAAACATAAAGAGGAGTGTTGAATTTTTGGTAAGAGATGGTTATGATCTGAAAGATATAAAGGTATTAAATCCCGATGAAAATAAAAATGTTTCGGTATCATCTGCTTACGACCCGAAGGTTAAAAAAATTGTTTTTACAATCAGACTCACAGCTACGGATATCTTAAAGCTGGGCGGGTCAATTGACGAAGGTTTTTGGGCAATGTACCGATTCGAGTATAGGGTGATGCCGCTCGATGTCGTCAAAAGCGATGCTTTTACGGCATCTGTGTACATGTCTAAAGGAAAGAATGCGAATAAATGACTACGCTCTATTGAGTGCATCGGCTGCATTTTGCTACTGTTTAACGTTACACTATGCAAGCGGATCAGAATTATATTGAACCAATGTTGAGTCAATATTTGTTCAAGTGTAGAGATATTTTTTAATAAATAATGATATTGATAGATTTAAAATCAGCAGTTGAGATTGTTGGCGTCATGGCTTTGTTATAATTGCACAGAGTTCTTAGAAGGTTCAATCAGCACTTGGCAAAGGCCGGAAACGAAACATAATGGTGTGTGAGCGTACCTAACGGCATATATACACGCGGAGGCACGTTTGGAATACTCCGTCACTATCATGCGCAATGCCCCAGGGTATCAGCAATCGTTTATCGATCCTTCTATGACCGTTTACTCGAACATTATCTTGACGAAAGGGTGCTCATAACACTTTCGGACTGACCCGATTAATTAAAGCTAATTAAAAATTAACTTAAAACTAAGGATTATATAAATATGAAGTTTCTTGGCGAATATGATAATCTTAAAAGTTTAATTGCTAAACAGTACGATGGCGACTGGAGGGATATCGAGAACGGATATCAATTTAGAACTGCTAAAAATGTAATAATTAATTGGTATGCCGCCACGGGTGTATTAAC
>JAYVTR010000162.1:0-11194 GCA_043788625.1 Planctomycetota bacterium
AAGGGCTGGTCCGCAGAGTCTCGCATAGGCTATTCACGACCTGAAGCCCTATGTTACCTCGCTCGTTCTACGAGTGGGGAAGAGCGTTTTTCAGGTTAAATGGGGGCCGGATTCTAGCCGCCAAGCGCTGCCGCTAAATAAGACGCAGTGCGGCTGCCGGCGGTGCGGCTGACCACCTCTGGCGGCCCGCTGACCAGGATGTGGCCACCGTCATCGCCTGCTCCTGGCCCGAGATCGATGACCCAGTCGCTGCGTGCCACGACGCGCATGTCGTGCTCGACCATGATGACGCTGTTGCCATTTTCGACCAAGTGATCGAGCTGCGCCAGCAAGCGATCGACATCGGCTGGATGCAGCCCCGTTGTCGGCTCGTCGAGGATATACATAGTGCGGCCCGACTCCCGCCGCTGCAGCTCGGTGGCGAGTTTGATGCGCTGGGCTTCGCCTCCGGACAGTTCCGTGGCTGGCTGTCCCAAGCGCAGGTAGCCGAGGCCAATGTCGTGCAATATCTGCAGCGGCCGCAGTACGGCGGCTTCCTCGGCAAACACCGCGCAGGCTTCCTCGACGGTCAGTTCGAGGATCTGGGCGATGGAGCGGCCCTGCCATAGGACCTCCAGCGTCGCCTCGGCATAGCGTGAGCCGCGGCAGATGGGACAAGGAGCATAGGCACTGGGCATGAACAGCAGTTCGATGCTGACCACCCCTTCGCCAGCGCAGGTCGCACAGCGGCCAGCGGCCACATTGAACGAAAAGCGTCCAGCGCTCCAGCGCCGCGCGCGCGCCGCGGGCGTCGCGGCAAAAAGGTGGCGAACCTGATCGAAAAGTCCGGTGTAGGTGGCCAGGTTTGAACGTGGCGTGCGACCAATCGGTTTCTGGTCGACCACCACCAGCCTGGCGATGGCTTCGGCCGTACCGGCTACCAGGTACCCGGCGGTGGTCTGGGCAACGCGCTCCTCTTCATCATCGTCTGCGGAAGTCGGCTCCGCTCCTAAATGCCTGCCGACGAGTTCGACCAGCGCTTGGCTGATCAGACTGGATTTTCCCGATCCGGACACACCGGTGACGGCGACCAGAATGCCCAACGGAATATCGGCGATCAGGTCCTTGAGATTGTTGCACGTCACGCCACGCAAGCCAAGCCAGCTGGACGGTTCGCGACGCAACGCCGATGGTGGGACTGGCTCGGCGAACAAGTACCTAGCGGTATGCGACGAGACGGTGCCCTGCAACCCCATGGGCAGTCCGCTATAGAGGATCCGCCCGCCGCGCTCGCCGGCATCCGGTCCGACTTCGATCAGCCAGTCTGCCTGGCGCATGATGTGCAAGTCGTGCTCGACGACGAACAGCGAGTTACCCGCCGATTTGAGCTGGAGGAGCGCGGCGAAGAGCGTCTCTGCGTCGGCAGGATGCAGGCCGGCGGTAGGTTCATCCAGGACATAGACGACGCCGAAAAGCTGGGAATGGATTTGCGTGGCGAGGCGCAAGCGCTGCAACTCTCCAGGAGAGAGCGTGGGGGTAGAACGTTCGAGGGTGAGATATCCCAGGCCAAGATTGACCAGCGCGAGCGCCCGTTCACGGACCTCATGTGCCAGACGCTGGGCAGCGATGCGTTTTTCCTGCGACAAGTCCGGGGTGCGCAACACATCCAGCGCTCCATGATGCCCGGGACGAGCGCTCGCTGATGGGTGATTTTTCACCACTCTTTTTACCGGCGTTTTTTCGTCGGTGAATTCGCCGGCGGCGGCCGGGCCGAGGATCTCTATCAGCCTGGTCAATGGCACCTGCGCCAATTCGCCGATATCATACCCTGCGAAACGGACGGAAAGAGCCGCCTGCGTAAGACGCTTGCCGTGGCATATGGGGCACGGGGTAGAGATCATGAATGCGGCCACCCGCCGCTTCATCAGCGCACTCTCGGTGGTCGCATAGGTAGTCAGCACATGGCGGCGGGCACTGGAAAAAGTGCCCATGTAGCTGGGGCTGTCGCCGCGGCGGCGTGCCGCCCGGGTCTGGGCCGGAGTGAGCCCTGCATACACCGGGACAGTCGGCTGCTCATCCGTGAACAGGATCCAGTCGCGCAGCTTGCGTGGTAATTTTTTCCACGGGATGTCGACATCATGATCCATGCTCACCAGGATGTCGCGTAGGTTCTGCCCACCCCAGGCCTGCGGCCAGGCGGCAATGGCGCGCTGGCGGATGGTAAGCGAGTCGTCGGGCACCAGGGTTTGTTCGGTAACGCTGAAGGCATGCCCGAGGCCATGGCACTCCGGGCATGCGCCCTGCGGAGTATTCGCCGAGAAATCCTCGGCAAAGAGCATGGCTTGCCCGCGTGGATAGGTACCTGCACGCGAGTAGAGCAGGCGCAGCAGACTGGACAGCGTCGATACGCTGCCGACCGACGAGCGGGTGCTCGTTGCACCGCGCTGCTGCTGCAAGGCAACCGCCGGCGGCAGGCCTTCGATGCTGGTAAAGGCCGGGGCCCCGACCTGGTCGATCAGACGGCGCGCGTACGGCGAGACCGACTCGAGATAGCGGCGCTGCGATTCGGCAAAAAGAGTTCCGAAGGCGAGGGAGGATTTCCCCGATCCTGAGATGCCGGTGAACACCACCACGGCATCGCGCGGAATATCGACATCGACATTTTTGAGGTTGTGCTCACGGGCGCCACGCACGCGAACGAAGTGGCCCAAGCTTTTTTGAGGCGTTTGGTCGTGAGGTCGGGTCGACACGGTAATCCCATCAGCTCAGGCGGGGAGATCATTGGCTGGAATGGAAGTTACCGATTCCGGCTCACATGAGGCGGCGAATTGCGTGCCAACGCAGGTGCGTCAGTCGGCTACGATCAGGGCAACTCTGACCAGTGGAGCTGCGACTTATCGCCAAGGCCGCTGCGCGTGGAAGCTCGCCGCGCGAGCAGGGTCTGATGGAACATCTCAGGCGACTGATAATAGGGATTCTCATGGACCTTGGTGCCGATGAGAACATGGGAATGGGTCGCCAGGATGTTGAGAAGGGTGCGACCGATGATGCGGTTGGCGTCGTAGCCGCACATGAAGGTCGCGTCGTGGACCTTCAACAGGTTGTTGACCTCGCTCTCATATTCCAGCAGCTCTTCAATCCCCGAGACATTGCGCAGCATCCAGCTCATATCGCCAAAGGTGCGCAGGCTGGTGAATGAGCTCGCCGGCAGGGCCTTGAGCTGTTCTTCAAGGGCCTGGTACATCCGCAATTTCGCAAATGAGCCTCCGTTCAGGTAAGTTTCAGTCGTGCACAACGAACACAGGTGGCCCGCCTGCGTGGCGGCATCGACCGCCACCCCGCCTGCGGCCAGCCGCTGATCATGATCATCGAGCCACTCGGAATCCATGATCGTCAAGGTCTTCTCGCCATTGGCGATCCCTTCCATGATATACGGTACCAGCGTCTGGTATTGCTGATCACGTGAGTCGAAGAAGCAGCATATGTGCCGCGGCGGGGTCAAGCGGATCCCGCTTACCGTGACTGGGCGATCTGCTGGATGCTGAGTGTTGTTATTCATGGCAGGAGGTCAGTGGGTGGAGTGATGATGTGATTGAAATAGCGCTTGGCATGGACCAGATCCAAGGTTGACGCCTTGAACAGGTTGATGATCGGAACCAGCGCTTCGACTCTTTCTCTGGTCATGAGCTTCTTGGTGAAACCTACATAGGTGACGATGGCGCCATTGCCGTAAGCCTTGCCCAAACCGAAAACGGAACGTATGTGATGTCCATCGACAAAAGCTGCCGCTGGGATCACCCGCCGTCCCTGGCTGTCACGCGCCGAACGAGCGTCTTCGACGTAAAAGAGACCAACCCAGCCGACCCCCAGGACATTCTTGATGAAGCGGCCGGTTTCATGTTCTAGACCGAGATTGATACCCATTTCTTGCAGCAGGGCCGCCACCATTGGAATCGAGTCCACGAAGCTGGTCGAGCACAGGGGAATGGCCGCATGGCTACGGGAATCACAGCGATGGCGCCATGCAGGTTCGTCGCCGTAGGTGCCCACCAGGGTCAGAACCGGCGTTACGGCCGTAACCCTCGCCTGGGCCGCCTGGCCTTCGACCACGCTCCACGCACTGCGCCGCAGGTCCTCCGGAAGCTCACCGAAAGGCAGGGTCAAAAACATGCGCGACAGCGCGATCTCGCCAGCGAACTCCCGGTAGATCGCCTCGACATAGCTCTGGGCACCCGCTTCGAACGATGCCACATTACGGAGGCTCGCGCGCAGCTCGTCTTGGACGGTCAAAAGTTCATGGGCCGTCATGGCGACGAGAGTAGGCATGGACCTCCACGGGTGTGTAGCTCATAGCGTTTATACATAGGCCGACCAACAACCAAGCTTCAGTGCTCGTGCAAACTGCAATATATTCAGTAAAAGTAATGGGGCACTACGATTCGAACCTCTTGGAAAACGGCAGGAATCGGTAGCGCACACAGATTGCAGCTCGGCCGATGTACCAATGATCAAAACGCGATCTCATGAGGTGAGATCATTCCCCTACACAGGTGATATGCATGTCTTCACATATGGTCAATCCGGGTCTATCCACGGATACGGTTGCCAACGCCGTACCCCCCTGGAAGCGTTCATGGTTCTACTGTGCTCCCGGTGAGATGGCGACCCAAGGCTGGGTCATCGGGCTCCACGTCGTGTCATTGGTCGGGCTGATCCTCCTTCCGTTGCCGCCCGTGGGCGCCGTCGCCATCGCCATCGGCCTGATCTTCATGGGTGGGCTGGGCACCACGGTGTGCTACCATCGAGCCCTCGCCCACCGTGCGCTCACCTTGCACCCGGTGGTGCGCGAGATCCTGATCTTTTTCGCGGTCCTGAATGGTTCCGGCAATCCGCAATCGTGGGTCGCGATGCACCGCCTGCACCATGCGACCAGCGACCACGCAGACGACATCTCGTCGCCGCACCACGGCGGCTTCTGGTGGGCGCACCTGCGCTGGCTGTGGCAGGCGGATCAGCGCCCCAGCCAGCGCTTCGCCAAGGACCTGAATACGGTGGGCTACCGCTTCTGGCATCGGGCGCAGATTCCAATGTTCGCTCTGTCGACTTTCGGCGGGCTCCTCTACCTCGCTCCCGAGCCGCTGGAGGCCCTTGCCGCCGCGCTGTGGATCGGCCCCCTGCGCCTGCTGTGGGCGTTGCATGCCCAGTGCACCATCAACAGCATCTGCCACCTCGGCATCATCCACAGCGAGGGCGGCTCCAGCCGCAATGTGTGGTGGCTGGCGCCGATCCACATGGGCCAGGGGGAGAACTGGCATGCCAACCACCATCAACGCCAGGTCGATCCGCAACTCGGCCACGGCTTCTTCCAAGTGGATATCGGGTGGTGGGTCATCCGTGGGCTCTGTCTCGCCCGTTTGGCGACCTGCCGGGGCGCTTGAGTCCGCCATTGCCGACCACCCCGACTCCTTGCCATGCAGTTAGGTCGAGACGTCGCTCTTCTTGGGTGTTTTTCCCACCACTACTTTTTCCAACCACTATTTTCTCACCACTAAGAGTCAGCCGAACCTCATTACCTTCCTTTGCCATAATCTCCCATGGGTACTTGCGACCATCGATCACCACCCGATCAATTGCCAAAGCACCCGCCTTCAGCGCGATCGTCAGAGAGGTACGGCCGAGGGTCACCGTGCCGAAATTTCCACCACTGCCAAGGTAAGCGCGATAGGGACGCTTAACGCTTTTCGGCGCGATCCACAACGTGCGTTCAACGGCAGAATACCGCACACCGGTGAGCGCCGGCAGCAGAGCCCAGCTAGCGAGTGCGCGCGCGTACCAGTGACCGCATTCGTACTCATTGAACGGATTGCGCCGAGTGCCGGCGTAACGCGCACGCGCCGTGGCAACGATCTCGAGACCCTCGTCGACCAACCCCGTCATGATGCAGTGAGATGCCACCTGGTATTCGATGCCGGTCCACACCTCGTCACTGTAGACGAATGGCAGGCTCGGCTTGCCGCCATCGGGCCATGAGCAGAGAAGCAAACCACCTTCGTCGCCCAAAGCGTAGGTCGGACGCTGCGGATTGGCGTGGCCGCGCAGGTCTTGGCGCAGGTTGTAGCGGTGGATCTGCGCCAGGTGGCTGCGCACCTTAGGCTTGCTCATCGGGGATCCGAGCCCCACGACCTCGGCCATCCACGCACCGATCACCCCGTCGGACAGGCAGCCCTCGCCGTATTGGTACTTCGGACCTTCCGCCTTGAGCAGCTTCAACGCTTCCGGGGAATAATTGACGTTCCACGACGCCTTTTGCTTGCCGGCGTCGCCTGTGCGCGGCGTGGTGCGCATGATGCGCTGCACATAGCGACCGCGACGGAACAGTTCCCCATCAAGGTGTGCTGCAGCTTTTGCTGCCAAGGCGCGCCACGGCGCCGGGTCCTCATCGACTGCGCTGGCGAGGGCCGCCGCTGCGACCAGCGCCGTTGCATACATGCTGCCACACATGCCGTCCGGACCCCAAAATTCAATGTCGTAGGTATTGTGGTGCGGCTCGACCAAGGCTCCGGTGCGGTCCGGATCCCAGGCGCCAATGCAATACTCGAGACTCTTGCGCACCTGCGGCCATAAGCGGCGCAACCAGGCACCGTCACCGCTGATCTGCCACTCACGCCACACCTTGATGATGCCGCCGAGCTGACCGTCCGCGGCCGCATGAAAACCGTGATCAGTCGGACCAATGGGAATCGCGGCACGGAAATTCTGATGGCCCTTGGCGTCCTGATTGTCGCCGAACTCGGTCTCACGCAGAGAGCGCTCCAGCTCAGGAAAGAGGTGGGCGACCGCTTGCGCATAATTCCACACGTGAGTGCACGAGCCGTGGCAGCTACCCTCTTGTTCACCGCTTCCTTCCCATGCCCACATGCGTCCGTCGAATTGTCGAAGTACCGTGGGCGAGCGCAGAATCGGCAGATTGGCGGTCACCGCCTCGAGAGCGATCAGTGGGATGTCAGTGGCGTGCAGAGAGTCAGCGAAAGCGCGCGTACGTTGCTGCAATTCATCGTATCGGATACGGAACTCATCCGCCACCTCGTCAACCCCGGTAAAGCGCGATGCGTAGTGAGGACGGTGTCCGGCGGTCTCGTCCTTGGCCACCGCCGCGACGCTGACTTCGGTGCTCTCACCCGTACCCCACCGCATCTCGCTGGCTGGCTCGTACCATGCGAGGCGCACCGTCAGCTCGACCTCTCCGCCCGCAGGCAGATCAAGCGGCAGCCACACGCTTGCTCCTGCACTGCAATCACCCTTGGTATAGGGAGCATGCTCCTCGGCACGTCCGGCAGCAATTGCATTCCAGCGGTCGGTCATGGCGTCAAACCACTGACCGCGAAACCAGTTACAGTCGACCAATGCACCATCGAGCTCAATCTTCAATCCACCGGCAGCCGACGGACGACCTGCGATGGCTGGATAATCGAATGCGAAGCCGTTGGCCGTGCGCCGGATGCGCTCACCGTCAGGTTTACTCGCGCGTTCGCGCAATAAATCTCGCAAACAATGGTAGGAGAAAATCACTTGCCGACGCTTGGTTCCCGGATTCCTGATGCGGTAAGTCAGCGCGGCCACTGGCAGGCCCGAGGAATCCGCATCGCCAGGGATAAACGGGCTCCAGGCTTCCAACTCGACCTCTAACGGCCAGTCAGCGCTGCCCATCATTACGGTGGCGCTGGGGAAGCGGGCCGTGAACACGGCACGGTCCAGTCGTGGCAGCCCATGATGAGCGCCACCCGCGTGTCCGAAGGCACACGACGACATGGGGCCGCGCGGGACCAAGCCGGCCGTCCAACGCTTGTAATCAGGCAGTGGGCCCTCGAGCACTCGCGCCAACTCCGGCTTCCCGGGGAAAGACAATGCCGCAAAGCTGTAGCCGACATTGTGGATATCTGGGCGGTGGCGGTTAGCGATGCGATCCAGCCCGCCGGCACCGGTCAGCGCGAGCAACGGGGCGCCGACGCCACCGAGCGGCCAGCTGACATGCTCAGCGGTCTTGCCGTGGTAATTGGGCAGAGTGCGGGCGGCCTTGGTCATCGGTCATTCTCCGGAAGTACCGAGCCTAACATGAGGGGAACACACCGGAGTGTCTTTTCTTCACATAAAGATGGCTGATATTCAGCAGCAATGGATCCACACTTCCCGGCATCCTCAGCCCTTCCACCACACTTGCGGCCGGCCCTCGGAGATGCGCGTCTTCGCGCCCATTGGCATGGTGTTGGACTGGTTCGCGCTCTCGGCGTGGGTGAACCTATGCCGCGTGGCATCATTCGCCGTCCCGGAGGCTCCGGAGATCTGTTTCTTGCGTGCTTCCACCAGCCGGTGGACGTTCGCCTCAACGGAGGCATGTGCCGCGTCCGTGCCAATACGCTGGTGGCCTGGCTGCCGGGCATGCCGCAGGAATATGGCTTGAGCGACGCTGCATGGATCCACTCGTGGATCCATCTTCGCGGCCCGCTGGCCCACACCCTCATGCTCTGCTCGGGTCTTGAGACCGGCGTTGCGATTCCATTACCAAGCCCTGACCTGTTGGAAAAACCGGCTATTGAATTGCACCACGAGCTCATGCACCCACCGGTGGATTCCACCATAGTCGAGGCTCTCACGGTTATTCTCCTGCGGCGCCTCGCGCGTCTTTCTCCCGAGAAAACAGATGGTTTGACGGCGGTACACCGCCGCATTATTGAACACCCCGAGGAGCGAACGTGCCTCACTAAGTTGGCCGAACTCGCCGGATGCAGTCAGCAACACCTCTGCCAGAGCTTCCGTAAGCGCTATGGCATAACGCCGGTAGCGCTGGCCTCACGCCAACGACTGGAACGCGCAGCACGGCTGCTCGCCAGCGGATTGACGACCAATGAAACGGCGGCCAAGTGCGGCTGGGCCGACACCCGGCAGTTCGCTCGCGTCTTCAGCGCATGCTTTGGTCATACCCCTGCTGCGTGGCGTAAGCGCTAGACATCGCCAGGCCGAATTTTCAGAGCTTTTCCGCATATTGTGGTGTATAATAGTAGTTAGGCACCGCCTAATACAGCCGGCGCATGCGCTTCTTGCGATTCGACTTTTCATATACAGGATGGCTCCATGGTTCATTTTATTTTATTTAAAATAGGCCACGATTATTCATCCACCTGCAAGACTGCGTCCAGGTCGATTCCACCCTGCGGCTCTCACGCTGGATTCACGCTCATCGAATTGCTGGTGGTCATTTCGATAATCGCCCTCCTCGCAGCCATGTTATTGCCGGCGATCGGGATGGTGCGGACCTCGGCCCGCACGGCCAAGTGCATGAGCAATCAGCACCAGCTCAATCTGGCCCTGGGCTGTTGGGGTAATGATCACGAAGGCCGCCTGCCGCGCGGTGGCAATGTCAATGAGTTCACCTGGGCCGCAGTAATCGACCTGACAACTGGCAAGCCGATTGATGGCACGAGTATGATGACCGCTGATGGCCTGCTGCCGAACCAGGCATTTATTTGCCCTGAGGCAGCGGCACATCGCAATGAAACCCTGCAATCCTATTGGATTTCCAGATGCTACGATTATTCAGCCGCTTATTGCTACGTTGGCAACAGTGGCGATCCCCAAGATCCCTACTCAGGCCAGCTGACGGGCAACCAGCCTATCAGCATCTTCCCTGGGGCCGTGCCCATATCCAAGGCCATACTGACCATGGACCGTCTGAGTTTCGTCGATTACAATGATGGGAATAACATCAACGGCCAGCATCAGGTTTCCACCACCTTGAATCATGGGAACGGTAGAAGCTCTGTTGTCAGCTACGCGGACGGCCACGCGGTCAGTCTGCACCCGAATATCGGTGGAGCCTTCCTGGCGTGGCCAGTCCTTTATGGCTGGGCTCCGAGCTATGAGCTCTTCTACGACGGTATTCAGGCAGGCGAATGAACCGAAAAAATCTCGTTCAGTTGCTTGCCATTCCCGTGCTGGTCGGCTCTGTCATTGCCATCATGGTAAACCTGCGCGGAGACCGCCTACCGGATCTGCCGCGGTTGACCGACGCCGAACTGCGCCAGCAGGCGGAGCACGATGGCGGCCGCTTCCTGATGCATTTCGACGGTGGCGGCTGGCGCAGCTATGCGACCCCTGCTCAAGTGGTGTGGTCGACCTGCCGCTTCGAGACCCAGGCGACCGTATTCGGCGGTGCGAGCCTCGCCTCGCCTAGTCCGATAGAGCCAACGCCCGAGGAGCTTATCGAGGCCTTCCGCACACTCGGCGTTCCTGAAGCCGAGCCAGTGCTGCAGGCCTATGCGAAGACTGCCTATGACCCGGCGAAAATCGCCGCCTGGCGCGGCAGCTTTTTGGCCCTGGGGGCGCGCATCGCCAAGGCGCGCCATGCCTATCTTGATGAGAACCTCCCCGTCGTCATGGCCGCCATGGTCCGTTGACGCGTATGGGGGACTGGTCCTCGACCCAGCTCCGTGCCACCGATACTGCAGCACATGGCCAGCAGCGTCAGCCCAAAGTCCGAGCGCATTCCGCGCGTGCGCACCGCCACCCGCCAGGACGCGGTTGTCGGCGAACTGCGCCGGCGGATCGTCTCAGGCGAGTTTCTGCCCGGCAGCCGCCTGCCCAATCGCCGCGATCTCGTCCCGTCTCTCGGGGTCAGTGGCATGACTCTCCAACGTGCGCTTGAGACGCTCTCTGGCGAGGGCTTCATCACCAGCATCCCAACCCAAGGGACGTACGTCAGCCGCACGCCCCCACATCTGGCGCGCTTCGCCTTGATCTTTTCCTGTCTACCGAAAAGCGGCGGTGCGTGGGGTGGTTTCTGGCAGGCCGTGGCCAATGCAGCAACGCGCCTGCGTCAAAGCGATGGCTTGGACATCGAGTTCTACTACGGCACTGAAGATGACTCCGCATCGCCGAGTTTTACGCGGCTGCTGGTCGACGCCCGTCTGCACCGGCTCGCTGGGCTGCTCTTCGTGCAGCCGCCAGAAGTCTACGCGCGCACCGGCCTGCTCGACCACGGACTGCCGCTCATCTCGCTGTCCGGATCGCCCACCCCGGGGGTGGTGAATGTCGTTCCCGACCTCGCGTCATTTGTTAGCCGGGCGGTCGAGCGCCTGGCGCAAGAAGGATGCCGTCATGTGGCGCTGATCGGCCAGCATAGATGCATTGCCAATCCGGCGGTGCGCCAGGCTTTCCATAG
>JAYVTR010000163.1:0-7593 GCA_043788625.1 Planctomycetota bacterium
TTCGCGGGTTTTGGGCGGCCGCGGCACGGCTTCGGGATTACCCAGCCCGTTGAAACGGTCAAAGCTGATCAATGCCAAGCCCGGAGGAATTGCCGATACCGTGGCATCGGACGCACCAGGTCTGAGCACTTGCGAGACCCCCGCGGCGCTCAGCAGAGGCTGCAGACGTGTCAACGGCACCAGCGTCCCCAGGCGGCGCTCGCGGGCGGTGGCCAAACTGGCCAGACCCAGCAGATGCCCCTCGGCATCGAGCACCGCCGCTCCCTGGTCGCCATCATTGACAGCGGCATCGATTTCACATACCGCGCCACGCAAGGTCGAAAGGATGCGACCGCCACGCCCGCGCATCGGCAGGCCGTCAGCCGGCAGGACATAGCGCCCGCTCAAGACTCCGCGACTGCAAGCGGCAATGCCATCATCTACCACTGCCCCGCTACTATTGCCAAGCGTCCACACCGTGCTGCCGATGACCATCTGTGAGACATCGGCCAGGGTCAATGGCGCAATGCCGCTGGTGTCACATGCTAAAAGTACGCCGGTACTAAGTGCATCGATCGCCTGCACCGTAGCTGGCTGACGTCGACCATTGGCCATGACCAGCACCACGTGTTCGCCGACGGCAACCGGTTGCGGGAAACCTTCTTGCAAGGTGAGGGCAAAACCGTCAGCGATGACCACCGCTGAGCCCCCGATAAGACCCTCTGGACTATCCGGCAAGCCGAGGACGGCCGCGCTGCACGCCAGCGGATCTTCAGCTGCCTGAACGGCCTGGACTGCCGCTGCCCCGATCAGCAGGACCATGTTGCACACGAGCGCGCCCAAGGCACGGCCCCAAGCCCAGCGCGGAAGACGATGTGGGAAGGCCATTCTTGGTTCAGTATACTGCAGGATCCAACAAAAGGCCACCCCGATGCGCCGCTGCAAACGCGCTTGGAGACGGCGCAGCGCGGTGTTAGAGTCAGGCAGAGGTCACCCCGCGACATGTCCCCCCCCCTGCTTACGCTGGATCACGAGTGGCATCGCCAACGCGCCAATCTGCGCGCTGCCGGGCCAGGTCGGATTGGACTCGGCCAGCTGCGCCCACCGCCGCTGGTGGCGGCGGGACTTGAAATTGAACATGATGAAAACGGTCGCCGGGTACGCGTCGGCGGCTTGGTGGTTATCTTTGGCCACTTCCCAGCCACGCTGCGGGACTTCGTCAATCTCGCCCGGGCCCGCCTCCATTTGCAGCCCGAACAAGCGCGCGAGCTCGATCCCATCCTCAATACTCGCGTCATGGCTTTGTGGGCCTGGCTGCCCACCGTGCGCCGCGACTGCTATTTAGAATTTGATCGTGCCACCGGCACCATCGAAACCTGGCTCGTCGGACCCGGACCCGGTGAGATCGAAACAATCGAGGTCGAAGCCGAAGAATCGCCGGAAGTCGCCAGCAGCGAAGAGCTGGACCAATGGTTCCTTGAAGGTCTGGTACTCAACGGCCACGCCCACTGGGGCGGCGAGCGCGGGCTGGCGAATCTGGTCGAGCGTTTTGGCCGCACCGCTTTGTTGGTAGCTGCGCAAGTCGCCGATCGGCTTGAGCACCATGCCGAGGATCCCGCCAGTGCCCTGCACCTGGCGCGCACCCGATGGCCGAGCCTGAATGATACCGACGAAGTGCCGTGGGCGGCCTTGGCCGAGCGGCGCAACGATGCCGGCCATCCATTCATTTGCGCCCAGCTGGGTCGCCTAGCCCTACGCTTGGGCCTGCTGCGCGCTGCGCGCGCCCTGCTGTCCGCTTCGGCGGGCTCCACTGACGTCTCGCCAATCGCCTGGTTCGACCTCGGCCAGGCCTGCGAGGCTCTCGATGATCTGACCGGTGCGGAAAACGCCTTCACGCGTTACGCCAGCACCCGCCCACAAGATCCCGATGCCTGGCGGCGTTTACTGTTTTGCCGACTACGACGTGATCGCAGCCAACTCGCCGAAGAATGCCTGCGCAAATACCACAGCGCCGGTGGCAAAGACGAAGAACTGGTCGAGCGCTATCTGCACGTGGTCGCCCGCGGCCGCATCCGCACCGAGCAACGCGGTTTCTTAGCGGCTTTTTTACTGCCACACCTGCGCGTCGCCTTTACCGCTGCCGGTCATGATGGCGATGTCGAGCGAGAAATAGTCAAACTGTGTTTTACCGATGACCCGACGGCGGCGGCCGCATTCACCGCCCTGGTCAGTCGCTTACGCGGTGAAATGTCGATGACCTTGCGCCTCAGCGGTAACGAACATTTAACCGAAGATACGGTCCGTGCTGTGCTGCTGACCTTGCCTTTTCTTGGGCCGCTGCACCCGATCGATGAATTGGCCGATGTCGAAACCTTGGCCGACAATGTGCAGTCGACGATCAGTCGCTGGGCAGAAGCGCCGGCAGTGGCGGCGGCCTTGATGGGCCCCCCACCGCTGATCGATAGCCGCGCCCTCTTCGCTTTGGCCGCCTTGGCCAATTCCGTATGGGATGAACACGAAGGCGATGCCTATACCGACTCCGACCTTGAAACTGACACCGACGATGATGAATCTGACGGCCCTGAGGAGCATCAGTGAACGGCGAACTGAGTGCTCTGGTTTCATTGCTTGATGACCCTGATCCCACCATCAGCGCGGCGTTGGTACGACGCCTTGAAACCGAACCGCACTTGCTTGACCGGACGTGGCTGGCAGCCGTAACGAACGGCACACCGCCGGCGTTGCTGACCACCGTCGTCCTGCGTGCCGATGCTGAAGCCCTGGTCGATGCCTATGCGGTGGCCGAAGACCTTGAAACAGGTATGTGGCTGCTGGCACGACTGGCCTATCCGCGTGTCGATCACCGTCAGGTGGGCGGAGCGCAACTTGATGCGCTGGCAGCGCAGGTGGCGATGCGCATCACTGCCGGCGCCGCCGCTGACGCGCATACGGTGGCGCGTTTCCTGTGTGATGAATGCGGCTTCGCCGGCAACCGCGAAGCTTTTGATGATCCGCACAATTCGTTTCTCCCCGACGTCCTCGAACGCCGCATCGGCCTACCGATCGTACTCACCGCCTTATGGCAAGTGGTATGCCGCCGCCTTGACCTGCCATGCGCTGCCATTGCCTTGCCAGGACATGTCCTCGGCCGCTGGCTAGGCGTCGACGGTCAGCCGCGCTACATCGATCTGTTTGCCGCCGGCGCAGTACTGACGCGCCATGATCTTGACCTGCGTGCGCAATTGGCCGGCGAATCTGGTGCTGAGGCTTATCTGGCCGCGGCCAGTGACCGCGCCCTGCTCAAACGTATGGCCCGCAATCTGGCTATGGCTTACTTACGCCGCGATGACGGCTTGCGGGCGACCATCGCCCATGCCCTGGCCACGGTGTAAGCGATGCCAGCGCTCGTGCTGCTCTTCCTGCGTTACGCTGCACGCCCGGTATTAATCGGATTGGCGTTGATCAGCGTGGTGCTCGTCGGCGGCGTGATCGGCGCCCGGTTGTTGCGCACGTGGATGCCGCCGCCGCTGCCAGGTCCGCACGCTGTGGCCAGTAAACTGCGTGAAGTCCAAGATCTGGCGACAACGCAAGTGGTGCTGCGCACGGTGCAGCGCGGCGCGGCGCGGGCCGATGGCCTACTCATATCCAATACCGACGAGATCCTCTGTCGCTTGTTAGTGACCGGCGACTACGGCTTCGACTTAACCGACATCGGCCCCGAGCGGGTGCGCGTGAAGTCCAATCGCATCATCATCAAACTGCCACCGCCCAAACTGCTGGCGCCCGGTTTCACCGTCGCACCGGCGGAAATCCTCGACACCCACACCACGCGCTGGGTGACCGATACCGGTCCTGGCCAAATGTCGGCAGTGCAGGCGGCGCGAATCAATGCCCTTGCCGAAGCCCCAACACGCATCGCCGAACTGGGTATCGACCGTGAAGTGCGCGACACCACCCGCGCAGCGCTCAAACGCCTGCTACCGAATCTGCTCGGCTACCCCCTGTTGCCGGTAATGGTCGATTTCGATGACGAGGCTGAAGTCGAATCAGCGCCACCGGCGATCCCTGGGGGTAAGGGATGAAGTGGTTTATCTCGCTCCTGTTCTTCGTCGGCATGGCCGCCGGCGTGTGGTGGGCTCTGCCGCCATCGGAGCCGACGACGTCAGCCGCGTCCGTCACCTGGGAGGTGGCGGATATTCACGAATTGGGACAGCTGCGTTTGTTGGCTACGGAAATCAGCAGCTATCAACTGGTGACTACCTTGGATCCACAACGCTACCTCAAAGCGGTGATCCCAGTGCGCATCATCCTCGGCATGGACTTGAGTAAGGCGCAAGTGACGCGTGATGGTCAGACCGCGGTAGTGAGCTTACCACCTGTGCGCATCCTGCATAAAAGCTCCGACCCCCAACGCTGGAACGTCTGGGAAACGCACGGCGTACTCAAGACCGCCGACGAATCGATCAGCATGGCCCAGCTCGCCGAACTCCTGGCGTTCAAGGAAGCTACCGATGAGACCCTGCGCTTAGGGCTGGATGCCAAGGCCCGCGTCCGCGGTGAGGCGGTAGTCGGCGCCTGGCTGCGCGGACTCGGCGCCCAGCAGGTACGCTTCAAACCCTAGCCTTTCAACGTCAGTCGCAGGCTATTGCCGATCACCGCCAGCGATGACAAGACCATAGCCCCGGCGGCCAGCGCCGGGTCGATATAGCCGAATGCGGCAAACGGCAACGCCACCAGGTTGTAGCCAGCCGCCAACACCAGGTTGCCGATGACCACCCGCCGTGTGCGTCGCGCCAGACGCAGCACCCACGGCACGCCCAGCAAGTCACCAGTGGGAAGCAACAGATCCCCGGCCGCCGCTGCCACGTCATTGGCGCGTCCGACGGCAATGCCCAGGTCAGCTGCCGCCAAGGCCGGCGCGTCGTTAAGACCATCGCCAACAAACGCCACGCGCCGACCCTCGTCCTGCAGCCGGCGGATCTGCGTCAGCTTCATGGCGGGTGTGCATTGAGCGACCACTTCATCGACGCCCAGGCGTGTACCCGCCGCCGTCGCCGGCCCGGCGCGGTCACCGCTGACCAAGAGGATCCGGCAGGTGCGCGACAAGTCGGCGATGGCGGCAGCGGCTTCCTCCCGGTCAGCGTCGCGCAGCAAGATCGCCCCGATAGCGACGCCCGCCTGCGCCACATGGACCACGGTGTTGCTGCCGGGATCCGCTATCGCCAGCGGCTCGACGTGGTGTTCGCGCAACCATTCTGCCGAACCGACGATAGCTTCGCCGCCGTCGACTTCGGCGATGGCACCAGCACCGGCACGCTGGGTATAGCGGCGCGGCTGTTGCACGATGCCGTGCGATGGCGCGATGGCGCGCTGCAAATGGGCGCAGCGGATCGCCAACGCCAATGGATGGTCGCTGCCCTGCTCGACTGCCGCAGCCACGGCCAGCACACGTCCTTGCTCCTCACCGAAGATACGCTCGATGACAAATGCGCCGGTGGTTAGGGTCCCAGTCTTATCGAATGCCACGGCAGTAATGCGCGCGGCGGCTTCGAGGGCACGCGGCGTGAGGATGAAAATGCCTCGCCGTGCGGCCGCGCCGCTGGCAGCGACTAAAGCCGTTGGAGTCGCCAATCCCAGGGCGCATGGACAGGCGATGACCAGCACTGCCGCCGCCGCCAGAACCCCGGCCAGGGGCTCACCGGTATGCCACCACCAGCCAGCCCACGTCGCCAGTGCCAGCACCATGACCAGCGGTACGAATACCGCCGCGATGGTGTCGACCAGCCGCTGCACCGTCGGCTTGCTGACCGCGGCAGCCTGCACCAATACGGCCAAGCGCGCCACTGCGGTGTCTGCGCCAATGCGCGTTGCAGCGATGATCGCTGTACCGTCAACGACGCGAGTGCCGCCGGCGACGTCATCACCGACCGTTTTCGCTACCGGCAAGGATTCACCGGTGAGCAAAGCTTCATCTACGGCCAGATCACCCGACACCAGCATGCCATCGACCGGCACATGCGTGCCTGCCGGCAAACGTAGACGGTCACCGACCTGGACCGAGGCTAAGGAGATAGTTTCTTCGTGACCGTCAGCCGTGATGCGCAACACCTGCTCTGGCACGCGCAGCGATAAGCTCTCGACAGCACTGGCGGTCATGCCCCGCGCACGCGCTTCAATCAGGCGGCCGATCAAGGTTAAGGCAACCGTAACCGCGGTGGCATGCGCTTCGCCCACCACCAAGGCGGCGATGCCACCGAGCACGATGAGCGTATCCATCGAGGCAGTGTGCTGACGCGCTGCACGCGCTGCACTCCTGATCAGCACCCACCCCGGCCACAGCAGAGCCACCGCCGCCGCCGCCGTGGCCGCCGCATGACCCATAGCATGTGGCAGGAGCAAGGGCAGATCAAAGGTCAGGCCCGCCAACAGCACGGCAATACCCGCACGGATCAATGCTGCCCGCGCTGACGGTGGCGACGTAGCTGCCCCTCCCCCATGCGAGTTCCCAGTTAGATGCGCGCTGAAACCGTGCTGACTGAGAATATTCAACACTGCGGCAGGCGACGGCCCATCATCAGCTAGCAACAAAGAGGCCCGGCGGGTGATGAGATCTACACGCACCTGCGTCACCCCTGGCACCGGGCTCAATGCAGCCTGTAATCGGTGAACACACGAAGTACAGTGTAACCCTTCGGTGATGGTGACGGTCAGGTCCATGCTACCAAGCGTATCCCTAGGCGGACTGTCGCCATGGCTGGAATCGTCTATGTACGGACTTAGTTATGAGCTGTTCACCCTCACCACAATTGTATGGTGAGGGTGAACTCGGTGTCCGACATGCCGTGTAGTTGAGTTCCGTCAGCGAATGATGTTAACGTCCACTGCCTGATGAACCTGACGAACCTGACGAACCTGAGCCTGACGAACCTGAGCCTGACGAACCTGACGAACCGTTTCCTGACATACCGGACGAGCCGCTCCCTGAAGTGCCGCTCCCCGAAGTGCCACTGCCCGAGGTACCTGAAGAGCCGCTGCCTGAAGAACCACCTCCGAGAGAACCATTGCTTCCTGAAGTGCCGGAGGTGCCTGATGAATTGCTACCAGAAGTCCCGGTATTTGAAGAATCCGAAGAACCGTTTCCTAAGCCTAAGGAACCACTGCCTGAAGTGCCTGATGAACCACTACCTGACGTACCATTACCTGACGTACCACCGCCCGTGATACCGCCACCTGAGGACCCGTTACCCGAAGAATTGCTTCTTCCTGATCCTGAAGTGGAACCCATAGATCCGCCACTGTTGCTTGAACCGCTTGACCCGCCAGGTCCTTGATCCATCACATTGCCCATCTTCCCCATGCGTACGGTTTTCATCTCTCCAGAGACCGTGTCCCGATAACGTGCCACATACTGTGGATCGCCATTACGTGGATCGACCTGCACATCGACAATTGTGGCGCCACCCGTGGCTTGCGCCAATTGTGTCCTGATGGTTTGAGGGAGCTGATCAACCGATGATCCTGAAAAACGCTCTTCCCCACTCGTAGAACGAGCGAGGTAACATAGGGCTTCAGGTCGTGAATATCCTATGCGAGACTCTGCGGACCAGCCCTTGC
>JAYVTR010000164.1:0-4649 GCA_043788625.1 Planctomycetota bacterium
GGTCGAGCCTCGCTCGCATTCTGCCGCCCGAATTCGCTGATATGCATGCCGGCAAGTGCCGCAAACGCCGCTGGCTGGCTCAGCGCCGGTACCTGCATGTCAGACAGACGGTGCGTACCGCTGCGCGCGCCCAGCACCAAGGTGCCACCACCTTCGACCCAGCGCTGCAGGCCCGGTACCCACGTCTCATCAAATGGCGCCCAGTCGGGAATGACGTAAAGCTTGAGTCCGCTCAGGTCGTCCGCCGGATGCACCAGGCCAACCGCATAACCCGCATCGTGCAGGACCCGATGCACGCCCCAGCCGAAATCCCCGGGGGGAGGTAAGCCGATGCCATAAGCCCTATCCGCCGCATCCACATCTAACGGCTGATGAGCAACAGCGCAGTCGATGGCCACGTGAGTGCCCAGCAGACTACGCTCAACTAGTGGTATTTCTAGCCCAATCTGGGCGGCCTCGGCATAGCGCCGACGCGGCACGTCGTCGTGGTCGAGCAACCCATACCAATACATCTCGGCGCCAAAGCGCGCCGTGCGCCAGCGGAAGAATAGCAGGCTGTCGCAGCCACGGCCAATGGTGGCATAGGTTGCCGCACGCACCTCACCGGGCTCGGGCGTATCGGGCAGGTAGCCGTTTTATCCACCCGGACACGATTGATGCTCGGGCACGATGAAGTTGCCTGCGTAACCCCGTGCCCGATCGCTTTGCGCGGCGGAAAAATGTGCGCGATCTTCGGGCTTGGCAAACATCGGACCGGCAAAATGGCGCGCCATAGCCCGAATGATCGACGTGGCATGCTGACGAAAGATTGGACTCATATGGCATGCGTGCTGGCGCGAGCCGTGATCCATGACCACGCCCTGGGCGGTGACCCGGCGAATTTCAGGATGCTTCAACGACAGCCAGCACGGCGGTGCAGCGGGTTGGCGTACCCATGATGGTCTTAATGCCATGCACGCCCAAGGTGTGAATGGTAGCATCAAAGAGGCTGAAATCAAAGACCCCTGCGCGTGGTTCCATCACATCCCATGCGAATTCGCCCAGACGCACGACGTTGATGCCCGCTGCCTGTATGCGCGACGCATCGGCGACACGCGTAGCAGAATCCCAATGCTCGGGGTAATAGCAGACTCCATACCAGAAGCGCTCAAAAGTGGTGGGACGCTTGTGGGACAATAGACGAGTTGTCATGGTAGTCGTACAGCCTATGTCCGGCGAACGCTGCGGCTGGGGCATGGCTGTCATCTACCCGTTCGATCCTGCTTTCCCACGTTACCTTTATGCCTGATGTGATGATCTCTTGGCGTACCGCCGATGGCGAAGAGCGCGATGAGCGCTGGCCCTCGGTTGAACGCTTCCGTCTGTGGGCTCTTGCCCAAGGCCTGCGTTGCACGTGGACGGCCTACTGTCAGCCGCCAGGGGCCATCGATGAGGACGAGGATGAGTGGGTGGTCATTGATCTAGGCCAGGTCTGACGTGTGCTCTTAAGCCCAGCCAAACCACGGGCTCAGGGTGTCCGGTGGCTGGATGTGCTGATTGCTAGGATAACCCAGCGCGCCGTCATCGCTTGAAACGAGCGGTGTGCCTTGGGCGACGAATGCCGTTGGCGCAACTCCAAATTGACGGCGAAATGCCCGCGTAAAAGCACTCGCGTCGGTGAAGCCGAGGCGATGGGCGACACGCTTCACCGCTTGCCCTTCGGCCAGCATCGTCGCCGCGTGGCGCAGGGTGGCTCGCGCCCGCCAAGCCATTGGCGAGATGCCATAGGCGCGGCGGAAACTGCGGATGAGATGATCAGGCGAAATGCCGAGCGGGCGCGCCACCTCGGCAAGCGCCAGTGGTCGACCCAGATCACGCCCGAGACGATCACGCACACGTCGCCAGGGCTCTGCCGCCAAGCGGGCCGGCTCGCGTCCCAGGGCAGTGGCGATGGCAGCGAGAAATCCATAGGTTGCCGCCTGCACTTGAAATCGCGCAGCATCGCCGGGGCGACTCAAATTCCTGACACCACGTTTCCCACAGGGCGCGCACGCTTTCGAATTGAACGCCCAGGGTGATGACACCAGGAGGCGGCCGCTGCTCGATGTGCAGTCTGCCGGGAATCGTCAAGTGCGCCTCCCAGTAGGTCACCGGCGCATCCCAGCCATACTCGTTACGCACCTCGCGGGTAAGGCACAGCAGGTCACCGGGGCCGGCACTGAGGCGGCGGCCATCGTGCCGCGCCCACAACCGTCCGCGTTCGACCAACAGGAATTGGCAACTCGGTATCCGATAGCGGTAATGCCGTGGGTCATCGATTTCCCAACGAGCGGAAAAATCTATGCGCAGATCAGAAGTGCGCAGATTTCGGCATAGTGCGTGTCGCTTCCGGCATGATGGCAAGCTCGGCGCTCGGCGTCCATGGGCTAACCTATCATGCAGGAGACCACCATGCCTATCGCCAATAGCAGTGCTGAAAACAGAGCTGAGAGCGTCACCCTGGGAGTCCCTCCATCGCCGAGCCAGCTCGCCGAATGGGTGGCGCGGTTTCATCGCGATGGCTATCTGTTCATCCATGATCTGCTACCTGCGGCACTGTGTGCACAGCTGCATGCGGATTTCGATGCCGTCAGTCCGACCGCAGGCGCTGCCACGGAAGTTGCCACACGGATGTTCGAGACCAGTCCTGCCAATCTCGATCTGTTCGAATGCGAACCGATCGTCAGCCTGGCCGAGGCGTTACTCGGCGAAGATCAACGCTATGGTGTTGAGACCTGTCACGTGGTGCACGATAATTCCTTCCGCACGCGTAACGGCGGCGGCTGCAGCGAATGGCATCACGACGACTCGCCGCACTTCCTGTGCACCGATGACCACCCGCCCACCAACATCCATTTGCCCGTCCTGCTGATGACCGCCAATTATTACCTAACCGATCAAGAATCGTCGACCAACGGCCCCGGCCAGGTCATTCCTGGTAGCCATCGGTTTGGCAAGGTGCCACCTAAGGACCTCACCGGTACGCCCTGGGAAACGCAGATCAGCACCTGCACCGGTCGCGCCGGCAGCGTCATGCTGTTCAACAGCCAGGTATGGCATCGCGGCTCGCCCAACCGCAGCGATCGCGTGCGCTATGTCACGCAAGTGAGCTGTGGGCGAAAATCCATCGGCCATTTCTTTGCCCCCTTCATGGATTATCGCATGCCCGAGCACACCAAGGCGTGGGCCGATACACCACGTCGCCGGCGACTGCTGGGGTACTTGCCGCAGGGCGCCTACGGCTGAGCCGGAATCATGCCGATGCACGCACGGCGGCGACCACGAGCTTGTCCAACTCTTGCTTGAACCGCCTGCGATCGGCATCTTCCAATGGCCGCTGATTGCCTGATGTGTCACCGGTGGCCCGCATGTGCTGCATGAGTTCGCGCATGGCCAGAGCTTCGCCGATATTGTCGGCATCGCGCACCTGTCCGCGGTTGGTGATGACGCGAGCGGATTTTTTCAGGCATAGTTCAGCCAACAGGATGTCATCGGTGATCACCACATCAGTGGCAGTAACCCGCTCGACGATCCACTGATCGGCCGCGTCAAACCCATCATCAACCACTTCCAAGCGAATCAGCGGCTCATTGGGCATGCTCATCCACTGGTTGGCGACGACATGAGCGATGAGGTTCAGCCGTTTGGCAACCGCGTAGGTCTCATTTTTGACCGGGCAAGCGTCGGCGTCGATGTAAATTCGCGTCATTGCCTAGCGTCGTAATAATCCTGCGCGGCACAATTGGCCAAAGACATCACCCGGCGGGAGACTACCGGGTGATGTTGAAAAATGGGATGAGACTTCTCTCACTCCGGTCGCTGCGCCGGAATTATTCCATGACCAGCGGGCCCCAGCTTTCGGGAGTCGGCTTCAGCTCGAATACCACGTCGTCCACCAGTCCGGTCTGCTGGTTCGACCAGTAGGTGCGCAGCCTTGTGCGGGTGCCGGCGGTATCGCCGTGGGTGACTCCGACATCGCCACGCAGGGCGAGTCCGGGCTTCGGCTGCACGCCAACCTGCGCCAAGGGGATTGCCGCCTCGACCACGTATCCACGTCCCGCATCGACAGTGACCTTCACCTGGACATCGGCGAGGACCTCGACCTGGTCGACCTGCCAACCCTGCACGACGCCGGAGGTGAAGACACGTGGCTTCTTTTGCGTCGAGACGAAGCGGTAGAGCACCGCGGTAGGCGTGCCTTGCAAATTTCCGATCGAGATGCGCAGATCACCAGCAACTGCCGACTGGCGCTTGGGATCGGCGTTGGCATCGGTGCCGAGCTGCAGATCAACGGTATCGCCACTGGCGTACATCTGCGCGAAATCGGTGGCGCCGTTAACCCATGGCGTGGCGTCCTTCACTTCCCAGCCGATGTAAAGCTTCGCATCGTCATGCGCCACGGCGGTACGCACCGCCGCCTCAGCGCTTTTTTGGAAGGAGATGGTGTGCGCGGTAGTGAAATCCTGGTCGAGGACGCCGGTGAAGGCGATGGTCGCCTTGCGCGCCATGAGCTCGCTGCCGCCCTTGTTGGCCAACGGCCGCTCGCGCCATTCCGCTGCTTGGTGAACGTCTTTGTCGCTCATATGCAGCGATCCACTGCCGACCGTCACCGTGTGTTCGAGGCCCTCGAG
>JAYVTR010000165.1:0-3455 GCA_043788625.1 Planctomycetota bacterium
ATTTTCAGCTTCTACAAACTACATTCGGTAATGAATATGCGGATGGGGCCGCTCGTTGGCATCACGTAAGATGGAATGAGGTTTGTTCAGCAAGCCCTACTTATGAATACGATAACGCGAACCGATTGGTGACTCGCGGATATCCCGATGCTAAAAATGATACATACGATTATGATTCAGTGAATCGTTTGACCAGTGCAACTTCAGCACGTTATGCAAATCAAATGGTGCGCAACTATGATGCGGCAGGTCGCTTGACGAAAGAAACCATGTCATTTATCGCACCAGCTGAAAATGCCGATTTGTCTGTGAATTACCTCTATGATAACGCAAATCGTGTAACTGCGCTGACCTATCCCGATGGATCGAAGGTGCAGCACACCTACACGCTACGAGGGGAACTGCAGGGAGTGTGGGATACCGGCACGTCTGTGGCGATGCGTACCTATGACAACGGCGGACGCCTGACGACCACGTTGTTGGGTAATAATCTGACTGAGAGCAGCGCGTACGTTCCGAATGATAACTTGATTTCCACTATTCAGGTGCCGGGAGTGACCGATTTCGCCTATCAATACGACGCTGACAAACGCAAGGTAGTCGAGCAAGACATGCAGCTCACGGCTCAGTCGCAGCGTTTCAATTACGACGATCAAAATCGAATTAGCTCCTGGAAGCGTGGCACGGGTGTGGCTCCGGCGGACCCATCGGTTGAAGCAGCCACTTGGATGCTGAGTCCGGTGGGAGACTGGAATTCGGTGGCCACGACGACGCCCACTTCCACCAGTATCGAGACTAGAACTCACAACAAAGTTCACGAGCTAGTGAACATTAACGGCACGGCCTTGAGCTATGATGCCAAGGGCAATCTGACCCTAGACAATCATGGCCAAATTTTTACATGGGATTTCGAAAATCGCCTCTTGGCGGCAACCAACTTGCAACAGGGTCAAGGGGCGCATGCAGTCTATGAGTATGACGCTCTGGGACGTCGAGTGAAGCAGGCCATCACGCCGGTAGCCAGTGGCACTACTCCGGCCACGACGGTGCCGACGTATTATGTTCATGTCGGCGCGCAAGAAGTTATGGCAATTACCGGTGATGTGACCGCATTCAATGATCCAGACGCAGATCCTGAAGCTTTGGGTGCAACGCCATTCAATTCAGCTACCGGTACGGGTGCACGTGGCAGTCTTCTCGCCGGTCCTGGGGCACTGCGGTTCAATTTCCAGCCGTCCTCAACAGATACGCCTGATGGATGGCGTGCGGATCTCGGAAAGCCATTTGGTGCTCAAGGTAATGTGACGTTTGGTTGGCGCAGTCTCATCCCTGGACTTACATTGCCAGTAACGACCATCGACTGTGATTTACTGGGGCGTCCTTTATTTGATTCGGTGGCCCTTGCCACGCAGTGCTTGATTTTGCCCTTAGAATGGAGCCTGGCTCTACCTAATGGGACCTATCCGGTGGTCATGGTTGTCGGTGATGCCACAACACGGGTGCACACCGATTCGTTTATCGTGAATGGACAATTGTTGAAAGATCCACAACCTTGGGATGGGAAAGCAACCGATGGTTATGAGATTGGTCAATTCGATGCGCTTGCTGCTCAAGTGCAGGTTACGAATGGTAAGTTAATGATCAGTCCAGCTTTGCTTGCAGGAGCTTTGCTCCCACGTATCAATTTTATTGAGATTGGTGCACTAGGGTCAATGCTGGATGCAGCCACTGTTGCCCGTGCTCAAGCCGCGGCTCTCAAGGCCACGCATGATACGGCCAAGCCCAAAGCGAAAATGCCGCCAATGGTGAAACGGAACGTATGGGGGACATATGTGGACGAACTCGTCTCCAATTGCATCCAGAAACCACGGCATGCGTCCGTGCGTTACTTTACTCATGCTAATAATCAATATTCGATTGCTGTCACCACAAGCGCATCAGGTGCAGTTCTAGAGCGGTATAGTTACAATGCCTATGGCGTGCGCAGTGTAAGGAATGCAACCGGGGCGATTTTGATGTACTCAACTTTGAACCAGGATCGGGGTTTTACCTCTTACAAATTAGATTCGGAAACGGGGTTATTGTATGCTCGTGCAAGAATGTACTCGCCAGAGTTGGGACGATTTATAGAGAGAGATCCATGGTCAAGTGCGTTTATTGAAAAATCTAGTACTGCTAAGCCACAATATGTATACAAGGATGGCTATAACGCTTATGGTGCCTATTTTGTACCAAATGCGTTAGATCCATCAGGGATGACTTGCGTTACGAGGTGTGGCATATTCCGTAACCAAAACAGCGAAATTGGAGGACACTCATGGGCGTCCTGGAGTGGTGGTTCTGCAGGCTTTTGGAATTCTGGGACTGCCGGCGGCGCACCAGGATCAGGAAACGGGTCTAGTTCGGGCCCAGGATCCTCGGGTTCAAGTGGATCGGATTCGTCTGGTTCTGGTAGTTCGGGCTCTAGCAGTGGCGGATTAAGCGGAGGGAATGGCGTCATTCAGTCTCCTGATCCACGCGACCCAGGCTCTCCAAGCACAAACCGCACAGAATACGGAACGTGCCTTGCGTGTGAGGTTTGTCCAACTTCGGCACAAATCGGAGCCGCTGTAAGTAGGTCGCAGGCGTCACCACCAAATTATCATCTGTGTACATATAACTGCAGAGACTGGTCTAGCGATTTGGTTTCCGGCTTGGGTCTGTGCCCCTGTGATTAAGAAAGCATATAAAATGAAGAAGTTTATTTATTTCGTCTTGTGCATGGGCCTATTAGGTTCTTGCTCGACAAATAGTACTTTTGACGCCCAGAATACGATTTTGGCGATGGGTCCATGCACCATAACATTCAAGCAAAGCGGTAATTATATTATCTCTGATCAAATAAAGAAATTTAATACTACGATAACTGTGGTCGCTGGAAGCACAAAAGAGTTGGCAAATGGTCAGACCCTGGTTTTCGACTCATTTACGGATAAAACGACCGGCGATTTAAATAAGCCATTGGTCGACATTAAGAAATAAATCGTCTTCGCGGGTGTGCTTTGCACCATTCCTCCTCCATAGCAGTTGACTGACCGCTGATGTAGTCTCTGCATGGGGCAATGACATTCACGCACCCTATAAGACACCTGAAAAATCCATCCGATCTGAAACCCTTCGCTTGACCGTGGTTGCCCAAATTTTTTCGGGGCCCCATGAGCCTCGCCGATCTCCTCTACCCCACGATGGTCCGACAGATTGCGGAGGCCATATCGATCGGGGAATCGCATGCCGGATGCTGGGATGCTCGTCGGGCATTTTTGAGCCTGATGGGGCTGGTCCGGGCTGAGACGCGCATGAGCATCCGCAGCATGCTGGGTATCCGTCCGACACCCACCCCTATCGACCTATGTGAGTTTACGATGATACCCGGATGCGCTCTGGATTCATCGAACTCATCCTACGTCCGCCTGCCC
>JAYVTR010000166.1:0-16485 GCA_043788625.1 Planctomycetota bacterium
AGGACGCGATCAGCGAGTTCGGATTCGTCATTCAAGCTGCGCGATGGATGTTCACGCCGAGCAGGCATTGTTGGGAAGGGGCTTTTTCAGGGTCAACGCTTGAAGATGCCAAGATGCGTGGGATGCGCCTCGAAAAGTATTACCAGCTGAGCGAGGCGGTCGTATCGAAGTTCAATATATTCCAGGGATTCGATGCGGGACAGAGGCTATCAGAATTTCATTTGGAACATGTGACCAAGACATGGCGCCACGCGCCTCAGCAGATGTTGAAAGCGGTCTTTGAAGCGAACGGCTTCTCTTTTCCTGGCGATATCGCTCTTGGAAGTGACCAGATTTTTGTGACCTATGAAAATGGAATCTCGGAGATCATTGGCCAATAGCGCATCTACGATCAGACTGAACTCGAAGGACTGGCATCAAGGAAGCTGCCGGCGAATGAACTGATGACGTGGGGTCTACATGGGCGGCTCCTTCTGCTGGATGCCACCAGCTGGGACCACCTACGGTAAGCGTACCGCGTGTGCTGATTCGGCCGCATCTATTGTCACCGTCAGCGCAAAGCCTCAAGTACCGCGGTCGCCTCCGCACGCAGCCACTCCACAAGCTCCGTTGGACCCTCGGCGCGGACGTTTGCGCCGTTCGCCAGGACCCAATGCCTGCATTCGCCCAGGCCCGTAGTGGTAAAGAGGATGCGTCGCCATCCGGGAGGGAGGCCTTCGGGTTCTTCCTCGATTATCTGCCGGTCACCCCAGCGACGGCCGACGACCTGGGGCCAACCATCGGGGCTGACGCCCAGTACTACGCGTTTGCGGTCCTGGCAGCGTTCGCTGCCCGTGGCGTAGAAGGCGTCGCGCAGCTTGCCTCCGATCTCATGGGCGGGGATGAGGATGGGGCGTCCCGGCGGCTGCTTCCCGCGGCGGGCGCCGGAGATGCGGGCGAGGCGATAGACCTTGAGGGATCCGCTCCAAGCCAGCAGGTACCATTCCGCTTTGATCATGGCCATCCGCAGGGGCGAGGCGTGCACAGGATGCCGCTCGCCCGCGAGGTTCTCATAATCGAAATGCAGACCATCGCCCAAGACCGTGGCGGCGAAGAAGGTGGCGAGGCAGGCCGGATCGCCGGGCAGGGCGCCGAAGCGACTGACCACGATGGCGTCGCGCGCGATGGCGTCGGCGGCCTCCTTTACGCCTGCTCGAGCCAGGAGGCCGTCCACCGCTCCGGCCAGGGGATCCACCTCGGAAGTCTGTCCGGCGGTAGCCGGACGGCTGGGGTCCGGTTGGCGGAGGAGGCCGCGGGCGGCGATAAGGGCGATCAGCTCCTCTTCGGCCAGCCAGAGGATTGGCTGCCGCAGCAGCAAGGGTGCCGGCCCATGCCATCGGTAGAGGATGCGGTGGCCGCCATCATGGGATGACGCCTTTTCGCGCTGGAAATGCTTGGGGAACTGCTCTGTAAGCCAAGCGATATCCTCGTGCAGGGTGCGCTTCCCCGGTCGGGGCTTCAGCAGCGAGGCTATCTGGTCGAAGCCCAGGCCCTCGCCGGTAATCAGGTCCACCAGGGCGAGACGGCGGGTGGCGACATCGTGCAGCGGTTTGCGCGTCATGGAGCGCATACTATTCAGTGCAGCCGAAAGCGCACTCAGCACCCTGTAGCCTCATGCCATGAGCGTTTACATGTCTGCCAATATTGCCACACTGCGAGATCTGAAAGGTCAATCGGGGTGTAAAGCCCGTCTATACGGAAACACGATGCCCCATGAACGAATCGATGCCGTCTATAGAGCCTTCGCCAATGCTTGCGTGCGATTCTGGCTCATGCCGGGTGGTCCACTCGGTGATGGACAGGTTGATCATCTGCCTGTTTCCAGCGACCTCTTCGTAGCGGCCTTCCAAAGTATACCCGCCGATCAGATATCGGGCTTTCATCGTGGATATGAAGGACTGCGCGACATCGTCCGCCTCCTGGCCGACGAGCATCCCCACGGATGGAAACGGCTCACTGTCGGCTCTCGTCGGAACAGCTTGGGATTCCTCCTCGTCGCCGCCATGTCTGAAGGGAGACCTGCTGAAGGAAATTTCCATACACGGCTCGCCGTCGAACTCGGCAGCGATCGGTGCGCTACGGACCTGCAGCGAGATCTCGAATGGCTTTGGACGCAGCTCGGCCAATGGGTCGATCATGAACGGAGTCATGCCGATTCGGAATTCAACGCCATCCGTTCGCTGATGTTGGAAAGCTATGCCAATAGCATGACGAGGATCGGCACGACCGTCGAGTTGGCCTTCCCGAACCGGGCAGATCGCAAGTCGCTTGAACCGGCATTCCAGAAGCTATTGAGAGAGCACGACCCGTCTATCGCAGTCATCACCACAGAGTTGGGACGTGTGGTAGCGCGAGCCCAACCGCTGCTGAAGCGCGCGATCAGCGAGTTCCAGGCGGATCCCTTCCGTTGCAGTGGGATTGCCGGATGCCTCAAGGCGATCGTCGTGCAGCGCCTCTCGGAGGCGGCTCAGGCGTCATCACCAGATGGGGGTGCACCCTCTGCGGACAAAGCTGAATTGCTCTTCTATCGACACGATGACAGCCTCCTCATGCCCTACTTGGTCGCTGCGGGTGAACGTGAGGGATTCACGCTATCCGAGTATCTGCCGGAACCCTGGACGCACTGCCGCCAAGTCGCAGCCACCGATCTCTCCGATGCGGGTGCGGCCGTTCGGCTGGAGATGCGTCCCGAAGTGGTTCGGGCGCTCGTCCGGGGATCCCTCGGTCTCAAGCAGATCGACGGGAATTGGTTCGCAGGCGCAGGAAGAGTCAGTGCTGATGCCCAGGACGCGATCCTCATCAGGGATTCGCCACCCGGGCTGGAAGGATGCACTCCGGGCTTCATTCCCGGCTGGTGGCAATGGTTCAAGCGCGACAATAGCCAGATTCAGAGCCTCTCGGCGATCCGCGAACAGGCCGGTCTGCTGCAGTCGGGGATGAATATTGGATTCACCGGAGGCGTTCGCATCGCCCATACTGGAACCTTTCTGCGCGTCGTGGGCTTTGGGCCGAGGGCGGCATCCTCTAACGCCGCGTGGTGGTCGGCGAGTCCAGAAAATGGTGGCGAACCGATCGTCATCCAAGGCCAGCAGATCGATGTACGCGATCTGGCCGACGGCTCGTGGTCATGCAAATGCTTCGATGCGATAGGGAAATCGATCGGATCATGCCGGGTGACACTCGTCGATCACCTGCCGCTCCGATGCTCTTTCCCCAGCGTCTCCGAGCATGACTGCGTCGAGACAGCTCACCCGGATGGGCATGCTGCGTCCCATGTGTCATCTTTCCTACGACAGGAATCTCACGGATCCGGCTCCGATGAGCAGATCGGATGCGAGCCTCTGGATGCGAGCGGCAAATGGTGCTTCGATGCACTCAACCATCAGGTGCTCACCGATGAACGCGGAGCTGCCGGCTCAACTGAGAAGTTCGAACAGATCCGCTCCGGGCGGGATGATTTGCTCCGCGTTCTGATCGGCAGGTCCTGTGATCGGCGTACTCCAGTCGGATGGGGAGCATTCGCAGACGATCTCCAGCTGGTGATGAATCGCCGGCATGGTGCCGCAGGGGGGAGCTCCAGCTTCCGCCATGCAGGTGCCATTATTCGCGCCTGGGAGGAATCCGGGTTCATCGATATCGTCAACAGGCCATGGGCAGGGCTCTGCATCCTCCCGCGTTCCCCTCGTTGGACTATCGTGACTGAGCGCGATGGCCGTTGGAGAGCTGTTGCCACAGGGCTGGTCAGCCCTCACCAGCGGAATCTCCTGCTCCATTGCCTCCGATCACGGTCCGGTCCAGGAAATTCCGCTGAACTCAAGCATGCCGTGAATGCCTCCGTCCCCTCCGTCATCCAGATTGATGGACGAGGCAGCGATCAGGAGATCGTCGATATCGGTCGCGAAGTCGGATTGGCAGAGCCCGAGCGGATCCCATCCTCGGCATTGAGGGCGGCACTCGAAGGCGTAACCGCGATCCAGGCCAACGCTGAAGAGCTTCTGGCAAAGCCGATGGATCGGACACGCTTTGCCGAAGACCCTGAGCAGCTCCCTCCGCTCGCCATTGGCGGGATCGCTGTGCAGCGCACTCGGGCGATCGGCTGCGTGGCACGCTGGTTCGTGAATGATCATCGATTGGACTCTGCGCAGGGCGCGATGACCACCTCCCGCAACTGGGCCTACCTGCTTGCCCGATATCGAGCTAACATCGGCAGGCCGCTCGGTGGCGGGGGAGGCCTCGTCATCCCATTGCGGGAGGACATCCCCGATTGCTTCCTGCCCATCACCATCGGGCGGGTAATGGCTCTCTGCAGCGCGCGTCTCCCTGGGCCATTCATGAAAGGGCCGGAAGGCCGCAAGGAACGCTTCTATGGCATCCCGATGAGCGAATCGCATCGGCAGATCATCTTCCGCATTTTCCGCTGAGAAACGCATGTACGATCCCATCTCTGTCGTCCGCCGGCTGCGCAACAACACGATTGCCTACATGGAGACGGCTTTCCGCATCAGGGATGATGATCCCGGCACGGCGAAGATCGCGACCGACCGCAGGGCCCTACTGCGAGAGGATGGGAAGTTCTCACTTGATCCTCTGCTTGAGCCGATCCCCCGTTACCAGGTAGTGGACTGGCGCATGGACCAGCTGGTATCTCAACCTGATATCCTGCCAGGCTTCACCGACCTGGAACGCAGTGCCGCGTCGGCGCTCCTGTCGGCAGGCCTGCTCCCGGGCGATGTCAGACCATACATCCATCAGGTACGAGTGCTTGAGCGTGGTGTCCAGATCGCGCGTCCGTCGATCGTGGCGTCGGGGACTGGATCGGGGAAGACCGAGTCGTTCCTGATGCCGGTGCTTGCCGCCATCATGCGCGAGGCGACGAGATGGCCGCGTCCCTCAGCTGGATACCTCAGCCAGCAATGGTGGAGGACGAGGACGAATGCGAAGGGAGGCTGGAAGCCGAATCAAGGACCGGTGAAGGATGCCAAATCGGCGGACGAAGCGCTTCGCGACCCATTCGCCGGCGCGCATCATCGTACGGGAGAGGCCCAGGGACGCCCTCAGGCGGTCAGGGCGTTGATCATCTATCCGATGAATGCGCTGGTCGAAGATCAGATGGTACGCTTGCGCCGGGCTCTCGCTTCTGCCGAAGCGGTGGCAGCCCTTCAGGAGCATGCTAACGGGAATCGCATCTTCTTCGGCCGGCTCACCGGCGAGACCCCGATTCCAGGCTGGCGCATCTCGCCGGGCGAAGGTCGGCGCGCGCTGGCAGGCGATTTCGCAGGTGTGGGCCGTGCTCGGCACAAGCGATATAACCGCTTCCGCAAGGCCGTAAATGCGATCCGGAGCGATATGGAGATCGCCAGGAGAAGCTGCGGAGTCGCCGTTGACCAGCAGCCATCTGCTGGAGATCAGGCGCATGATGTAGCTTTCCGCTTCCCGGTCGTAGACGGAGCCGAGGTCGTCACCCGCTGGGATATGCAGGAGACTCCTCCGGATCTGCTGATCACCAACATCAGCATGCTCAATGCCCTGCTCACGCGCGAGGTCGATGAGCCCATCATCGTGAAGACTAGGGAATGGCTGCTGGGTAATGATGATGCCTACTTCTTCCTGGTCCTCGATGAGCTGCATCTCCATCGCGGAAGTGCCGGCGCGGAGATTGCCGGCCTGCTCAGGATCCTGGTCCATCGGTTGGGTTTGGATCTGCCGGAGCATCGGCACAAGCTGCGCATCCTCTGTTCCAGCGCATCTCTTCCGATGGCCGGTCCCTTGGGAGCTCAGAGTAGCGCATATCTCTACGATCTGTTCGGGCGTTCCGGCCACTGGTCGCCTGGAGCGGCTGAGCCGCAGAGCGATCCGTCGATCTGGTCAGGGTCGGGTGTCGTCGAGATGGGCTGTCCGATCGCTCCGGATCCGGGGATCAAGATGCCGGTCGATGCGAGCGTCTTCAGAGCCTTCAGATCCCACGTCGGGAATCTGCCTGGATGGCGTGCAGACGCTGGCGGAATCGGCGAAGAAGACGCTCTGACCATCGTCCCCAGCATCAATGCCGCTCTCATCAACGCCGCCGCAGGCGCTCCGCTCGAAGCCATTGGACAAGCGCTGGGCATGCCACCCGCTTCGGCTCCCGATGCCATCATCGTTCGCATAGGGGACGCTCTCGAATCCGCATGCTCCGATGGTTCCATTACACGAGCGACCGCCTCTAAGACGATGGCTGAGCGGATGTTCGGGCCCGGAGGCGATCCGGATGGCACTGCCATGGAAGGGGCTTTGCTAGCGCGGGGTCTGGGAGATCGACTTCCAGGGATATCGCGGGCCGCATCCTTCCGTGTCCACGCCTTCCAGCGTTCGATAGACGGCATCTTCGGCGCCTTCTTGGCAGGCGCAGATGGCAGGGCGAGCCTCGTAGATCTCGATGTCGAAGCGGCATGGGAGCGGAGAGGAGTCGACGGCCAATCGCGCCGGCCTTTCGAGATGCTGTATTGCGAGCAGTGCGGAGAGCTATTCCTGGGCGGACGCCGGGCGATTCGCGTCTCTGAGGAGGACAACCCTGCGATGGTCGAGCTCTGTCCGGTCGACGCGGATGCCGATAAGGCGCCGGAGACGGCGGCATCCCAGCGATTCGAGGATCTGACCTACGACGAGTTCGCGATCGTCTGGCCGCGCATCCGCGCCGCGGCATTGGATCCCGTCGGGACGTCGGCCCCGTACAGGTGGATGCCGGTGTGGCTCGACCCCACTACTGGACAAGTGATGACGAAGAATGACGGCCCGATTTCCAAGGATCGGCCCGCCCTGGCATTCGAAGCTTCTTTGCTTATGAGGGACAATGGGCCGGATATCCATTCGCGCAGCGCCTCCGGCAAGGGCACCTCGGTTCCTTACTGCTGCCCGTCATGCGGGACCGACTATTCGACGAAGAAAGACAAGAATCAGCGCCTGAGCCCACTCCGGAATTTCCGTCCCGGCTTCGCCCGGACGACCCAGCTCCTGGCGAGCGAGATATTCGCGATCCAGAAGCAACTGGATGGAGCGAACGCGAAGACCATCGTCTTCGCTGATAGCCGGCAGGATGCAGCGTCTTCGAGCACCGGCATCCAGCGCGGACACGGACAGGATGCGATCCGCCAATTGCTCATCGAGTTGCTGAAGGAGCAGCAGGCCACCATCGTCGCGCTAAGGTCCATTACCTTGCCCGCACTCCAGGGCGAACTCTCCGACCTCGAGGCGGATCACGGCCAGTCTTCCCCGACCGGCAAGGCAAGGCTCGCCCCGGAAATCCACTCATTGCGGGAAAAGATCGCCGACCTGGAAGCAGATGTCATCCCGTTGAGCCGTATCCTCGAACGCTGTTGGAAGGATCCCCAGCAGGTGCGCTGGCTCAGCGCCGCTCAGCCGGGGAAGCCCGTCCTCCCGCTCATCGCCAGGTGCTACGAACTGGGCATCCATCCTGCGGATCCCGTCGGCGCCAAACAGTATCGGTTCATCGGTCATGAGCGGAAGCCCTGGTTCGCCTTCATCACCCGCGATGAGCAGGGCGTTCCGGTCTGGGTAACGGATGCCGAAGAGACCAGACGGGAATTCCTCGCCGCAAGCATGGCCCGCATAGTCGAAGAATGCCATCGCAACGTCAATTCGGTCCTCTTCGGACGGCTCTACTTCGGTCTGGAAGATGCGGGATTGGGCTATGTCACCGTACGGGAATCCGCGGATCCGGCTGCCAAGCAGCAAGACTGCCGTGAGGCTGCGTTCCTGCGCATTATGGCCGATCATTATCTCGTCGACATGGATCAGTGGGGTCAGACTCGTCCGCTCGATGAATGGACGTCTGATGCTGATGTGAAAAGGAAGGTTCGCCTGAAGAAGACCCTGGAACGCGTCCTAGGGTCGACCTTCGCTGCTGATGCTTTCCGCCTCGCAGACCAACTCGCCAGACGCCGTCCGTCGGCTGCCGAGCCGGGCTCATTCCATCACCGCGGCAAGCCCATCCAGTCTGCGGTCTTCATCCGCCTCGTCGACGGTGCGGATTCCTTCTGGCGCTGCGGTCGCTGCGGCCGGGTCCATCTCCATCGCGGGTTCGGAGCCTGCACTCGCTGCGGAACGCAGATTCCCGAAATTGCCTATGGCAGCTGCCGCGACCTCTGGCCGCATCACTTTCTCGCTCGCCGCATCCAACGCAGAGAGGCCGCTTTCCGCCTGCATACCGAGGAGCTGACCGGCCAGACTGCTGACTATACGGGCCGCCAGCGCGAGTTCCTCGGTATCTTCCCCGCTGGGGAGGACCAGAAGATCGTGCAGCATCTCACCATCGATGCGCTCTCGGTGACTACTACCATGGAGGTCGGCATCGATATCGGGAGCCTGCGATCGATCGTGCAGGCCAATATGCCGCCTCAGCGGTTCAATTATCAGCAGCGCGTTGGTCGTGCAGGCCGACGTAGGCAGGCATTTGCCATGGCATTCACCATCTGCCGGTCGAAGAGCCACGATCTCCACTACTTCAGACATCCAGAGCAGATCACTGGTGATCCGCCACCGCCGCCGTTCATCACCAGTGGCCAGCCGCAGATCCCGCTGCGCCTTCTGCGCAAGTTCTGGTTGATCGATGCATTCCACAGGATCCGCGATCTGGCTCGCCAGACTGCCGATGGCTGGCCGGGGGATGATGTCGGTCGCCCGGACATCCATGGCGAGTTCCTGGATCGCGATGGATGGCTGTCATCGCCATGGCGTCTGCGCCTGAAGGATATGCTCTCCGATCCGGAGTGCGGTTCCATCCGTGAAGCCATCGCCAGCGTTCTCCTGGCCGATGCCAGGGTACAGGTAGCCCTGCCCTTGGATGCCGATTCTATGTCGGCTGATCTGGATAAGGCCGCCACATCCTCTGCAGCCATTGGCCTAGCAGAGGCGATGGCCGACAGTGGCCTCTTCCCGATGTTCGGCATGCCGACTCGGGTGAGGGATCTTTATCTCGGTCGGTTCGAGGATGATGGCGAAGGCGAATGGCAAACTATGGATCGGGACCTCGATCTCGCCATCGCCGAGTTCTCGCCCGGTCACGTACTTCAGAGGGATAAGCGCATGTTCCGATGCGTGGGCTTCGTCTCCAGACTGGATGACTCATTCGGTTTCGGCCCGGACAAGACCTATCAGGGTCAAGATATCGATCCATTCACCGAGCGGCGCATCGTCTACCGCTGCCGGGAATGCGGTTCATGGAATATCGCCAGTTCCGCGAGTCCGAAGGGGGACTGGGATCCCCAGCTCCCCACGGAGCCCGAGCCCTGCTCGGTATGCAGTACCATTCCCGAGAAGGAGGATCAGCGCCTGGCGGTCACCCCGGCAGGATTCAGGACGGATTTCGAATACCATCATCCCGATGACGATCTCCGCGATGAATCGACCTCCAGGATCGTCACGGCCTTGGCCGCTGTCTCAGTAGTCCCCGTCTCCATCCCCGGGACCAATATCGAGTTGGGAAGGCAGGAGGACGCGCGGACGATTCGTATAAATACCAATGTCAGGGACGAAGGTTCTGGACCGCAGCCCGTCGGATTCGAATTGCAGCGATGCGAAGTCACGCTCGACGGAACCGCGATCAAGGACGTGGTCATTGACTCCGCGTGGATGCCCCGTCCTAACGGTCCGACCCTGAAGGATCGCGTGGATAGCCAGATGCGGGCATTCCCGACCTGGTCCGGCGGTACCAATGGCCGTCTCGGTCCGGCTGTCGCGATCAAGGGTCCGTTCATCTTCGCTTCCAAGCCGACGAGCGCCCTGGCTGTCATGATGGCGGGCATCCCCGATTGGTTCGCGGGGCGCCATCTGCCGTTCCTCGCCCATGGGAAGCCGGACCCCCAGCGGGCCAGGTGGGCTGGACTGCGCGCCGCGGCCATATCCGCGAGCTACCTCATTGTCTATGCGGCCTCCCGAGAAATGGATATCGATCCCGACGAGATCGAAGTCCTGGAACCCCTCATCCGACGAAATGGGGGCGATCAACCGGCGCTGCATTTCGCCGATCGGGCGGCAAACGGTTCGGGCTATTGCGACTTCCTTGGCAAAGGGGATCAGCCCCTGATCGCTGCGATCATAAGGCGGCTGATAGACGGCACTGATCCCTGGTTGGCCGACGTCAATTCGCCTGGGCATGTGGGGAGCTGTACGAAGGCGTGTTACCGTTGCCTGATGCGCTATGGCAATATGTCGTGGCATAGCGTTCTCGACTGGCGTCTCGGCATGGATTGGCTCGCGCTGCTCAGTGATGTTGCCTGGACTCCATCAAGAGGCGATTGGTGGAGGCCGGATCCGGCTGGAGACCTCCTGCGCATCGCCGAGACGGCCAAGCGCCGTCTCCTCGGCAAGGAGGTCGTTCAGGGGTCGAATGGTCCGTGCATCGTGCTGCCGGCCCGAGGCGGAAGGCCTGAGACGAGGATCCAGGTCGTGCATCCATTCCTGGAAGTAACCACGCAACTTCAGCCATTCAATGAAGTATGGGATTCATTCAATATGGACCGTCGGCCGATGCTTGTACGCCAGTGGGTGTGGAGCAGGACCTGAATCATGCCGTCAGCAGTCCTCCCGCATCCCGGGCCGCTCGTAGCGGCTTCGTCCCGACAGAAGATTTCCGTCACGCTCGCAGCGCATGATCCTTCCAGGATCTGCGCACTCGCGTTGTCGCAGGAGGCCGCTCGGGAGCGCCTCTTCCCTCCCGTGGCGAGCGCAGTGATCGGCACCCTGGTCCACAGCGTCATCGAAGATGCCACGCGGCGGGGTGTAGCCGTGATCGCCGATCCGGCAGCTGCATTGGCGGATCGCTGCAATGCTTGGGACGCGGCGCCTGATGGTGGCCGCCGCTGGCCGCAGTTGGTCCCGTTGAGGCGCTATCTGGTTGATGAACGGCGCCGGGACGCTTTTGCCACGATCAGTGCCGGGTTGGGCCATATCGATCGAGCCGGTGTGCCGAATGTGGCGACCGGAATCGGACGGGGAGCGATGCCAGAGCCTGGCCTTCAGATCGCCGGAAAATGGCCTGAGCATCCTATCGAGGATCAGGAGTTCGGTCTCCGCGGGTGCATTGATCTGCTCCTTTCGGATGGGGCAGGCCAGTTGCTGGTGATCGACTACAAGACGGGATTCGACCAGGAAGCCGAGGACCAGCAGGATAAGCGCGCTACCTACCACCGGCAGGTGCAGATCTATCTGTTCATGCTGAGCCGCATCTATCCTGGGGCATCGCTGGGCGGCCGGCTCATCGGTTCCCATGGAGAGGATGTGGTTCCCTGGAACGAAGCGATCGCCGTCCAGATCGCTGGGCATCTCGGAAGCTTCAGGGAAGCGCTGTCCCAGGCGAATGCGGCACAGACTTCGCCATCGGAAGCCTCCTGCATGTTCTGCCCGATCCGCTATCGGTGCCCATCGTTCCGCTCATGGGTCGAGGCCCGCCGAGCCGATGCCGGGCCGGAGTTCCTGGCAGGGAATGTCTGGGGAGTCGTGCAGCAGCCGCCACGGCTCGGAGGGCATCAGGCTTCGCTGACGTTACGGGATGCCGCCGGAACCCTCATCGTCGTGAACGGACTCGTTCCACGCGACGGATATCCGTCGCTTGTCCCGGGATCGGCGATCTCGGCCTATGGCCTCAAGCCCGAACGAGATTCAGAGGGGAAGGTCAAGCCGGCGCGGCTCTGGGAGCGGCGCGCGACTGGCCGAACGCTCTGCGCCTCTGCACTGGTCTTTTCCGGACACCCGCACGCCGGTTGACGAGAACGGATCAACGCCGCTTGGCTATCGCTCGGATGATGCGCTCGATGAGCCGATCCGTCGGCATCCGGCAATCGTGCTCCCATATTCGGATCACCATCCAGCCGCATCGGCGGAGGCTGGCGGTCTGCCGGAGATCCCTCTGCCTGTTCTCCTCCAGCTTGGGTAGCCAGTAGGAGGTATTCGATTTCGGCGTCGTCGCATGAGTCGGGCAACCATGCCAGAAGCAGCCATCGACGAAAATCGCCACTTTTGCCGTCGCGAAGACGATGTCGGCGTGGATCCCCTCGATCCGTCGATCGATCCGGAAGCGCAAGCCAGCAGCGTGGAGCGAAGATCGGAGGACTCGCTCCGGGCTGGTGTCGCGTCGCTTGATCCGCCCCATGATCTGGGACCTGGTGAGCGGTTCCCTGGGCGTCCGATACCTCTTCGGCTTCCTCGGCTTCTGTGACCCCATGCGTTTCTGATTAGCCCGAGCATGTGCCAAGGGCTGATCGGGTTCCACCGATCAGCCCTTACGGGAGTGGACGTTGACGTGTTCCATGAGGGCGTCGCCGAGTGCTTTTGCTAGCTTGGGTGGAACCGCATTCCCAATCATTCGGCTTATAGCCGAGCAGTTGAGTCGCTTATCGTGCGGCCAGAATTCGTATGATTTTGGAAAAGTTTGAAACAATGCCGCTTCGCGGAGAGAGATGGATCGGTCCTGTTCAGGATGTCCAAAGCGACCATTGCCAATGCCCGTGCATAGTGTTGTCATTGTCGGGGCTGGTTGGTCCCACTTCATTCTGCCATAAATCGATCCATAGCTTTTACCGCTTTTGCGCTGATGGCATTTCAATACGAGATGTTCTGGCCACTCTTTCCATGACCCGCCATCGGAAGAGGTTGCGCGGATACGCTCCAAATTCAGAGGCGATAGTTTAGGCGCACGATGGAGAGGGTCCTTAGAGTGTGTCTCACCAGAGTTGATGGGCGGTAGTGATCCGATCGTATCGGCAACCGTCTTCCATTGCGACTGGAGGGGATATTTTCCATCTGGAACTTCAATCTTGCCAAGACGGGATGCCAGCAGAACCAGGCGCCTGCGTGATTGGGGTATCCCATACTCCGGGCAGCTGACCAATTTCCAGTCGACCATGTAGCCGAGCGATTCCAGATTCTCTCGGAAGCGGTCGAAGACCGGCTTGCCGCGCTCCGCCAGCTCAGGCACGTTTTCCATGGTGACGAGATCGGGGACGATGCCGCGGACGAATTTGCCGAAATGGTCAAGGAGATCGAACGCGTGATGCTTTTCGATCCCATTGGTGAGCTTCGAAAAGGGCGTACAGGGAGCGCAACCGGCGAGCAGGCGAATCTTACCCTCGGCAAACAAGGGCTCGACCGATGGCGAATACTTCTCGGTCACATCCCATTCGAGGAACTTCGATCCTGGATTATTGACCTCGTAGGCATGTTTGGAGTCGCCGTCTATGTCGATGCCGGCCTCGACCTTGATGCCCGCGTTCATCAGGCCATGGGTGAGCCCGCCAGCGCCGCAGAACAGATCGACCGCGGAGATCGGGCTGTCGGAGCATTGGCTGTCGATCCGATTGGCTATGGCGGAGGTGACCATCGCAGGTGTGTTTTCCAGAGGCTTCGTAAGGTCGAAGATTATATTGGGGTTCGGCCATGCCAAGGGCGGGCGGGCCGGCGGCAGTTCGGTCAGATGAGGCGCATGAGACCTGTCAAACTTGTCCATGAAAGGCTCCAATGGGTGATTAATTGGGGCAGTTCAGCGTGTAAACCCACGCAGTGCCGTTATTCGGAGCACTCATCACCACCAGGCACCACGTAGGGTCTCCTGGCAACGGATTATAGGCCCACTGCAACGTCGCCGATCCCGACACCAACCCGCCGGTTGAGGCGACCAGGACGCCTTGGTAAAAGCAGTCGAGGCGGTCGGGGATCGAGTACATGTCGTAAGTGATCCGCACGATACCGGCGGTGGGACCGAGGCCGTGGCGGGTCTTGGTGGTGCCTTGGCCGCCGCTGGCGGTGACCTGGCCGCACGGTTGCGGTGGGCGCTCGTCCAGCGGGCAGTCGCTGCACTCCGTGACCTTCAGGTCGGGGCAGGTCGAGGGCCTCAGGTCGGGGCAGGTGGTGGTAGCGAGGCACTTCACCAGCGACCTTCTGGACAGTGCGCGACGGCTGAGCGCGTGCGCTCAGCGATGACGAAGCCGCATCCGCAGAGCGCGCAGCGGTCACTGTCCGGCCGATAGGAAGTGCAGGCGAGGCAGGATTCCCGGCGACGCGTGATTTCCGCTGCGGTCGGCGGCATTGGCCGTGCGGGCAGGGGCGTGGTCTCGAGGAGGTCATTCCCCGTCTCCCGCATGACCAGCGAACGTTCCGCTTCACGTAGCACGATGATCTCCGGTCTCGTCCACTCCGGGAAAGTGGAGACGGACCGGCTCTTCCACACGTCGATCGCTCCCGTCGCCACGCGCAGGTGGGTGAGCACATCGTCGATCACCGCGAGCACGTTGGCCGGACCACCCCAGGCTGGCAAGCAGAGCCGTTGGTTCCAGCGGTGCATATCTGCGAAGCGCATCGGAACTGGGTGGCCATCACGCAGCACCAGGGATCGCCGTTCATCTCCTCGACGAGGGTAGATGATGATCTGCGGCGCATCCATTAGGCTGGCGAGGTGCCCAATGCCCGAATCGAGGGTCACCACCACCCGCGCGCCACGCAACAGGCGTAGTGTACCGGTGACGGCGTCGTCCATCGGATCAAGATCCCACGCTGCTATATCGGCAGGTACGACTGAAGATTCGGCTCGTGCGCCTGCCACCCCCACGCTCCAACCGCGGACGCGGCAGCGCTGAGCGAGATCAGTCCATGGCCAACCGTTTTTGGCGTCGTGGTAGGGCTTGGCACGCGGTGCCAGGACCACATCGACGGGATACGGCTCCGGGAGCGCGAGTTCCGGCTTGGGATAGCATTCACCGTACGGTTCCCAGGTACGGATCTCCGCCTGCGGCCACCGCGCTTGCGCCGTACGGCGCAGATCGACTTCCAAGGCTTCCGGCCGGATACGGTAGTCGTAGCCGGCGGGATAATGCGCGGCGACCGGCGCCCACAGGTGTGGGTCCGGCGGCGCCGGATACAGCGGCCCGTGGAGGGGGTTGCCACCGATGACATCACCCGGCTGGTACTGCGACCACACCCACGGCAGGACGTCACGTACCAGATCCCCGAAATGCCCGAACCAGGGGAGGAAAACGATCATGCCAGGAGCCCGCCTTCGGTTTTGCACGCGCCCCAGGCGCTGACGGAGGTCACCGTGCCGTCACTGCTGATGCCAATCACTGCTACTTGGCTGATGCGCCCCGCCGGTGTCACCGAGAGCGTCAGGTCGACGCCGTACGTCGGGCTGCTCGCCGAAGTGGTGAACGCTCCGCGTGGTGAGGCGGTGATGATTCCACCAGCGGCCGGTGGCGTGGTGAAGGTCCCCGCGAGGAGGCCCAAACGGTGCGCTGCCGCACCATGTGCGGCGGCATTCGCTGCTGAGGACAAGGCCGCATCGCCGGTGAACAGCAGCAGGGTGGTCCCGCCACAGACCTCGGTCGTGACCTCGCGCGAGACGGTGGTCAGCAACGATCCCCGTGCCATCCACGCCCAGGCGGTGGCATCACTGGTGAGGCTTACATGGATGGTGAAGGTCGCGGTACAGGCGGTGCGCGTGACCGAGTTGCCGAGCACGATCGTCCGCACGAAGGCGACGGTCACGCCCACGGTCAGCGCCGAGCCGTATTCCGGCAACGTACTGCCGAGCCACGCATTCAGGCTCCCCAGGTCCGGCGCAAAGCCGCTGACACCGGAGAGGTATTCCTGTTCGAAGAGGGCATCGGCGCCGTATTTGATCCGTTTACGCAGGGCGAGGGTTGCCAGTTCCCAGGAGATAGCGCCCGGGAGCCTTCCCGTCCAGCCGAGGCGCTGATCACGAAATCCGCGGATGCGCACCGTATTCTGGATTGACCCCAGGGCTGGAAGCAGGGTGGTCAGATCCGTCCCCGCGGCGCGCAGCGATCCGACATTCAGCGTCGAGGACCCCGAGGCAGTCACGGTATAGCTGTCTGCGATGACCCCACCCGAGCGCCACGCACGCAGGCGGACTGCCGGGCGCGCGATGGTGTTGCGGATCAGCGCGAGGGACGTGACTTCCGCCCAGAATTCGACATCGCCAAATTCCAGCGGCCACGTCGCCGACCCCGAGAGATCGATCCACACGACCTCGGCCCACAGTCCGGTTTCTTCGTCGAAGACCTGGCCAATCGAGCGATCGCCGGTGCTATCCACGACCACGGCCACGCGTACGCGCACGATCTGATTGAAGAGCAGGGCCATCAGGTTCTCGCTGTTCAGAGTTGATAAAAACTGTCATGCCATCCCGCACCGAGGTTGGCCACCGCCACCTGGCGGGTGATGGCGGCCTCGCAGCGGGTCACCACACCGGTTGTCGAGACGGTCACGGTGAGGGTGAAGGTAGCAGCGCCCTGCAGCAGGGGGCGGATGACGGTGGTCGTGGCGCCGAGCGCGATCGGCGTCGCCGAGACGTCATCCGCCGGCGAGGTCTGGGTCACGCCAGCGGACTGGGTGTGGAAGATCGCGTTGAAATTCGAATAATTGACGAAGCGTCCGCCACCG
>JAYVTR010000167.1:0-2919 GCA_043788625.1 Planctomycetota bacterium
CCAGACCAACGTCGTCGGCACCGCTACCTTGCTGCACGCTGCCCGGCATGCCTGGGTAAAGCGTCCGGCGTGCGGAGCCGGCAGCGTTCGTTTTCACCACGTCAGTACCGACGAAGTCTATGGCAGCCTCGGTGACACGGGTTTTTTTACCGAGACCACCAGCTACGATCCATCGAGTCCGTATTCGTCATCGAAGGCCAGCAGCGACCACCTGGTGCGGGCATGGGCGCGTACCTATGGCATGCCGGTGACCATTACCAACTGCTCGAACAATTACGGACCATACCATTTCCCGGAAAAACTGATTCCGCTGGTCATCACCAATGCGGTCGCCGGCAAGGCGCTGCCGGTTTACGGCAAGGGACTCAATGTGCGTGATTGGTTGTATGTCGAAGACCACGCCCATGCCATCGATCGCGTGGTGCGCGCCGGTACACCCGGTGAAACCTACAATGTTGGCGGCCACAACGAGCACACCAACATCGATATCGTCCAGCGCATTTGCGACCTGCTCGACGAACTCAGGCCGCATACCGATGGGCCTTACCGCCGCCTGATCACCTATGTCACAGATCGCCCAGGTCATGACCTGCGTTATGCCATCGACGCCGGCAAGATCGAACGCGAACTCGGCTGGAAGCCCCGCGAGACATTCACTACCGGCCTGCGTAAAACCGTGCAATGGTACCTCGCCAACAGCGCCTGGACCGGAGCCATCCAAGACGGCTCGTATAAGGGCCAGCGCCTTGGGCTCGCCTCCTAACCTGAATCGCGACTGGGCAGCAGGCTCGCGAGTAAGCTCCTGATGCCCAGTCTCGCCATCATCCTCGCTACCTGGAATGGCGCGCGGTATCTACCGGCGCTGTTGACGTCGCTGTCGGCGCAGACCCTCGCCCCCAGCGAACTGGTTATCGCCGATGATGGCTCGCAGGACGACACCCTGGCGATCATCGCGGCGTGGGCTGTGAGCGCCCCATTTCCAGTGCGCATTCTGCCTCCCAGCGAAAAACGCCTTGGCCCCGCCAAGGCCTTTGCACGTCTGTTGGCAGCCACCACAGCGGACATCGTTCTGCCTTGCGACCAGGATGATGTGTGGCAGTCGCAAAAGCTTGCAGTCTGTGCGCACCTGGCCACCGATGCCACCCCACGGTTGCTTGTCCATGATTTACGGCTCATCAATGCCCAAGGGACTTTAACTCAGACTTCTTTCTGGCGTCATCAGGGGTTCAACCCACGCCAAGGCGTGCAGCTACGCACGCTGGTAGCGATGAACAGCTTTCCGGGTTGCGCGATGGCGTTAAATAGAGCGTTGATTACGCGAGCGCTGCCGCTGCCCGAGAGCGCTGTGATGCATGACTGGTGGTTTGCCTTGGTCACCGCGGCGACGGGTCGGATTCGCATTTTGCCGCAAGCCCTTGTTGACTATCGGCAGCATGCCAACAACACCTTGGGCGCTCACGCCGGGAGTCTTGCCGGCCAAGCGCGACGTCTACTGAAACCCTGGTCATCCGGCTACCGCCAGGCAACTTTGGCTTCGCAACGCCAGGCCCGAAGTCTCGAAAAGCGACTCGGGACTCGCGTCCCGCTAGAAGTGCGGACGTGGGCTGCTCTCAGTCGCTTCTCATCACTCGAACGACGCATCTGCATATATCGTAGTGGAATTCGCAAGACCGGAGCGCTACGCAATCTGGGATTGATCGTGCGCGTTTAACTTTCGCATGTCTAATCCGTTACAAATATAAGCCCTCTTTTTTACCAACCCAGCCACTCTTTAACCTTGTAAAAAAACTCATTTGAAACTGGCCTTATAAGCAATTTCAAACGTACAATCAGGGCAAGCTTCAGCTCTATAAGCCAGGAATTAGCCATATGATGAAGTTGGCGCGCTCGACGATCCTCACTCAAGCGCGCACTAAGCTGAGAGGATATTCCGCCGAGATGAAAGGTGCATACCGGTTCTTCGACTAATCTAAGAGCCACGCCGCTTGCATGGAGACGAAGCCACATCTCATAATCCATGGCAATTTTAAATGTCGTGTCAAAACCCCCGTATTTTTCAAAAAGTGACCGATCAATCAATGTCGCAGCATGCCAGATACGACACCCCTCCTTCAATAAATATTTGGCTGCTAAATCGTGACGAGGACAACGTTGGTATAGTTTTTCACCCTTATCATTAGAGACACTAGCACCGCCGGTTACCCACGGAGCTACACCCTCATGCCAAGCCTTAACCAAGCGTGACAACGCTTGTGAATCCGTGAACGCATCACCAGCATTCAGAAACACTATCGCCCGCCCTGGCGCTAGTTTAATGCCTTTATTAAAGGCATCAGCTATACCCTGGTCCTTTTCGCTCAGATATACGTCTCCGGGACGCAATCCCGTGCGAAGCAATTCCCCTGAATGATCGGCTGAAGCACCATCAATGACCACCCACGTGTAACACTCTGTTTGTTCACGCAGAGAAATTAAGGTGCATTCTGCGGCATTACCGGTGTTACGGTTAATAGTGACAACTGAAACTGATGGAATTGGTTCAATCACCACAACATCACCGCTTTCTACCCGAATCAATGAGCAGCGTAGTCAACAACCCTGAGAGCGGAATTGCCCCGAGCCAAGCACTTGGGAATAATATCATCATAATTATTCCCACCAGCGCCCCACAAGTGCTTGCATCCCATTTTAAGCACGCTCCGCAGAAAACGACGCACGCCGCAATAAACATATCCTGATTAAATACGTCAATGGAAACAGTGCTAAATAGAAGAAGACCGGTGAAAAATAGACCAGTAGTGATCAATAAGAGTCGAGTTAATCGCACCCGAAATCCTTGCGACGAACTTGATTGGCGTGGGATCAACGAGAATAAGACGGTTCCCGTAATTGCCGCATACACGTTCGCAATTTCAATTG
>JAYVTR010000168.1:0-8283 GCA_043788625.1 Planctomycetota bacterium
ACCTCGACCGTTGTTACGCCGCCGGCAGTCACAGCCACGGCTGCTGCCGTTGGCGTCTTGGTGAATTTGCCGAGGACGAAACCGAAGCTGGTATAAACCTCGATGTCGATCGGCGCCGCGCGGTTTATGGCCAGTGTACCCAGTTCGGGAATGCCCGGCACATCGACCAAGGTGATCATGCGCCGCGTATGTTCGGCTACCGGTATAAAATTGCGTACGTTTTCCTGCAGCTTGCCTTTCAGGCCATCGAGGTTGACAAACACCGTTTCCAGGGTGTCGTATTGCACAAGTAGTTTAGCGGCGGTTTTGGGGCCGACGCCGGTGATGCCACGGATATTGTCGGAGGTATCACCGATCATCGACAGGTAATCGATGACTTGATCGGGACGGATGCCTTTTTCGGCGAATAATTCGGCTGGGCCGCGCAGGATGCCCTTACCCGGATCCCAGGTGCGGATCTGGCTCGACAATACCTGATCGACATCCTTGTCGCGAGTCAACATACGTACGTCGAAGCCAGCCGCCGCCGCCTGTTTGGCATAGGTGGCGAGCACGTCGTCAGCCTCATAGCCGGCACAGGCTAAGGTTGGACATCCACTCGCAGCCAACAGTCGTTGGACATCAGGGAATTGTACGCTGAGGGCTTCTGGCGTGGCATCACGATGGGCTTTATAATTCGGATCTAAGTCATTGCGAAAACAGCGGTCGGTATCAAACGCCGCTACCCAGTGGGTAATCTCGGGATTATTTTTCAGATCACGCAGTAAATTGGCAAAAGCGTACGTGACGCCGGTCGGACGGCCCCCTGGTCCGGTAAGGGGGGGCATTCCGAAGAAGAATCTGTATGCGTAATAATGGCCGTCTATGATGGCCAGGATGGGTGCCGACATCAGGAGGACGCTAATGCGTCCGGCTCGTATTCTGGGTTATTGCGTAGGCAGGATGACCACCCTCCGCGACCGGCGGAAGGCAGTTCTCAAGTATCAGCGTCTGTAGACGCTTCGCTGATTCCCACAGTGTCCAACGCAAAACCGACTGTCAATCGGGCAAGCTGCTTGTCGTTGTGGTGGGAAATGCCAAGACAACCATATGCATGACCTTGCCGCACTCATTCCCTGCGATCGCGTCGTCGGTCTCACCCTGGTCGACGGCGTGATTCTTGCCGGCCGCGCCGAAATGGTGTCGTCTACCTGGCTTAGGCTGGTTTCCAACAGCGATGAACGACTCGTCAATGTGGCCCATGTGGTGATGATCGATCTCAACCGCGGGCGGCTCGATCCGGGTCCGCAGGACGTGGATGCCCATCTGCCCCGTCCGACCTCCAAAGATACGCCGGTGAAGGTGAGCAGCAAAGTCCCGGCCAGGCCGTGGACGGACGCCGATTTGAAGGCCCTGGCTGATGCCATACTCGAAGGTGGCCAGGACACCCAATTGGCCGAACGTTTCCACCGTGGGCGTAGTCAGATCCGTGACCTGCGGCAGGGGTTTGAATGCAATCGTGGGAATTTGGTTGAAGACCAGATTACCCCAGCGGCAGTGGCATGGATCCATCGTTGGCGGCGGGTGCTTAGCGGCGCTTAAAAACATAAAGCCCCAGCTCGCTGACGAGCTGGGGCTTTATGTTTTTTACATTAAGCGCCGCTGAGCTTGCGGATGCGTTGCTGCAAGCCGACGTTATCAGCCTTCAGACGGCCGTTTTCGTCACGCAGGGTGACCGACTTCAAACGCTCGTCGTGGAGGGTCTTTTCGACTTGCTCACGGATGGCGAGCATCTCTTTGCGCAGCTGGTCGCATTGCGTGTTCAGCTCATCGACGCGCGAGGTGCTTTCAGCCAGGTCAGCTTCGAGCGAGCGCTTCTGTTCGCGCAACAGATCGCGATCAGCTTGCGTACGTTTGAGCTCGGTGCCGACATTGGTGTGTCGTCCGGTGACGCTGGCGGCGATGCCCGAGAGCGCTTCCAATTCGTGAAGTTTGCTATGGGATTGCGTCAATTGCTGGGACAAGGTCTGCACTTGAGCTTCGAGGCCGGTCAGATCGGTCCGCCGTTCGGCAAGCTCATCGAGCTGACGATCTTTAGCTTGGATGACCGCATCACGTTCGGCGAGCAGTTTACTGAATTCTTCACGCAGACGCTTGAGGCGGGCTTCGGCGGATTCAGATTTTTCACGCAATCCGCCAATTTCGACTTCACGAGTCTTGAGGACTTCACGTTCGTGACTGAGCTCTTCGCGTATGGCGTGCACGTCTTCGCGCAGGACCTCGGCCGAGGCGCCACCATGGGCAGTGAAACCGGAAATTTCAGCCTGGGCATGCGTCAGTTGTTTGTTGAGCGTTGCGATGCGTGCCCGTAAGCCGTCGATTTCGGCGCGTGCCAATGACAAATCATCGGCCTGGGTCAGCTGTCGTTCACTGGCGTGATCCAACTCAGCGCGCGCGGCGGCGACTGCCGCGACTGCCGTCTCGACTTCGCCGTGTAGGCGCTCGACATCGGCACGCAGGGTGGTGGCGTTGGCCGCGGTGGCGCCATAAAGACCGCGCGATTCCGCTAACTCCTTACGGACGTTGGCGAGTTCAGCGTTCACGCGATCCGCGGTAGCCGATTGTTCAGTAACCACCTGCGACAGACGATTTTTCTCTGCTTCACGCGAGGCCAAGGTGGTCGTTGTCAGCTGCAGGCGACTAGCCAGCGCACGGACCACCCGCGCGCCATGGGCAGCGATCTGCGGTGCGACATCTGGGGGCACGTCGATACCTTCTTCGCCTTCATCAGGCAGCTGCGAGAGGGCCAGCTCGAGATCGATCCGTGCATCATCGGCATCCAGGGGGAAGTCGAGAGCCGCCTGTGACAAGGTTTCAGCGAGTTGGCGGTTGGCCGACTCAGCGGCAACCGTACGTGATTCGATGATGGACAAGCGGTCACTGGTCTCATCAAACGCGGTCCGCAGATCCTCCAGCTCCAATTCGCGCTGATCACGGGTACTGGACAGTGCGGTGATGATCTCCTTGCCATGCATCGCCATTTCATCGCGCTCAACCTGCAGGGCCTGCTTGCGCTGAGCGAGTTGAGCGAGCGCATCGGTGAGAGCCTGTGGCAGATCCGTCGGCAATGGCTCGCCGGGGCGCACCCGTCCAAGGGCTGATTCGAGTTCACTTACGGAATCCTGGAGATCGCTGTCACCCTTGCCTGCCTCAATGATTGCCAGGGCGATGCTGGATTGGCTCTCAGTAAGAACGCGCTTCGATTCACTCACTTCGAGCCGTTGGCGCTCGCTCTCGTGACTCAGGCGGGCGCAATCGGCGATCAGCGTCTGCTGCCGCTGGGCCAGGGCTGATACGGTCTTCGTCAGCTGTTGCTGGACGTTGATGTCAGCATTTCCAGCCAATGCCTGGGTGAGATGCGAACTGACGTCAGCGAGCAGATCGTCGCGTTGGGCAGCTTGCAGGATTTCACTAGCCAGGGCACGGTCGACTCGGCAGCGTTCGGTTGACTGTACCTCGAGCGTCCGGGCTTTGGCGTTGGCTTTGGCGACCTCGGTTTTGGCGCTGTCGGCTTCTTCTTGAGCGAGGCGTACCTGCGTCAGCGCTTGATCGAGCTCACGCCGCATGTGTTCGACACGTGCGGTCGAGGTGGCGGCTTCGGTGCGGGCGGCAGCCAAAGCGGCAACCTGATCGGCGCATTCACGTTTGATCGTCTGGGTTTCTTGGCGCTGCTCGTCTGCCTCGTGTTCGATGTCGCTGACATGCCGAAGGGCATGCTCGGCGGTGGCGCGAACGGTGGCCAATTCGCGCTCAAGCTCGCCCTTGCGGCGGGTGAGTTCAGCCACGGCCAAAGTCACCTGTTCGCCGTAGTCGACGTCAGGAGCTTCGTCGGTATCCAGACCCAAGGACAGATCGGCTGCGGTCTCGGCCAACTGATCGTCGCCGCGTGCCGCTTCGACGACCACGCGCGCAACGGCTCGTTGATGGGCGGCGGCCTCGGCTTGCATGACCCGCCGTTGATCGGCAAGAGTGTGCTCGATTTCGATCTGCTTCGCTGCCAATGCCGCGTCGCGCTGACGCAGGCTCGATTGGGCCTGCGCAAGTTCGGCGCGTACCTGGTCAAGCTCGGCAGAGGAAACTGACGTCAGCTGGTGGATGGCGGCCACGTGCGCGTCGTTGCCGGCGTCTTCGTTGGCGAATGCCGTCGCGACTTCTGCCGGGGCTTTTTCGGCCAGGGCTTGCAGCAGTTGACGGTGCTCTTCGCGCAGCACTTCCAATTCATTCTCGGCTTCACCGCGGGCATTGTCGGCCTCGTCGGTCATGTTCTTCAACGCAGCAATGCGTTGGCGACCACGTGCCATCTCACTGGCCATTTCGCGGGCGACCATCGTCGCTCCGGCAAGTACCGTCGCCGGGTCGCCATCAGCATCGGGCAATTCGCTGATCGGTGTCGACTGACCACCGGTGGCCAAGGCGATTGCTTCATCAAGTGATTCAGCTTCGCTACGCGTTCCGGCCAAGGCTTCAATCAGGCCGCTCACCGGGGCGGCGACATCCATCGCCGAAAGGTTGCCGGCTTTGACCTGTGTCAGCAGATCCAGGTCCTGTTCAAGCGAACGCTGATCATTACTGCCCGCGCCAAGGCGATCGGTAATTGTCCGCAGCTTTTCGAGATCAAGGCTGAGGGTGTGGATGATCAGCGCCCCGACGTCGAAATCGTGGTAGAAGCTTTCGTTGTCTTCAGCGTCTTCGGCGACGGGGTTTTCTTCTTGATGGCGACCAGCGTAGTAGTGCGTGTCGAGCCCAAGGACACCTTCGACCAGGCCATTAGAGCGCAGCATCTGATTGCGGACGGCGTCACGCAGATGATCTTTTTCGGCAATCGTCGACGATAAAAGATTTAATTTTTCCTGCAGTTGATCCTGCAGGTCATACGCATCCTGCTGTAAGTCGCTGTTGACGTTTTCAACTTCTTCGAGGCGCACTTTGAGCGCCAATAAGGCAACATCAAGTTCGCCTTGGTTACCCTGCTTGCTGGAAATCTGCGCCATGACTTCCTGCAGCTCGGCTTGCAGGCGATTGCGTTCGGCCTCGGCCGTTTGTTCGCGCTTGATCCGTCGTGCGAGCTCTTCTTGCGTCTTGCGCAAGAGCTCTTCTTTCTCTTGGTCGGAAAACGAGTCTTCCTTGGCGGCCAGATGCTGGTTGAGCAGCGCCAGAATCCACGCCATCAATTTGCGTTCGGAGAGAACCTTGACTTTTTTGCTCTTGCCTTGTTGGAGAACCAAATCGGCGGTCGTGGTGTTCTCTGCCATCTGTGACAAAGAGGAGGCCAGATCATTTTCGGAGAGCGTTCGTTCGTTCGACATATCTCGTCCTTGAGCCCCCAGTTGAGGAGCTTGAACCAGGGTCGTTTCCAGCCCCATGAAAACACCCAGGGAGACGGGGCGGGGGGGTGGCGATGTGATACACGTAGCCGCTTGTCTTGCAGCCTACCCAACCACTCGGATTCGCCGAAGGAGCGGTCGGATCGCGGATCTGTGGTCACGCCGTCGCGTCTTCGACCACAGGTGGAGGGTGTTTGCGGTTCGCAGTGAACCGATTTTCTCTACCGATCAACTAGGTGCATGGTGACTGGGCCTCTGCCTGGAAGTGCGCTGAGGCTCCTGCCGTGGTCAACGGAACAAGCGCACCGCCACGGGCTCATCATCCAAGTCCAGTACCAGCACCAGGTCGTCGCCCTGGCGGGTGACCATCGGCTCGATGATTCGGCCACTGCACAGACCGATGCACACAGCATTGCTAAAGCCCTGCCAGCCGCTTACCCGGAGGGTTGCCTGGCGTCCGTTGAACACCCCGGAAGCGGTGGCCGTCCACACCGCCAGGGTTTTGACGTCCTTTAGGGAGGGATGGCTGAACGGGAGGGCGATCACCGAATCCACAGCATGGAGGGTGACGCCATCCCAGTTGCGGACCAGTTCACCACCCCGCTGTGAGCGATGCAGCGGCGCCTCGCTTACGGTCGCCGTCGCGGTGCTGTCGGGGATGGCTCCGGCGAAGAGACTGCAGAGCCGCTGGGTCGCGTACCAGGCAGGCTTACGGCTGTAGTCACTACGCAGCAGGCCGAAATTGCTTTCATCGTGAAAGGGTTGGAGTCCGAAGTCGTCGAGTAGGTCGTATTGAATGCTGACCGCGACGCCGTGCCAGGCTCCCAGCAGATGGCGACGGACGAGATAGGCAGCTTGGACCGGCTCGGTATAGCCGGCGTAAAGCCCCGCCACATTTTTCCGATCGTGCCTGAAGGTCGACCAGCCGAATTCGCTGATCCACACCGGCAGGGCTTTTCCGCCCGTGCTGAAGCGGGTCTGGTACCAGTCGAGCAGGCCAACGAAGCTGCAGTCGTCATCTCCGACAGCGACCCCGTCGCGCTTGGTGAAAGGCAGGCCGAAGGGCACTTTCTCAGGTGGCATGCTATAGGAATAAGGATGGTCGACCACACCGTCGACGGCCGGCGACAGCCCGAGATCGAACTGGCGGGCGTTAACCGGCGGCACCGAACCGAGGCCGATGACGGTGATGGCGCCATTGGCACTCTTGATCGCTGCGGCGGCAGCATTGGTCGCGGTCAAGTAGACCTTTGCCCATGCTGCCGTTGCCTGATCCTGGGCCGAGGCCATGCCATTCCAGGTCCCGCCATGGGTTTTCACCCAGCCACCGAAATTAGCTGGCTCGTTGCCCAGTTCGATGACGTTGATCAAGCCCTTCCCCTGAGTGGCGAGGGCGGTGGCGCGGGCGCACAGTTCGGGCATTGGCGTCTTGGAATTCATGTCGAGGACGATGATGGTACGCAAGCCGCGCCGTTTGGCCGCTTCGAGCCATACCAGGTCGCGAGGAGCGATGACATAGCCATCGCCAGCCTTGTCGATGGCGACGCCGTCGCGGATCCAGCCCAGACCCAGGGCCTCGACCTCGTCGAGGAGACGCTCACTCGCGGCCCAGGGGAGGAAGGCGCCGCCGCGGGTTCCGAAGGCCAGATGGAGGCAGGCACCGAAGACCGAGGGTGGCAGATCGCGAGTCCGTTGGGCGGCTCCGAGCAACCCAGGGTCGCTGCCGATCCCAGCCAGGGTAAAACTGCGTTCGATGGTCGTCGAGGCGCTACGCATCGCGCAAGAGAGACGGTAGCTGCTGCGCGGATTGCCGCCATTGGTCAGGGGTGGCGTGAGCCGCGTACGCAGGACTTGGCCGGGAATGAGGAGATTGCGTACCACCCAGTCGCGCGCTGGCTGGGGCAACGCGATGGTCAGCTCTCCCGTTTCAGTACCGCCCTCGGCAACCAGTTCGAGCACGGGCCTATGCCATTGCCTGGTCCACGTGCCGGTGAGGCGCCAGCCGGCAAAGTCACCGGCAATGGCGGGAAGCGCAATGGGCTCAGCCAAGAACTCAGCCGCAGCCGAACTGGTCGCGCTCAGGCGGGTGATGGTGAGGGAACCGTTGGTCGGCTGACCTGCTTCCACACTTACCACCAGACTCACGTCGCGCGCATCACTGGGCTGCCGCTGTCGATCGTCGCCACCCCATGCCGTAGCCCATGGGCCAGCGAGGGCGATATGCAAGTTTTGGGCGCCACTGCTGATGATGAGGGGCTGACCCTGAAAGGTGCGGCCGCTGGCATCACGGACCCGTGCCGTTACTCGGCAAGGCAGGGCAGCGCTGAAAGCCAGATCCAGGGCCGAGGTCTGGGGAGGGATAGGGCCCGGGTAGGTAGCTATGACGTAGCTTCCGCCGCCGTGAAAATCATATTCGAAGTTGATGCCGTTGCCCGGGCCAGCGGGCCCGCTGAGCCGACCCGTGGCATGGGGGGATTCATCGCCGTCCTGAAAGGCCCAGCCCTTAGCGTCGAGGCCGGCATCGAGAAGGAGATCCATGGCCGGCAGCGGGGCGAGGACGGTGCAGAGCAGAACGGTGGCAAAGCAGTGGGTCATGGAACTCTTGTAATGGCAGCAGTGGATGGGCTGAATCGCGATCAACCTCGGCTTCAGTAGGCGAAGCCCTTTACCCCGAACCGAGGTGATACGGCATTGAAATTGGGAAGGATGTATTCGTTGGCGACGGTGGGACCAGGATCCAGCTGCATCATGATCACGCCGTTGCGCCATGAGTCATCAGGACGGGAGCGCGCACTGCCATCGGCCATGGCCATATTGGCCTGGCCGCCGTGATAGCCGCCACGCCCGCCGCTGCTCAGATCGGCGGCCAGCAGCGCCTCATCAAGATGGCGGACACGGCCCAGAAACGCGGCGGTGACAC
>JAYVTR010000169.1:0-9955 GCA_043788625.1 Planctomycetota bacterium
GCGGTGATCACCGCCACCACCGGCCCGAAGAGCTCTTCCTGAGCCAATGGCGAGGCCGGATCGACATCCGTAAAGATGTGCGGAGCGACAAAGCTGCCCTGCGCCACCCACGCAGAGGCATCGCCGGCATAGGCCAGATGGTGCTGCTGCGTCAGCTGGCTCAGATGTTGTTCGAGCCGCAAGCGCGACTCGTCATCAATCACCGGCCCCAGATAATGCGCCGCATGCTCGGCTGGCCCCATAGGTATGGCCTTGACCGCCTCGATGAAGCGAGCGGTGAAGGCAGCCACGCATGCCTGATCGACGATCACCCGCGAGCAGGCCGAGCACTTCTGCCCCTGATAACCAAAGGCGCTGGCGACCACCCCGGCCACAGCTTCATCAAGATCGGCGCTGGCATCGACGATGATGGCGTTCTTGCCGCCCATCTCGGCGATCACCCGCACCACGTGGTCGCGCTCGGCCAGCGCCCGCGCCGCATGGTGATTCAGTCCCAAGCCCACCGCGCGTGAGCCGGTGAAAGCTATCAGCGCCGTCGCCGCATGGTCGACTAGGGCCGGGCCCACCTCATCACCCTTGCCGGGTAGATAGTGCAGGACGCCGGCAGGAATTCCGGCGTCACGCAGATGGCGATACAGCTCGGCGGCGATGACCGGCGCTTGCTCGGCGGGTTTCAGGATCACCGGATTGCCGGTAACCAAGGCGGCTGCCGCCATCCCCCCGAGAATTGCCAGAGGGAAGTTCCATGGCGCGATCACCACCGCGACGCCACGCGCCTCATAGATGGTGTCATTGGTCTCACCCGGCAGGTCACAGCGAACGCCATTCGCCAGACGTTCGGCCTGCCAGGCGTAATAGCGGCAGAAGTCGATCAGCTCACAGACTTCACCGTCGGCCTCGCGCCAGGTTTTTCCGACTTCGCGCACCAGCAGCGCCGACAGGCGCCAGCGTTCGGTGCTGAAGATATCAGCTGCCGCCCGCAGGCAGCCGATACGCACCATCCATGGCGTATCGCGCCATGCCGGTAGCGCTGCCGCGGCTGCGTCCACCGCTCGTCGCGCATCGGCGGCGGTGGCTGCCGATGCGCGGCCGATGACCCGCACCCGCAACGAAGGGTCGGTAGATAGCAGGATTTCAGAGCGGTGATATTCAACCCCATTGATCAACAACGGACAAACGGCTGGCGCCTGCGCATCACGCTCGCTCAGGGCCTCGAACATGGCTTGGCGCTGGGCTTCCTGACTGAAATCGGCAGGCGGATGGTTGCTGAATGAAGAACGTACCTTAATGGCTTCAGGAGGTGCGACGGGGGCCATGAGCAATTCCTCGGGACGACGGTGTTCCAGAAATCCGGCGCGTACGAAACCCTGGTTGGAAGTGTTCTCCAACAAACGCCGCACCAGGTAGGCGATGCCAGGTAACAACTCGCCCACCGGACAATACACCCGCACTCTTTCCCCACGCTGGACCAAAGCCTGCTGCAAAGGATCGGCCATGCCGTGCAGCAATTGGAACTCGACCTGTGCCGGTGGAATGTGCAATTCCTCGCGCACTGCCAAGGCATGGGCCAAGGACCGCACATTGTGACCAGCGATAGCCGGTACCAGCTGTGTATGATGGGACAGCAGGAATCGTGTCTGGGCTTCGAAATTGGCGTCGGTAGCCGCTTTATGCGTGAACACCGGTGGCGACCAATCACGCTGCGCGGCCACAGCCTGTTCGTGATCCCAATAAGCTCCTTTTACCAAACGCACCCGCAGTGGCGTACCACGCTGACGCGCCACCAACAACAGACCCGTCAAGTCGGCCGCGCACGAACGTAAGTAAGCTTGCACCGCCACGCCCAGGCCATCCCAGCTGCGGAATTCGTCTTCCAGCGCAACTTCGCTGACAATGCGCAAGGTCACATCGCGGAACTGATGGTGCTCCATGTCGATGTTGACCACCCCGCCGGCGGCGCGCACCAGGCGCAGGATCGGCCGCAAGCGACGACGCACCGCGGCACTGGTGCCGACCACATCGGCTGGCTCGAAGCGGCTGGTAAGCGCCGAGAGCTTGATGCTGATATTCAGGTGCGGTGCGGCCGGCGAGCTAGGCCACGTCGCCACCGTCGCTGCCAGTACCGGGATCAACTGTAGGTAAGCCTGCTGATAGGCTTCGGCCTCGGCCTCGGTGAGCACCGTCTCGCCCAGCCAATCAACCGTGAATGCCCGGCCGCGCTGATGCAGCTGCGAGACGTGATGAGCGATCAACTGCGGCTCGCAGCCCAGCATGAAGCGCCCGGCGAGTTCACCGGCCGCCAGACGCACCGCTGCCGCTACCACCGCTGGCGGCGCCCGTCGGCTGGAAGCCAATAGCCGGCGCGCCAACCACGGCAGGCGCTCGGCCACCGGCGACAGGTACTCGTGCAATTGCTGGACGATTGCGATATCACTGCGGATGCCCGGCAGGGCATCGATGAAGTGGAAGAGATGCCGTTGCAGCTGAGCATCCGCCATGGTCCATGCCATGCCACGGTCATGCAGCCATGAGCGCGACAGCGGTGCTGGGGCCGCCGCCGCGACGGCGGCGAACAACTCCCGGCCGATGGCGTGGATGCGCGCTTCCATATGCGCTAGCTTACCCCCTGGCCGCGGCAAATGCTACCCCAGGTCGCGACCCGGGGGATGCGACCGATCAACGGGTCAGGCGATGTTTCTTCAGGCGCGACAGCAGGGTCGTGGGCTTGAGCCCCAGCAACCGGGCCGCGCCCTCGCTGCCGAAGATCCGCCCCTGCGTACGCGCCAGCGCGCGGGCCAGGTTGCGTTGTTCGAAGGCGATCATCGCCGCTTCGTCGAGGACGTCGTCGCTCGGCGCTGCCGCCGCCTGCGGCGCCACTGCCGGCAGCAGATCCAGGGCCAGACGATTGCCGCTGCCGATGATCATGGCGCGCTCCAGGCGGTTGGCCAATTCACGGATGTTGCCCGGCCAGGAATAGGCCTCGAGACGGGCGAGATCGCTGCCACTCAGGCGCGGCGTCTCGCGATCGAAACGATGCGCCAGGCGCTGCACGAGATGCCGGGCGAGCGGGCCGATGTCCTCGCGACGTTCGCGCAGCGGCGGCAGATGGATGGGGACAACGTTGAGGCGGTAGTAGAGGTCTTCGCGGAAGCGGCCGGCGCTGACTTCGGTCGCCAGATCGCGGTTGGTCGCCGCCAGGACGCGGACGTCGGTGGTGCGCACGCGGTCATCGCCCACGCGCTCGTAGGTGCCCTCTTGCAGCACGCGCAGGAGCTTGCCCTGCAAGGGCATGGGGATTTCGCCGACCTCGTCGAGGAGGAGCGTGCCGCCATCGGCGGCGGCGAATCGCCCGACGCGATCGGCGGTGGCGCCGGTGAAGGCGCCGCGCACGTGGCCGAAGAATTCGCTCTCGAACAGCTCGTTGGGGATGGCGGCGCAATTGACACGCACCAGCGGCCCGGCCTGCCGCCGGCTGTGACGATGCAGTTCGCGCGCCACCAGTTCCTTGCCGGTGCCCGATTCGCCGGTGATGAGGACGCTGGACGGGGTCGGACCGATCAACGCGATGCGGTTGGTCACGGCGCGGATCGCCGCGCTGCTGCCGATGATCTCGCCGAACGCCCCCTGCGCCGACAGGTCGGCGCGCAGCTGCTCGTTTTCGGCTTCCACTGTTCTACGCAGTCGATCGACCTCGGCGAAGGCGCGGGCATTGCCGATGCTGATCGCCGCCTGATGCGCCAGCACGCTCGACAGGGAGCACATCGCCTCGTCAAACGGCACGCGGGTGAAGATGCCCAGCACCCCGACCACCTCGCCGCGCATCGCCAGGGGTTTGCCGCTGAAGCCGATGATACCTTCGGCTTGCACCCAGTGCGGGCGGGCGATCCACGGCGACTCGCCGCGCATATCGGCGATGGTGATGTGCGCGTTGGTGGCGGCGATGCGTCCGATCTTGCGTTCATTCAGCGGAAAGCGCCGGAAGCCGCCGCTGAGGCGCGTCCAATCCTCGGCCGCGTCGGAGGGCCGCCCGGCGCTGGCGACCAGGTGCAGGCAGCGCTCACGGGTTCTGCACTCGCCAGCCAGCGGACACGTAGGGCAAATATCGCCGGGCTTGAGCAGCCAGATGCGCGCGAGGGCGACACTCGTCAGCGACGCCAAACGCGCCACTACCAGATGCAGGAGTGCGTCGAGATCGCGTTCCTGCGCCATTTCTAGCAGGGCATTTCTCAGGAAAGCGTCGTCGGCGGCGGCATCGCCGAGGTAAGGCATGCCCGCAGAAACTATGATAAAATGAAATTTTAACTACGAAATTACGTTATTTACGAATTATCGTAAATAAGTGAAACCCGCATGATAATTCATAAATATTTAATATGAAATATTTTATGACTTCTGATGTGACTTGGCACAGGAACGACCTGAGTCATGCAACCCTTCAGGAGCGTTTCATGCGTCTAGCCCTCATCCCCACCTCCACCACCGATCAGGCCCTGGTGCCGCAGTACGCGGCGGTCAAATCCGCTTTGGGCATGGTTCCCAACCTCATGCAGCTGGCCGGCAACAGCCCGGCGGCGTTGGCCGGTTACCTCGGTCTCAACGCCGCACTCGGCAAAGGCGTGTTGCCTGCCGCCATCCGCGAACGCCTCTCCCTGGCGGTGGCGCAGGACAACAGCTGCGACTACTGCCTGGCCGCGCACACCCTGCTCGGCGGCATGGCCGGCCTGGAGGCGGCGGAAATCCAGCGGGCGCGTCTGGGCACTGCCACCGACGCGTACGCCACCGCCGTGCTGACCTTGGCCCGCAGCGTCAACCGCACGCATGGGCGCATCGAGGACCAGACCCTGGCCGCTGCCCGCCAGGCCGGCCTCAGCGATGCGGCCATCGTCGAGACCATCGCCAACGTCGCCTTGAACATCCTCACCAACGCGCTGAACAACGTCGCCCAGACCACCGTGGACTTTCCGGCGGCGCCGGCGCTGGCCACCGGTGCGAGCGCTGCAGCCGTCCAGCCATGAGGTTGTCCTTCGCCAAATGGCGCGGCGTCGGGGCCCCGGCTCCGCCGCGCGCGCCGCTGGCGCAGATCCTGCTCGCCGGACTGGGCGGTCTGCTCGCCCTGGGAGTGGTGGCGGGACTCGCCTCTTTGACCCAGCTGCCATGGATCCTGGGGTCGTTCGGAGCCACCTGCGTCCTCGTCTTCGGCTTTCCCGAGGCGCCTTTTTCCCAACCGCGAGCCGTCATCGGCGGTCATCTCGTGGCCTCGACCATCGGGGTCGCTGCGGTGACGCTGTGCGGACCGTCATGGTGGTGCCTCGCCATCGCCGGCAGCGCCGCCATCATGGCCATGATGGCCCTGCGCATCGTCCACCCGCCGGCCGGATCGAATCCGATTATCGCCGTGGTCGGCGTGGCTCACTGGGATTTTATCCTCTTGCCGACCTTGTTGGGGGCGGTAGCCATCGTCTTGTGCGCCCTGATCTACCTCAATGCGGTCCGTCCGACAGCGTATCCGCAACGGTGGTGACGAGGCACTTGCACTCATGCTCGTAGGCGGATCCTGCCATCCTCACAATCGAGGATGGTTGGCTGAGCGGTCTATAGCACCTGTTTACTAAACAGACGGGCCTGAAAGGGTCCCGGGGGTTCGAATCCCTCACCATCCGCCATAATCCGACACCCCCCGGCTGCATAGCTGGGGGTGTGTTTTTTTTGGCACATCGCCGTGCAACTCGCCAGTGCCAAACTTTGCGGACCTCCGTTAGGCGGACCACTCCTACCATACTTGATAATTAGTACGTTACTTTATTTTTGTTTTTTTGATAATGGTAATCATTATTGAAATTTTTTTAACCTTCCTACGCTTCGCCGCCGATCAGTCCCTCGTCCCCAACAGCTCGCTAGCTGGGGATCCCATGGAGCCCGTGTGTCTATTTCTTTTGTCGCCACTCACCAAATATCCGTGCCAGGAAGAACCTGGACTACCTGCGCGCGCTTGGCGGTGTTGATCACGGGGGCCCTGCTCTGCAGCAGTTGTACTGGCAGTGTCGCCCAGTCAGAGCCGGTGACCGAACCCGACCAGCAGCTCACTCAACGCGAACGCCTCGGCAAACGCATCTTCAACGACCAGCATCTCTCCGAGCCGCAAGGCATGTCGTGTGCCACCTGCCACAATCCCTCGCGTGCCTTCAGCGGCAACAACGGCTCAAGCACTGGCGTGGCACGCGGTGTCACCGGCGCCCTGGGTATACGCAATACGCCAAGCGTGATGTATGGCAGCTTCACGCCGTCCTTCAGCGTCGTGCATGATGCGGACGGCGATACACCCAGCGGCGGTCAGTTCCTCGATGGCCGTGTCGACAGCCAAGCTGAACAAGCCAAGCTGCCCCTGTTATCGGCCAACGAGATGAACAATCCTGACGCGGCGTCGGTGGTGGCCAAGATCGCCAGCAGCAGTTATGCTGTTGAATTCCAGGCCGAGTTCGGCGCCGATATCTTCTCCCGCACCAATGACGCATTCGACGCCATCGCCCAAACTTTGGAAATCTACCAACACAGCGCTGAGTTTCACCCGTTTTCGTCGCGCTTTGATGACTACCTGCGTGGCAACGATACCTTTTCGCCTGCTGAACGACGCGGCATGTCGTTATTTTTCAATCCGCAGAAAGCCAATTGCGTCGGCTGCCATGCGGCCAGCCCTACTGATGCCAATCCGCGCAATTCGCTCTTCACCGATTTCACCTATGACAATCTCGGGGTACCCCGCAACCCCAACATTCCGCCAATGCCGATGCAGCGTTCTTCGATCTCGGCCTAGGCGGCCCGAAGCGCGCCCTGCCCAGTGGTGACGCGTCCTTCAGCGGTGCCTTTAAGGTGCCCACATTGCGCAATGCGGCGGTGAAAGAGGCGCTTTTCCACAATGGCCGATTCACCACTTTGGAAGAGCTGGTCGGATTTTACATCACCCGCGATACCGATCCCAACCGTTGGTTCCCGGCCGGTAGCAAATTCGATGACTTGCCGCTGATATATCGAAGCAACGTCAACACCAGCGAAGTGCCCTATGATCGTCAGCTCGGTGACGCGCCAGCTATCACTGAAGGTGAACAGGCGGACCTCGTCGCCTTCTTGCGTACCCTGGTCGACCATGATTTTGAGCCACTGCTGCCACCGCCAGTGGGTACTAATTAAACCTTTTTTCCTGGGAGTTTTTCATGCTCGTGCGTTCTCGTCCATTGTCTTCTTCGCTCACCCGCCTGCCCCTGGCCGCGACGCTCATGGCACTGGTCGTCGGTGGCATGGCCAACGCTGCCGAGAGTTCGGCGGCGGATACTGCCGCGCTGCAGGCGCAGATCGATGCTTTAAACGCCCGGCTGTCAGCGATGGAGAAGGCACCCCCTGCCCCCACCGCCAGCCATGCTTTCAGCGGCTTGTCCTTTGGCGCCTATGGCGAGATGAAGTTCGGTTTGCAGCAAAATGCTGATGACAATGGTCATTGGCAGAATGGTTTCGACAGTGCCCGATTGACCTTGTTGCCAAGCTATCAAGTCAACGACCGGTGGCTGTTCAAAGCCGAGATCGAAATCGAGCACGGTGGCATCGCTTTCGATGATGATGACAAATCAGCAGGGGCGGTGGAAGTCGAACAGGTTTATTTCGACTGGACGATCAATGAGCATCTGCACTGGCGGTTGCCGGGTATCGACCTGGTGCCGTTCGGCTATACCAACCTCTACCATGAACCAGTGTATTTCTACAGCGTCAATCGCCCGGAGCTGGCCCAAGGATTGATTCCCACTACTTGGTATGGGGGCTCGACCAGCGTGCATGGAGCACTGCTTGGACCGGTGAATTATCAATTCCAGATCTCGTCGAGCTTGGTCGATAACGGAGGCAACGTACGCGACACCACCGACGGCAACCATCCTGCGGATCTGGGCTATCCCGCCGGTGTTTCAGGTAGCGAAGCACTCGGTCTATCGCACCAGACCAGTGGCGATTTCAAACAGGAAAGCAATACGCTTGCCTATGCCCTGCGCCTCGATTACCACATCGCTGAAGTGACCGGCTTGGCAGGAAGCAGCAGTGCCTATTATTCACCCAACATCGAACCGCGTGGAGCCTATGCCAGCGACATCAACGGCGTCACCATCGGCGACTTGGGGCACTGCGCACTGACCATGCTCGATACGGAATTACGCTATCGGCCACAAGAAGCTGGCCTTGAACTGCGTGGCGAGATCGTCGGCGCCAGATTTTCCGACCCGGCAAACCTGCGGGCTAACAACGATGGGGATGTGGAAAATAACGTCGGCAACAGCATGTGGGGTGCTTCGGCCGAAATCGCCTGGCACGCTCACCTGCCCGGGACTGATTGGGATCTCGTCCCATTTTACCGCTATACGCATGAAGTCTTGCAGACCGAAGGTGTCGCCGGTGCGGATGACAATCAACCGACTGGCGCCGGGCGCCGCGATTACCACACCGTTGGCTTGGCGGCCTTTCCCGCTCCGTCGGTGGTGTTGAAGATTGATTATCAGCACGTCTCCGATGGCTCAGGTGGAGACCCCGAAGCTGACCATCTCCTGGGCGGGGTGGGATTCTTCTTTTGAGCAAGCCTCAGCCGAACCGGGAGCTGAAACGGAAATCGCTGGCGATTAGGCACGGCGTCTGCCTCCTCGGCAGCTGCATGCTGCTGTGGTCATGCATGGGCGAACTGCCACGGGTCACCCCTGGCCTAGTAGCCGTGGCCAGACGACGTGATGCCCATGCCACGGCCGACAGCCTGACCGCTGGACGCCTGCTGTATGTGACCCGTTGCGGCTCATGCCACGCTCTGTCTGAACCGGTAGCCTATCACGAACGAGCATGGACAACGTGGGTTCGGCGCATGGCGCCTAAAGCGCATTTAAGCAGCACAGAGGAAACCCAAGTGCTCACCTACCTCTTGGCGGCGCGCGCGACGCTCAGCGAATCCCCAGAGCCACCTAGGCCGACGCCGTAACCAGAATAACATCGTATTAAGTGCTTTCCGGATCAGCTTGATGCACTACATGCAGATGCTGCGTCAATACCTGAAAGAAGTGTTCACTATCAATCGGTTTCTTGAGCAGGGCGGTAAATACGGCAAGGCGTTGATCCGTGCGCATGGTGGACATCGATGTCCACAAGAGGATGGGGGCCATGCAGCCGCCTCGACGAAGGATCTCGGCTGCTTCGAGTCCGTCCATATTGGGCATGTGATAATCAAATAGCAGCAGGTCGTAGGGCCGATTGCCGGCCTGGGCAACCTGTGCCAGGCGCACCGCCTCGACCCCATCCACCGCCAGCGTCACACTTGCCGAGCGGTGCTTAAGCAAGGTAGCGGCCAAAAGGCGATTGGCAGACACATCATCGGCAACCAGAAAACGTAAGCCGGCGAAACTACTGCAGTTTTTGGGACTACCGACGAGCTGGTGGGGCGTGGACTGACGCAGTTCTTCTTCGTCGAGTAAGCATGCGTCTGGGCTTGGCTCAACCGGAATGATCACATCGATCAGCGTGCCGTGTCCGGCCAGACTGTGTACGCAGAGCGTACCGGCCAGCCGACTAACCAGACAACGTGCAATCCACAAACCCAAGCCTGGACTACTACCCGGTGTCGCTTCTTCATCACAGACCTTGTAATCAGGACTGGAAATACGTGCTAGTTGTTCGGGCGTCATCCCGGTACCGGTATCAGCGATACGAATCCTGAGCTGCTGCAGATCACTGAGATATTCCAGATACGTGCGGACGCCTCCTTCACTGGTGAAGCGTACCGCATTGCCCAAGGCATTGATCAAAATTTGCCGCAAGAGGATCGAGTCGCTCATCAAGCATTCAGGAATTCGCCCGATAACGGTAATTACCAACGGCAGGGTACGATTATGAATGGTCAGATTATGCGCCACGTCGACGACGAGGTTCCATATCGACATCG
>JAYVTR010000170.1:0-14761 GCA_043788625.1 Planctomycetota bacterium
CTCACCTGCTCGATACGTTGCGTCAAGGCACAGATGGAATGCAGCTCCGCGTGCAACACATAGTCGATGATGGCAAGGAGTTCATCCATGGGTGACGTCACGCATTAAGCCAGGAGAATGTGCGCTGCTTAAATACCACTGCACGCCGACTCACCTTCAACAAAGAGCCTGGCCCAACCGACTCCTGATTTTTGCAGAATAAAAGCATTCCGGCGGCTGGTTGATTTAACGTGCTCATTAAGTCTTCCCCACTGATGTAGTATGATTACAGTACTTATAAGTAAGTATATGCATATTTGTATATGTGAATCAGATCCGTGCCAAAATGCAGTAATATATGACTTTCTGCTACACCCTATCTTCACTGGAAGAGTAAGTATTATTATAGGTCAATGAGAGCCCCGATGAAGTCGCGATACGTCCGTCAGCAGCAGATGAACACAGTGCTGGCCTACCAATTATGTACCCCGTCAGGGTTCAAGGGAGGGCACCGGCGGACGGCAAGGAGATTTCCTGACGTCCATTGACGAGGTCCTGCAATGGCCCCGGTCGGACGGTGTCGGTCGCCAGGGATTTCCCAAGCAGGTCGCGATCAATTCCGGGGACTGCCGGACAAGCCATGTCGCTGAGGCTACCGTCATAATCCACACGCAGAGCAGAAATCCGCGCTTTGACCAACACCCGCAGCGCTCCGGGAAGCTCACGTGAATGCTGGTCGAGGTGTCGTACGCTCTGCCAACTGGCGAGATCTAATACCGGCCTACGGCACCACTCGTCTGATAGCAGTGGATGCTTAGTGGCAAAAAAACCAACGTCGGCGCGTAGCGCATTCGCCCGCGTTCGCACTTCTTCATAACTGAAGTTCAGAGCAAAGCGGTTGACCGCGCACAGCGAATCCCAGCCACCTGCCTGGCCTTGATTGTACTCTTGATTGCCCACCAGCACATTCCAGTCGCTGCGAATGCCCTCGGCGCGCGGATCTTCAAAGGGCAGGCTCAATGCCACTCGGGAATTGCGTAAGATCACGTTGTTGAGCACGGCGGACCCGGAAGCCGACACTACCTTGCCCTCGATTTGACGCTGCGATACCACTCTCAACTCTACCCCGGCACCGGCATTCCCCACCACCAGGTTATGGGCGACCAGCAGCCCACTGACGTCATGGGCATAAATGCCAGTCCCATCATAGAAAGGTGCCATCCAGCGGGTCAGGGCGACGACGTTGTTGTCAATGGTGATCAGACCGCTGCCGAGCTCGGCGAAAATCCCCACCCCCTTATTGCTGACCACGATATTACGGGTGATACGACCTCCGCGGATATTATCGAACCAGATGCCAAAACCCTCATTGTCGCGCACTACATTTCCCTCGACTAGCGCGTCACCGTGAAATTTAATTCCCGCCCACTCCGCCCATTCGACTTCGCTCTCATCGAGATCAAGCCAGCCGTTACGCTCAACCAGATTACGGCGCACTTGCGAACCACGGTGCCCATGACCAGTGATGCCGCAAATGCCGTTGTCGCTGACGGTGTTGTCCTCAACCACCAAGTGGTGACTGATCAATGGTGTCTGCTCGGCCTCAGGGACACCGGGGATAAGCTTGGTATTCCAATGCTCATTACCCAGATCCAACCCGAGTGATTTCGCCCAGCGCACGGTATTGCCGGCAATCAACCAATGATGACCTCCACGCACCGCCACCGCTCCGGCCTGAGGAAAGGGTCCGGGATTAGCGCAGTGCTCAAAAGTAAAGCCGTGAATCTCGATCCACCCCAGCCCGCGATGCGTTGGCGCAAATAGGCGCGCCCGTACCGCGAGCTCAATGGGACGAGCGACTTCGGCTAAGCGCGCCTTGCCAAAATTAGCCAGCAGCCGACTGCCATCGGCACTCACCGTCCACGTCATCGCCTGCTCATTGACCACGAGCTCGCTGGTCACTTCACGCAGCGATTGACCACCGGCGAAAACCAGACCCAAAGTGCGCGGCAGATGAGTCTTGTCGGGCGCTGGGCGAGCAGCGAGCGACAGCTCTCCGGGCTTCTCGCCGGCTGAGACGCGCATGGCCAGCAAGTACGGATTGACGGCTTTCGCGGACACCAGGCCCGCAACCGGGGTGGCGAATACCCCCGGGTGTCCGGCAAGTGGCTCCCAGACCGTTACTTCGTCACTGCCGCGCACGACCACGGTTTCTCCGGGAGCGGCGCGAAACACCAAGGGCCGCCCTTCTTCGCCACCACGTGTCGGAGCAATATGCTCACGATAAATCCCTCGATGCACCAAGACCGTGTCGCCAGCCATGGCCCGCGCCACAGCTGCGGCAATGCTGTGCAGCGGCGCGCGCTCGGTGCCCGCGTTAGCATCATTAGCACCAGCAACTTCCTGGGCGACTACCAGCGTCACCCCCGCAGGAGGCTTCGGCTCTTCTGCACGTACCTCTGTTCCACTGGCAGTGAAGAGCATGAATACACCTAAAACGCTTAAAAAAAGCCCACGCACTTTTGGCGCAGATGACCGGAAAAAAAATGTCCAAGAGCAGTAACTGAAAGGGCCGACACAGGTGCCGATGAGCGAAAAAAAAGACTGGGTGTGTGTGGGCATGAAAGCCAGTCTGACCAGAGGTCATTGAAAAGGGAACGATGACCTACCATTGGTACATGATTAAATCAACCTCTGGCTATTTTAGCTGGCTGCATTTATCTGCCCGAGCTCAACCTTATTTTTATCATTTTACTACTTTTATCGATCGGTCGAGTTCGCTTACCTGAAGTAAAATTCGTAGTTTATTTTTTTATTATTTATGTAATATTTGTATATTAAATCTTCATTATTCGTCCTGATACGGTTCATCTCTATGCTTAGAGGCGCATAAAAACCCGTTCATTATTGTCAATTGAAGATAAATCTTCATTAGTTTCCTGCCCTCAGCTGATGCGGTCTGGATTCCGTTGGTGAGCGATCTAGCATGGCATGCGAAAACCACCTCTCGGAATCTTATGCGTAACAAGACTCTCGCTTTTGTCCTCGCTGGCGGCAAAGGCACCCGTCTCGAACCCCTTACGGCCGACCGCGCCAAACCCGCGGTTCCGTTTGGCGGCAAATACCGGATCATTGATTTCGTTCTGTCCAACTTGCTCAACTCAGGTGTGTACGGCATTTACGTACTGACCCAGTTCAAAAGCCAAAGCCTGATGGAGCATATCCAAGCAGCGTGGAATTTTGGCTCAATCATCCCCAGTCATTTCATCAGCCCGGTTCCAGCACAACAGCGCACTGGCGATCACTGGTATCGCGGTACTGCCGATGCTATTTGGCAAAACTTGAATCTGATCAAAGATCGTGACCCCGACACCATCGCAATTTTCGGCGGCGATCACATTTTCAAGATGAACGTCGAAGACATGATCAGCTTCCACAGCGAAGCTACCTCAGATGTCACCATTGCAGCCATTCCCGTACCGGTGGCTGAGGCGACCCAGTTTGGCGTGATCCAAGTCGATGCCGAATGGCGCATTACTGGCTTCCAAGAGAAGCCGGCCAAGCCCACTGAAATTCCCGGCCGGCCAGGATTCGCCTTGGCCTCCATGGGTAATTACCTGTTTAAGCGTCAGATCCTCTCTGATGCGTTGGCCGCTGATGCCAAGCTGAGCACGTCGTCACATGACTTCGGTAAAGATGTGTTGCCAACCTTGCTCGCCGAAGGCAAACGTATGTTTGCCTTCGACTATAATCGCAACTGCATTCCCGGCAGCAGCAATCACGATAACGACGGATATTGGCGTGATGTCGGGACCTTGGATGCGTACTATGAAGCATCAATGGATCTACGCGCCGTCATGCCGCAGCTTGACCTCTATAATCAGCATTGGCCGATCCGCAGCGAACAGAACCACCTGCCACCGGCCAAATTCGTGCACAACAGCGAAGGTCGAGTCGGGCAAGCCATCCAGTCGATCATCTGCGAAGGCACCATCATTTCAGGCTCGACCGTTATCGATTCGATCGTTGGCCGCGCCTGCCGCATTAACAGCTTTGCCGAAGTGCATGCATGCGTGCTCCTTGATGATGTCGAAATCGGCCGCGGCGCCCGCGTCCGTAACTGCATCATCGACAAACATGTACGTATTCCTCCAAATGATGTGATCGGCTATAATCGTGATGATGACGCCAAACGATTCCATGTTACTGAAACCGGTATCGTGGTGATCGCCAAGCATCAAGACGTCGTAAAACCGTGATCTGATGATGGCTGTCCTCCAACCGTTAACTGCTGCGGCTGAACTTCCTGAGGGATTGCTGCCCCCGGATATCGTCCGCAGCAACGGCTTGGTAGTACATTCACTCACTGCCCATGCGCTGTGCGCCATGGAACGGCACAAGTGGATCGAAAGCGAAAAATTCGGACGTGATATCGGTTGTGTCGCGCTACGCGAATGGATCGACCGTTATTGGACGGGCCATGTGCGCGCCAGGCTCATGGAGCACCTCTATGGTTGGCGCTGTTGGGGAGCTTTCGATGAACCTGATTTCGGTCTGCTGACACGCACCACAGTTGAATATTTCGTAGCACCGAACGTGCTGCATCAAGTCGCATCAATACTCGGTGGTGGCGGAGAAAATCTCGATGTCATCATTTGGGCGACTGACGGTGGCCATGACCTCAATGCCATCATCTGGTTGCTCGAACGCATCGATATCAACGCCAAACGGCATCGTTTGCTCACCGACCATATCCGCTTGTTCGTCTAACTTCTGTCCCTCTTGCGAGAGTCTTATGACTGCCGAACAGCTCATGCGCCTGACTGTAAAAGACCTGCGCGCCCTCGCCGAACGCCAAGGCATCACTGGTCATGCACGACTGCGTAAAGACCAGCTCATCGGTGCCCTGCTGCCCCTGATTACTGCCAAAGCACCCACTCCCGGCCCGCAATTGAGCAGCGCGCCTACCGGTAGTTCGGCGCCGGTGCCGGCAGTGCACTCTCCGGCCCCTCAGCGTGGACCAGATCCCGGCCTGCCGATTCCCGAGAGCTATGGCGTTGATCGCCTGGTGCTGTTGGTCCAGGATCCGCACCATATTTTTGCTTATTGGGAAATCTCCTCCGGGACCTATTCGCGTATTGCTACCATCGCCGGTTTTGGGGCCGCGCAGGTGTTGATTCTGCACACCCCGTCCGGCCCGGAACAACGTGAAATTGATTTGCGTGGCGGCAATTATTACCTCTCGGTCGCCCCCGGCTCGACCTACCGCGCTGAAATCGCCTTGCGCAGCAAGGACGGAAAATTGCATCAACTGGCTGTCTCCAACTTCGTGCAGACGCCTGCCGCCGGTCCCTCGGCGCGCACCGATGCCACGTGGATGGAAGTCGATGAGACTTTTCATGAGCTCTTGGCCATGGCCGGCCTGCCCGGACAAGATCCGGTGGGTTCGATGGCGCGGCTGCAAGCTCGTACGCTTGATGCACAGGTGCTCGGCGAGCATGCCCTCGCCGCGCGTGGCCTATCGTCTGCCGCCTTATCACGTCAGGCAAAAGCCCATTTGGCCGAAGCCATGTCGAGCACCGGCCTGTCTTCAACGGCGCTGTCTTCAACGGCCCTCTCGTCAACCGCACTCAGTAAACGTCCGGTTGGTTGAATGCCCGTCGTCGAGTCGCCGAATGGCCAGTTGCTCTTATTGCTGCACGCTCATCTGCCATTTGTGCGCCATCCTGAGGATCCGCATTTCCTCGAAGAGCAATGGCTGGTGGAAGCCATCACCGAGACCTACATTCCGCTGTTGATGCGGGTAGAAAAACTCGTCCATGACGGCGTCCATGTGCGGCTGACCATGACCTGGTCGCCACCGCTGTGCGAAATGCTCGCTGACCCGCTGCTGCAGTCACGCTATGAGCATCGCACGCGACGCTTGCTCGAGCTGGCAGAACAAGAAGTTTCCGCCAAAAATCACACTCCGTTCGCCGAAGCGGCGGTGATGTACCGCGACCACCTGCGTTTTTGCCTGGCGGCGATGGAGCGCTTCAACGGCAATCTTTTGCGCTGGGTCTGTGAGTTGATGCACGCCGGTGCCATCGAGCCGATCACTTGCACCGCTACGCACGGTTTCTTGCCATTGATGCTCACCCACGAAGCCCGCAGGGCGCAGGTAGAGATCGCGGTGGCCAATTACCGCAAGCATTTCGGTCGTCAGCCAAAAGGCATTTGGCTCGCTGAATGCGGTTTCATGCCTGGCGTCGAAGAGCTTCTGAAAGCCGCCGGCTTACGCTATTTCTTCGTTGATACGCACAGTATTTATTACGGCGAACCGCGACCACGCTATGGAGTATACGCACCGGTGTATACGCCGTGTGGCGTGGCTGCTTTCGGCCGCGACACTGAAAGCTCGCGCAGCGTATGGAGCGCGGAAAGCGGCTATCCGGGTGATCCGCAATATCGTGAATTCTATCGCGACCTGGGCTACGATGGCGACTATGACTATATACGAAACTTTCTGCACCCGGATGGCGTGCGCCGTAATCTGGGTCTGAAGTACCACCGCGTCACCGGCAAGATTCCGCTCCATGAGAAAGCCCCCTATGTGCCGACGCCGGCCTTTGCCCGGGCCATTGAACACGGGACGCATTTCTACCAGGCGCGGGTGCAGCAAGCTCAGCAGCTGGCGACGCTGATCGAGCGCCCGCCACTGATCGTCTCGCCCTATGACGCCGAGCTATTCGGTCATTGGTGGTACGAAGGTCCGCAATTCATCGACAGCATCTTTCGCGCAGCGCACAGCAGTGGCTATCCGGTTATGCCGGTGACCGGCAGTGAATATCTGGCCGCCAATCCAGTCCATCAGGTGGTCATGCCGAGTGCTTCGAGTTGGGGCGACAGTGGCTACAATGGCGTTTGGCTCAACCCCACCAATGATTGGCTCTATCGTCATCTGCACATGGCCGAAGAGCGCATGAGCGAAATGGCGCGGCGTTTTCCAGCGGCCGAGGGTGAGCTCAAGATCGTCCTCGATCAAATGGCGCGTGAATTGCTGTTGGCTCAGTCCAGTGACTGGGCCTTCATCATGACTACCAATACCACCGTGCCCTACGCCGTACGTCGGAGCAAAGACCACCTCAATCGTTTTACCTGCTTGTATGAGATGGTGGCCGGCAACCACATCAATATGAGCAACGTGCGCGATATCAGTTGGCGCGACAGCATTTTTACCGAAATCGATTATCGCGTTTATACCCCTTAGACATCTTAAACCTCTTAGACGCCCAAACGCAGGTATCTCAACAGGTCGGCATATCCGCTTCATCACCTGCTAAGCGGGTGCGAGCCAATGCCACCGTGGTGCCGTCAAGCATCCATAAACGGGCGCTTTCGCTGCCGACATCGGCTGCCAACAAGCCACGTGGCAGGTCATCAACGCTTATATCCTGTTCACCAAGGGATTCAGCGGGTAGATCCCAGCCGTGCCAGGTTGCCACCGCGAAGACATCGGTCAGCAATTCATCGGCCGCCGCAAGATCAGTGCGTGCCAAAGCATCAAAACCATGCGCCTGCACAGCACTGGCAAGGGTGCTCATACGCTTGATATGATGCAGTAAAGCCCGGTCGGCGAGCGATTTGACCTCGACGATCATAGCATCCTGATAGCGGATCAAGGTCTCACGATCGGTCAGAAAGGTGACCAATGAAGACGGATCGGTTCGGAAGCAGGTACACAGCATGGAGCGTCTGAGTGTGCCACTGGCGGCGGCGCGTCCATCGCGGGTTGGCAGACGCACGACTCGCCCTAGTCTAGCGGCTTACCTGAAGGACCCGACCATGCCGCGTCGCACCGTGCTGTCTGCCACTCTCCTCGCTGCGGCCTCGGTCGCATGGGCCATGGAACCCGGTCCGGTCACGTCGGTGATCAAGCCGACGGTCGTCAACGGCGAGCAATCCATCGCCATTGATGCCGGTGATCTGAAACAAGTCGCCAAAGCCCGTTTCTATGTCAGCCGTGATCAAGGTAAAACCTGGACCCTGGCGCAAGAAACCCCCGTCGATGCGGCCAACCCACAGGTCCCGCATTTCGCATTCAAGCCCACCGCAGATGGCAGCTATTATATCGTCACTGCCACGGTGTACCGTGACGGACGCACGGAACCTGCACCCAAGGCCGAGAGCATTCCTGCCAAGGCCATCCTGCTGGTCGTCGATGCCACTCCACCCGTGGTCAGCGCCCTCGAAGCCACCGCTGAGCCGGTCACCGATCCCAGTGCCACTACCGTGGCGGTGTTGGTGACGTGGACGATTAGCGATGCCAACTTCGCCAGTGCCACTTTGGAGACCTCGACCGACGGCGGGGCCAGCTTCAGCACTGCGCAGGCCATTGCCGCGACTGGCAGCACCAAGTTGGTTTTGCCTAGCAAAACCAAGGACGGCACTGCCCAATTGCGCATCGTCGCCAAGGATACAGCCGGCAATCAAGCACCTTCGCTGGCCAAGAGCATCACCTTGCCGCAGCCACCTGATCCGGAGAAGGCCCTCGTCGTCGCCGTCGGCAGCTTACCGACCTTGGCTGATGTGCAGCCCGCACCTGAACCGGTTTTGAAGATCGAGGATGTGAAAGCGGTTAACGCAACCGGCAAGCCGCTGGGTGATGGAGCTACCGCTGGTACGGCTACGGCCACCACCGTCGACGCCAAGCCGGTAGCTCCTGGCACAGCTACTGGCACTGGCACTGGCACTGGCACTGGCACTGGCACTGGCACTGGCACTGGCACTGGCACTGGCACTGGCACTGGCACAGCCACAGCCACCGCGTCCACCACCACCACGCGTTCCGTCACCGTACCGGCCAATACCAGCTTTTTGGCTAGCCCCGGCGCTGACAACCAGCTCACGGCAGCCCGCGCCTTGCGTGACGGCGGCAACGTCGATGGCGCTCTCAGTCTGTACCTGCGCCTGCACGACAGCACCGTCGCCAAGACGGCGGTGGCCGAAGAACTGGCGATGCTCAGCAAGGTCGGCGATGCCGCCGCCGTGGTTGCCATTGCCGATGTCCTGCCACCCGAACTGCGTACTGACGCCGCCCGGTTGGAACATGGCAAGGCACTGTTGGCGATTGGTCGCGCCAGCGACGCCGACGCGCAATTGTCGCGCGTGCGCAAGAATTCCGACGAAGCCCGGATGGCTTTGCTGTACCTCGGCAAATCCGCGGCCGCACAGGGCAAGAACGCCGTTGCCACCAAGATCTATGAGCGCCTGGCCACTGGTGATGACGCGGTAGCAACCGAGGCCAAGCTGCTGCGCGGCAAGTGATCCCGCGCTTTGTCCCGCGTAGCGTCAGCGCCCCCGATGACGCCCTAGCGGTAGACGGAGCGGTGAGCGGGGCGCGGGCCATCTACAGCCATTGGCAAGGTGATCACACCACGCCTGCGGAACTGCAGGCGGATACCTCTACCGGCATGCTGGTGCGGGCAGCCGCTGATGAGGCGCGCTGGCTCAAGTCCTTTCCACTGGTGTGTAACAACCACATCGATGCCGATGGTTTGCTCAGCATCCTGTGCGCCTGCCGACCGGCACTGGCACGCTCCCACGCCGAGGTGCTGATCGCTGCCGCCACGGCCGGCGACTTCACCACCTGGACGGGCGAGGCCGGCTATCGCCTGATGCTGCGCCTGCATCAGCTGATCCGCGCCCAGCAAGCCGCAGGTGAAGGTTGGGAACAGCGCACCTTGGATGCCGTCGTCGCCAATGCTGAAATTTTAGTGACGAGCGATGAGGCTCTCGGAAAAGATGAGCGTGACCACGCCTGTCGACAAGTCACCGCCGCCATCACCCGCCTGCGCCACTCGCCGCCCCAGTTCATGCGCCGCCTGGCAATCATGCACTGGCAGCGACAGCTCGGCCACGTCAGCGATACGTTCTTGAGCGTTTACCAACCAGACGATCAACCCCTTATCGCCTTGTCGACGGTGATTCCACCGACCCTTTTCCAGCTGCTGCTCGAAGACACTGCCGACGGCACAATCGTCGATCTTTCCGCGCCGCGTCACTCATGGGCCAAGACGGTTGATCTGCCGACCATATCGTGGCCCGACTTCACCGCCCTGGCCGCGGATCTGCAGCAACGTGAGCCAGGCGTAGGCTGGACGGCCCGCCCCGGCGCCGAGGCGGTTGGCTTCACGTGCCTGCTCGCCTCACGCGGGCCCTCGCATCTGGATCCGGCCGTCCTGATGTCAGCATGTGCTAACGCGCTCGACTAGTTTTTAATATTTTCCCAACCACTTTTTTTCATACTTGAACGTACGTTATTATGCCCCACGCCGCCGATTTTCTCCAAGCCGCTATCGATGACACGGGTTCTATCGCCTGTGTCGGGCTCGATCCGCGTCCGGCATTGTTGCCGGCAGCACTGATCGATGATGTCCATGCCGAGCACGGAGATTCCGCCTTGGGTGTGGCGACGGCATTTTTAGCGTTCAACCTGGCGCTGTTGGATGCAGTCCAGGGGCGCTGTGCCGCGGTGAAGCCGCAACTGGCCTGCTACGAGGCTTATGGCTCGGCCGGCCTACGCTGTCTTGAGCAGACCGTCGCCTATGCCCGCAAACTAGGCATCGCGGTGATCGCCGACGGCAAGCGCAATGACATCGGCTCCACCGCTGAACAATATCAGCAGGCCTTCCTGGGTGCCGCGCCTGGTCTGAAAACCGCCAGTGTCGCCGGCCTGGGCGCTGATTGGCTGACCATCAATGGCTACCTCGGCAGCGATGGAGTGGCCCCTTTCCTGGGGCCGGCACCCAGCGGTACCGGCGTCTTCGTGTTGGTGAAGACCTCGAATCCGTCGTCTGGTGAGCTCCAAGACCAACTGCTCGCCAATGGCACACCTGTCATGGAAGCGATGGCCACCCTGGTCGCCGGCTGGGGCCGGGGCCGCAGCGGCGCCTGTGGCTTGAACGATGTTGGAGCAGTGGTCGGCGCGACTTATCCGGCCCAGGCAAAACGCCTGCGCGAACTGATGCCTGACACCATCTTTCTGGTACCCGGTTATGGCGCCCAGGGCGGCAGTGCTGCCGATGCGTTGGCGGGCAAGCGCAGCGATGGCCGGGGCGTGCTGGTGAATTCAAGCCGCGCCATTATTGCCGCTTGGCAAAGCGCCAAGACCGACGATTGGGCGGGCGCCGCTGCCGCGGCATTGGATGCCATGAACCGTGACCTGGACGCCGTACGTTGATGGACACCATCTGGACGATTTGCCGACGTGATCTGCTGCATGCCTTCACTACGCCGCTCGCCTGGCTGGTGCTGGCATGCTGGTGCCTGCTGACCAATGGCATGTTCGTCTGGGGGCTTTATCAAGTGCACGGTACATCCGGCTCGGGTTCGCCGCTGTTCGTAACGGCTTTGTATGCCGGTATTTTTTTTCTCACTCTGCTCGCGCCGGCCCTGTCGATGACTAGCTTCAGCGGCGAGCGCATCCAAGGCACCATGCAGTTGTTGCTGACGGCGCCGATCCGCGAATGGCATCTGGTGGTAGGAAAGTTTTGCGGTGTATTCGGCGTGCTGTTGGCTCTGGTCGCCGCCACCTTGGTGCACCCGTTGGTACTGACACTGATCAGCTCGGTGCAGGTACCGCATCTGCTGGCTGGCTACCTCGGGTTGACCCTGGTCTGCGCTTTCTTCTCTGCCTTGGGCATCTGGATCAGTCTGCTGGTAGATACGCCCATTGCCGCTTACGTCATCACCTTTGCGGTGATCGCTATTCTCATCATCCTCGGAATGCTCGAGCAGACGGCGGTGTTCAGCCCGATCGGCCAGGCGATCGGGCTGACGCCCCGCGTAGGGCCGTTCTTCCGTGGCGAAGTCCGTCTTGGCAACGTGTTGTTTTTCATTTGCGCCACCAGCGCTTTGCTGGTCTTGGCGCACACCTCGCTACGGGCGCGGAGGATCCATGGTTGAGATGCCTGTGACCCCCCCGCCGACACCTGACTCTGTCCCTAGTCCAGCTAGTGGTCCAGCTAGTGGTCCAGCGATGGCCTCGCCGGACATCTGGCAACGCCTTGGCTCGTTGGGTGGCCGTACTCTGCTGACCCTGCTGGTATTGTTGGTCATCACCGCCGCCGCCGACCGCAGCGGCGTGCTGATGGACTGGAGTGCTGACCGGCGTTTCACCTTGAGCCCGCGCCTCACCAGCCTGCTGATGGCACAAAACGAGCCGGTCGAATTGGTCGGCATCTGGGGCAACGATGAAGCTGAACGCTTTGCCGCCATCACTGCCCTGGTGACGCGGATGGGCAGCATCACGCCCAAGGTGAGCTTCCGCCATCTCGACCCAGAACTGCAAAAACCCTTGGTCTCGCAATTTCGTGAACGATTTAAAGAGGCCCAGCCAGGAACGCTGTATGTGACCCGCGGAGAGCGGGCCTTTACCATCGAGCTGACCCCGGCGACGCGGCTGGTATTGCAGCGAGAAGTCGGTGGCGCCTTAGTGACCCTCGCCGAAACCGATTTAACCGCCGCCTACCTGCTGCAGGGGCACGGCGAATTGCGCCCCACCGCCGGCGCAATCGGCGATGGCGCCAACCTGCTGGCGCGGTCACTGGCCCTGGTCGGCTTTCAGGTGGCTCTGTTGGATGCCAGCTCACCGCAACAGCCTTCGCCCAGCGGGGTGTTGGTGATTGCCGGGCCGACTGGCGCTTTGGGCGAGCGTGACCTAAAGCAACTAACGCATCATCTCCAAGATGGCGGTGGTGCGCTGATCTTGGCTGATGACCGCGCTCCTGACGATCTGATACGCTGGCTACGCCAACGCGGGATCAGCCTCGGCGGTATACCGACACATGACGACCCGGGGGCTGAAGACGGCAACCCAGGTCTGGTTACGGTCAGCTTGCGCCGCCATTTTGTTGGTCAGGAAGCGGAGTTCCCTCATCATAACCTGCTGCTCGACGGCCCGCTGCTGAACCCTGAACAACCGATTACGCAGCCGTTGCTGGCGTCCGGCATCCCCCTGCTGAGCCCGTGGACTTCACCGGTGTTTCCCCTCATGCCCGAAACCCAGTCAGCGAATGGGGAAGCGCTGGTTCAGCGTTATCGCAGCCTAGGTACGCCGCCGTTTTTGGCGGAAGTACTCTTGCGCAGCGTGCCGGGCGACACCTGGGCCAAACCACGCGCGCAAGCTCTTGCCACGCCTGCCGATCTGGCACAGCTACCGTCGCTGCCGTTGGCCTGCGCCATCGAATACCAACCTGCTGCCGACAGTGTGCGCGCCCACGTTGGTGGACGCTTGGTGGTGTGGGGCAGCCGCCAGGCGGCCAGTGATGCGGTGCTGGCGCAAACCAATTTCGCCAACGAACAATTCCTGCGCCTGGCCACCACGTGGTTGGCACGACGCACGGCGGCGACCGACATTCCTGATGCCGAAATGGCCGCCTTCCAAATCAACGCGAGTGACAACGGCCTGTTCGCCGTCCTCGCCGTTCTTTTGGCGATAATCCCCTGCCTGTGCCTGGGTGTCGCCATGCTGACGTGGTGGGACCGGCGCTGATCACTCAGCTGATTCGATCGCCTTGAGCGACAGCGCATAGATAGTTGATTCCACTGCGGCGTTGCCGGCGGTGATCAACACTTGGTCATCGCGCACCGCTACCGCCACGATGCGGGTGATCACCGTTCGCCCACCATTGGCAAAAACTTCAATCACCGTCCGGTCAACCACCAGATGCAGTTCGAGCTCGACCACGTCAAGATCGGTCACGCAATCGCCGATGATGAGATAGCGTCCATCCCAGGCGACACTTATCCCGCACACGCGCAGCATCATGGCGCCGGTGACCCGTACTTGCAGCTCGGCAGCACCCCTCAGGCCGGTGGCCAGCACCTGTTGATTGGTGACCGTCCCCTGCCACATCTGCGCCGCACCCAGACGCAGTGCCGCCAGGCTGGGATGGAATTTCTGGCGAATGCCGGCTTGCTCATCGAGCTCGATCACCCGCGACAAGGCCAGACATCCATTCCATTCACGCCCTCCGGGAAAGCCACGGATCCATCCCAGCACTACGGTGCGACCGCCATCATCGATCAGGGTATTGGTGGCGTAGAACGTATCCCGCTCATCGAGACGTCCATGCCGTTCGATCATGAAGCGTTCACCGTCGAAGCGGCCGAGATACCATTCCACGGCGCGGTAAGGCGAGAGCAGGAGCAGCCAATGGTCGTTTCCGACGAGGAAAAAATTAGGGCATTCGCAAAATGGGATCAGCAACGGATCAGCGATGAACAGCGGTTGGCGTTGAACTAGTCGACTCAAATCGCCGCCCACGGCCTCGTACAAAAGCACCTGTTGCCGGTCGCCGACGATGACAAAGGACTGGCCCTGCCAGGTGAAGATGTAGGGATCCCGGGCGTCGTCGGTGAATGACCCGGGGATGGCTTGCGTCAGCGTCTGTTGCCAGGTGCACAGATCCGCATCCGCCGTCGAAGCCAGGCACTGCAGCGACGACCGGGTTCCTGAAAAACCAATCGAGGTATACAGCATGCGTGGCTGCCCGTCGTGGTCGACGCCGATGCAACCACTGTAGCAATGTTCTTCACCGTGTTCTACATCAGGCGCCAAGGCGATCGGCAGGTGCTCCCAATGCACCAGGTCGCGTGAACGGGCGTGCCCCCAATGCATGAATCCCCAGGTGTCGGCGAACGGATTCAGCTGATAGAAAAGATGATACCAACCATGCAGGAAAATCGTGCCGTTGGGATCGTTCATCCATCTCGCCGGAGGCATGAAATGGCACTGAGG
>JAYVTR010000171.1:0-7405 GCA_043788625.1 Planctomycetota bacterium
TTCCCCGGCGTTTGTCATCGGCAACATCATAGGTGACCAGGAAGCGGCGGCGGGCCATGAGACATCCGATCAGCGAGTGGTGATGCCCTGATAGGTCGGGATGTCACGGCGCAGCCAGCGGGCGAGCAGTTGCGCCTGCAAGCGGATGAGGCTGCGCCAGGAACACCGGTAGTCGAACACGGGGTGGGTCGCCAATTGATCGAGCCGGCTTTCGATGGCGGTGATCAACGCCTTGCGTCCGGCTGGAGTCATCTGGCAGGCGGCCGCGCCATCACGGCTGCCGCCGATGAAATCACCGGGGCCGATCATGCCGGTGTTGATGGCGGTGATGACGGCGCTGTCGGCAATGAGCGGACGGAACTCCTCCATCAGATCGAGGGCCAGGGCGGGGCGTCCATGCCGGGGCTGATGATAGAATCCCCAAAATGGATCAAGGCCGACACCAGCCAAGGCCACGGTGCATTCCTTTACCAGGATGGCATAGGCGAACGACAGACATGCATTGATCGGATCGCGTGGCGGACGGCGATTGCGCCCGTTCAGATCGAACGCCGGGGCGGGGCCGTCTTTCGGCCGCAGCATGTGGCTGAAGGCGCCGAAGTAGAGCGCGGCGATCGCGCCCTCGATGCCGAGCAACTGGCCGAGATCAGCCGTCTCTTTTGCCCTTGGGATCAGCTCGGCCATGGCGCTCAACACCCGGCTGGGCGTCGGCTCGGCGTTGCGCCGCAACAACGTGCGCTGGTTCTGGCCCTTGGCCTCGACTACTGCCTGGGCGAAAGCCAGGCACCGCGCCGGATCGGTGGCGGTCTGGAATTGGGCGGCGCGATCAAATGCATTGCGCATGGCGAAGCCGGCGGTGAAGCCATAGAACCAGTGGCCTTGCGAGAGATGGGCAACCGGGATCCCGGCCTCACAGCACAGGTGCAGGGCCTGGGCGGTCATCGTCACGCGACCGCACAAGATCAGCTGCGAGATGTCGTGCAGACGGACTTCGGCAAGCGTACCGCCGCCCTTGCTGATGCGAAGACTTTCGTCGTGCTTGCCGATCACGGCCCCCTGTTCCTGAACGTACAGCGGCAGGGCGTCATCATGGGCGGGATACAGTCGGCGCACTTCCGGGGCGGCAGGGTCGCCGGGTACCGCCGACAGTGCGGCGGTCTCATCCGGAAGGCAGATCCCGGACAGCGAGCAACCGTGGCACTTCGGACTCTCCTCCAACGGCGGTGGCAGCTTGGTAGCATGTGCCGCCTGCTGCGCCTGGGCCAGCAGGTGCAGCATACGCGCCTCGAGATCACCGGTGAAACGGATCGTCACCCGCGTCCGCGACGCGGCGAAATACAAGACCCCCTCCGTACAGCGATAGCCATGGGCGCGCAGCAGCAGACCCTGAGCCATCAATTGGATCCGCTCTGGTTCCCATGAGCGCTCGGGGTTATCAGGCACCCTGCCGCGCTTGGTTTCCACCGGCACCGCCACCGGTGCATCCGCGGGCAGACTGGCGGCGCCGGTCAGGCCGTCGACCTCGACCGGCAGCGGCTCGCCGGCTGACAGTTCGCACAGGTCGAGTTTACCGGTCAGACCCAGATGATCGGCGGTGAGCGATACCGACCGCAGCACGGCGGGCGGATCGTCGCCGAGTGAGCCGGGCAACGGCAGGATGTCCTCGGTGGCATCGATCCGCCGGTGCACCCATTTCCCGTCGACGGTGAAATGGTTGTCGGCCCAGCGCTGTTCGACATGCATGAGATGGAACAGCCGCGGGCAATAGGTGAATTCATTCAGCATCCGCGCTGGCAGCGGATCGGCGGGGTTACGACCTGCCAGCGCATGGTCGGGGGCATTTCCATGGTCGACCATACCCGGCGTCGCCTCGTTGCCTAAGGTATCCATGTGCGAAATCCCGGAACAGCTAGGAGTGAGATCACGGATCACGCCTGCGCGGCAAACAAGCCGAGGCCGAAATGGCTACCATATCCAAGGCACAACGGTCCTGCAATGGGTTCGGCGAAGGTGAGCTCCAGACACCACGGGATGGTGAGCTGTGGTTGCTGATGCCCGGCCGAGCGCGCTCGAATAAAGCGCATAAAATTCCGCTCAATCAGCACATCACGACCCAGGTCTTTGACCTGGATCGGTTCAGGCAGCCCACGACTGCGGCATTCTGCACGCACTTGACCGTCCCAGGTGTTTGTGCCATGTGCCTTGATGAATCGCGGGGCGATGAAGGGCGTGGCGCTGGTCCAGACCGTGCCCCTGCCACCTGGAGATAAACCCAGCACGGCCGGCAGGCGATCACGGCGATCACGTAATTGTCCAACCACCTGCGCAAGCGAACCCATACCGGCACAGGTGACGACTATCTCCGGCACATCCTTCCCCCAGGTTCTGCTCAAACGCTGCAATGCCTGCTGAGCTTCTTGATTCATCATCCCAGGCGCCCAGACCAGCACGTGATCCATGCGGCCATTCCCATCAAGATCGAGGGGGATCAGATGCGCATGCTGATGCCCGAGCATGGGCGAGCCATCAACAGACCGCCCACTCACCGTGGGGTTGTGCACATGCTCGCCGAGCTTCTTCACCCAGGCCGCATGCAGATGCTCTGCTTGCGGCAGACATCTCGACATCAATGGCAGCAGTGTGCCGGTGGCAGTATCCGCCGAGAGCGCGAGCAGGGCGCAGGTCACCGACTCGCGTCGCGAGGATGTACGCTTTGGCGTCGGCACGGCCGGCTCCATACAGCCCATTGGACGACGGTAGAGTACCTGGCGGCTTCCCGGCGGCTGACTCCAACCTTGTTTCTGCAGGGTCGCGGTATCAGTACACAGGCAAGCAAGCAGATCCGCCGGATAGAGATCGTCGGCAGTATTTTTCCTGCTTTTTATGGCCTTACTTTCATTATCCATAGTCACTTTGGAGATTCTCCACGCTGAGTAGACCGCCTTTGCAATTGGCGCGAGAACCAGCACCTGCTCCCAGCCAGGTTCGATCAATTCTCCTTCGATCACCGGGCTGGTCCATTGGTCGTCCGGAGGAGTCGTAGTCATGAGCTGAGCGTCGACCCATGCTTCAGCACGACCCAGATAGGGCAGCCCGTTCACTAACTGGGCCAAGAGATCACGTGCCTCCACCGGCAAGGTTATCGGCCAGGTGATGAACAGCGCTTGCTCATCGGAATCGCCATCGCCAAAGCGCAGGAAGGTATCAAGCACCTTGGTGGTCTTCTGAATTTTTCCTTCAGTGACAGGTAAATAGTGGCGTGTGTGGGCCACGCCGCCACGCGGAAGCCGGTACGCAGGCAAATGATCCGCCAACGTGTGAAATAGAGTGGCCGCCTCAACCGGCAACGCGCCAGGCCCCATCCAGCCGTGCTTGGAAAAACCTACCGCCAGGATTGCCCTCACTATCCGCCAGGGCGAGGGCGGCCATTCCACCAATCCTTCATTGACATGGTGCCCCCATGGGGTCGCGTGGTAGCGACCCGCTGAAAAAGTCAGGCGAATGGTAGTAGTCACACAGACCTCACTTGGCTACCGTCACGGACGTGACCGCCTGTTCGCCACCGAGGGCAGCGGCATTGGCGGTGATGGCTCCTCTCAGCTCGGCTTCCAAGATCACGAGTGCGGGCAGGACGAAACCATCTGGTTTGCGGGCGGTGATGACCCCACTCGTCACTTCCAGATCACAGGCCGTACGCAGCCGCAGATTACCATCCAGCAAGGCACGGATCTTGTAGAGCGCCAGGACGATTAGCAGTCGCGTAGCGGCATCGCCGAGTCCATAGCTGCGGATTTGCTGAAGATCTAAATTGAATGAGGCGGTGATGTTGCGGGCGGTGTATTCCTCACGATGGAATGGGACGTTGCCATAGCCGTCCTTGGCTTCCTTGCCGTCTTCTTTCCCAGGCATAACATGATCGTTCTTCACCCCACCTGAAGCTGCCACCGTGATTCCTTCAGCTTCGATGAACGCAGAAAGGGCGCGGGCCAGTCTCAATCGCCCCCCGATGGATTCGAGGAACGTGCCGTGCAGCAAGCTATTCACATCATGGCGCAGCATCGCCTTGATGAACGCCGGCCGGTCGACGGGATCCTTTTCGCTATAGTTACAGGCTTTGGCCAATGATTTATGGAATGTTCCGTTATTCGATTTCTCAATGTAGACGCTATTCAAACGGTGCGCTTCCAAGATTGAAGCGGTCAGGAATGCGCCCTCCTTGCCAGTCACCTGAACATAGCTGAGACCTTGAGCCGACGGTATCAGCGAATTGCTGCCGGCATCCCAGATCGTGGCTTCAAGGCGATTTGCCATGCTCTGGGCGCTCTCGACCAACAGGCAATCTATGTTCCCGGCCTGATAGGTCGCGGCACCGAGATCTGGAAAACCAGTTGGTTGAAAACGATGACCCTGGATGGGCTTTACGGCGACATCAAAGAGCACGCGAGGAGCCGTGGCGAGAGGCGAGAGGTCGAGAGGCATGGTATGGTTCCTGATCAGTGGGCGGTGGCGATTGGATCAGCCACGCTTGGTTTGGTGAGACGATGCGCGAGCCGAGCGGCATCGCGGCGATGAAGTGGTAAGGCAAGCGCAGCTGCGAGACGGAGCGCATGTGACGGACCGCCGATAGTGCGATCGACGAATGGACGCAGGCCCGAGCTCCGTAGTCGGCGGGCAGCGAGATCGACCGCCCGATCCAGAGCGCCGGCAGTCAGCGCCAGTACGACGCGGTGATCGTAGGGAATGGCAACTTTCGTCCCCGACAGATCAAGGCCATCCGGCATGGTTGCGAGCCGCAACAGGCCATAGGTGGCGAGCCCTCCAAGATCGTCGGCAGAAGGCACCGGAGCTTCCAAACGCGGTACTTCTGCACGATCCACGGCCAGGCACGGACCAAGCAGGGCAAATACCTCTCCGATATCCACGTCACCAGCTAGGAAACTCGCGAGATCGTGCAGTCCGATCGTGTGCCCGTGATGCGTGGCCAATGGCGATTCGCGCATCGCCCTCCGAAGCATCAGACGCCCGAGCCACTCAAGCGGATCTGCGACATCGGGAATGACATCGGGGTTTGAACGCTCGGCAAAGCGGTAGCCGTCCAATGGCAACCAATGATGACGCACGGAATCGCTCGGATCGGATCTGCCGGCAGCGGTCAGCCCGCACTGATCAGCGATTGCCAGGGCAATGCGCAAGGTGGCCGAGTCACGACCTATCTTGTCGATCCATCCGTACGATAAGGACGGCAGTGGCTGTAGTGCGGCTTCACGGGACTGCACATGAGTGAGGGCCAGGGCGCGCTCAGCTGAACCCAGGGCTGCAAACAACTCATGCCAGCGCCCAGCTTGATTGTCACGACAAACGCCGAGCAAGGCTTCGCTGCAACGACGAGATGACCGCTGCCACCTGGTAGGGGCGTTATCGCCACGTGCCTTTTGTTCGAGTCGTCCGATCCAACCTGCCACTTCATCGGCGAGGCCCTGATGAGGATGCGGCTGTGCAGTGACGGTCCACCTTCCGAGAGGAATGGCGAGGTTCGCTTGACCATTGCGTTCCAAAAAGGCGAACCGCTGAAAACCGTTGATTCCTCGTGCGGTACCATGGCGCGCAATGGCACGAGCCATTTCCAGAGGACGGCGTACGGGAGAAGTCCCCTGTTGGCAGCGTCCTTCTGCAATTAGCGCTCCGAGATCAACATAGACGGCAGGTTTTGACCACAGCGGTAGCCATTGTTCTCCGCGCGCGCTTTCTTCATCTGGCACGGCAGTACCAAATCCAACTGCCATATTGCGAATGGCGAATGGTGCTGCTGCCTGCGGCAAATCACCAGCTCGCAATCTACGTGAAAGCGCCGCTCCGAAACTGATCGAGCCTTCAAGCATCAACACGAAATCCCAAGGATTAACCAAACTATTTCCCGAGAATCCGGAAGTACTGTTGGCGCCACCCGCGCTACCAGGCAGAAATTGACCGATGGCAGCACCACTACTCAAACCGGACGTGGGGGTATCTGCAAAGAGCGCAGAGGCTACCAGCCCCATGCTGTGGGTCTTGGATGGGGCATCGACGATGGACAGATCGAACAGCTCGCCTAGTCGCTGCATGAAATTGTTGGTGAAGTCCAACCGGCCGTCATTACCACCAGTGCCGAGCAGACTGGGATAGGCAGGCGATAATTCTTCGTCGATAACAACAGCAGCATCTAGCCAGGCAAGCACCTGCCCTCGCCAAGTTCGCCGACATTCGGCCAACAAACCTTGTTTGGCCTCATCCTTGGGACTTTCCTCGCGTCCGACGACCGATGAAGCAGCTTGCATAATTGCCATACGATATGCCGAGAACCTCTCAGCTTTGCAGGCTTCGATAGCTGAAATTCCCGATTTATTGTCCTTGGGATAAAACCCGCTGCCTCCATTCCATGGAGCGACCAATGGAGTTGGCGCATATTGGTAGGCAAAGAACCTCAACAAAGTTTCGCGGTCCAAAGTCGTAGCCAGATGAAAGCACTCATCTCTCCACCATCCACGCGCCTGCGGATCAATCTGAGAGGCAACGAGGCGCAGCACACCTAATGCCTTCAGATAATGCGCAAGAACCGTGGGAACGCAGCCATGCAGATGATGAACATGGATCATGGCTGGCTCAACAAGGGATCAGTGGTAACGGAACGCGAGGCACGGATGTCGGCGGCACGCAGGCAAGCCTCCAGCAAGGCCAAGGCGAAGGGGCCATGCTGCGCCTGCAGGCTGGCGGTGCGTTCCCGCCAACTTCGTCCGTAGCGGCCTGACAGACCAAGATGCGACGCATCCAGGTGGAGGGTCAAGGCAGGGACCTGCGTCACGGCACCGTCGGCAGTCAGAAGGGGCAAGGCCGGCAGCGTGTCGAGGTCGCAGACTCCTCGCAGCGGCATACCTCTGGTTTCGACCATGGTGAATGCCTGATCATCAGGCGAGGCGTGCCAACTGACGCGGATCTTTCCGTGGTGACTGCACACCAGATATGCCACCAAATCAACCTCTGCGGCGGTGAGCGCCGCCAACTCATCGGCGAGCAGTCCGCTCGCCGATTCAGTGATCGGTTCGGGGATGATGACGCCAGCCGCGATCAATTCAGTGCAGGCGCCCAGCAGGGCAGGGTGGTGCTGATCGCGTCGGGCCAAAAGTTCGAGCACCGCCAGGGTGCTGGCGAATTCATGACGAAAACCTTTACGTTGACCATCGCCGCTGATGCTCCGCAGATCATAAAGTTTTTTTGGATGAACCCAGGCATCGGCCGGAGCCTTGGCCAAATCGTGGTGGGCATGGTGAGGATGTGTATCGGGCGTACGGATGCAGGCGCGGAACGCAGGATGGACTTTGCCCCAATCATGCAGACGACCCGCAAGCCCCAGCAGTCTGCCAAGGGACGA
>JAYVTR010000172.1:0-4166 GCA_043788625.1 Planctomycetota bacterium
GGAAGTCGCCCAAGCCTGTGCTGATGACGTATTCCTGCAGCGGTCCTACCGCGCCGCGGTCGCATACGATGCGTGGCTCGGGCGATATCGTGACACCCGTGGCACCGGCCTCGTCGAGATGTTCTGCGAGTACGACACCGGTCACGATCACAGCCCGCGAGTGACCGACGGCGGCATCCCGCGTGCATGCCCAGGCATGGATGCACGGGTGCGCCCCGACAGCGCCACCCTGCCGATCATCTCAGCCGATCTTTCGGCGATGCGCTACGGCGCCCAGGTGGCGCTCGCGCACATGGCGGATGCGCTCGGTCTGGCGCAAGAAGCCATGGCATGGCGCGATCACGCCCGCGCCATGCGTCAGCGGATCCACGAGCTGTTGTGGGACGAAGTGGATGAGTTCTTTTACGACCTTGCACCGGACGGGAGCTTCCGTCGCTACCGCAGCGAGCACATCACCCGCTTGTTCCTCAACCGGGTGGTGGATCAGCGGCTCTTCGAGCGCATCTGGCAGCGCCATTTCACCGACCCCCAGGGCTTCGCCACGGAGTACCCGATCCCGTCGTTGGCACCGTCGGATCCACGCGCTGACCGCGACGGGCGCGAGAATTCCTGGGGCGGCCAGAGCCAGGCGCTGACCATCTTGCGTGCAGCCCTGTGGATGGAGGAGTACGGCCGCAGCGCGGATCTCGAGCGCATGCTGGCCATCTGGCTGGAGGCGATCATCGATCAGGGTTGTACCTTCGCCCAAGAAATGCATCCGCGCACCGGCCGCTTCAGCAGCTGCGCTCCGAACTACACACCGACTCTTCTGATCACCATCCTCGCCATCGACCGCCTCGTCATAGCGGGTGGTACTCTATCAGGACCGATCGCCGGCAGTCGACAAGGAATTCCACTCGCCTGAGCTGCCATCTGCCACTGCTAAAGAACTCTCATCGTACTCTCATCATGGTGATGGTATGGTAGTCTCGCCAGTTGTTCGACGATCCCCTGCTGACATCGGTTCAGCGCCACCATCCAGATCACCGTGATCTGGGAGCATTCGCTGCGAGTATACCGATGAAGAGCGTCTCCCGCACTTTTGCTGGCAATAAACCTTGGCTCATGCGCCGCCTATTGCCATGCCTTCATGATGCGAAGCGTGTTCTTCGCTGGCTGCCATGCTGCGCTCTCTTCGGTTTCTTACCGGCGGCAGAGCAGGCCCACACTGAGGCTACTCAACCACCAACGGTGACGATCGACATGCGCGACGGCAGCACCCTCGTAGGTGGCCTGGTTGAGCTTACCGATGAACGTACCGTTCTGCGCCTGACCACCACCATCCACGGCCGTTCGATGTCGGCCGACCGTCTGCTAACCAGTGCGGAAATCGTCGCCATCCACGACGTACATAGTGATTACCAAGCACGCTCCGCCGCCTGTGCTGGCAGCGGCACTGCCCATGCGACATTGGCTACTTGGTGCCTTGCTAACCAATTGACCAACGAAGGCCGCAGTGAGGCGCATGCGGCATTGGCCATCGACGCCCAGAATGCCGCTGCAATCGCCACGCTCCATCGCCTGAATGAAGTGCGCGTAAATGGAGCATGGTCTGACCTTGACTCCTGGCTCGCGCAGCATGCGTTGGTGCATTTCGACGGGATCATCTGCGACGCCGTGACCCGGAATCATTTACGTTCATTGAATGCCGAGCGGACGACTGATGCACAGGGTGTAACGTCGGCAATGGCCACTCAAGCCCACCAAGTAACAACCATCAGGGACGGAAAGGAGCGCGTGGTCAAACTCCAGGGACAACGTGCCGGCGTGCTCGACGCTCTGACGCATGCCGCAACTGTGAACGCAACCGTCGAAGCCGCCAAAAGAACTGTGGAAGCTGCCTCGCAACAGGTCAAGTCCGCGGAAGCGGAGGCGGCAAGGTGGCGAAAGAATACTGATACCGGCCCGTCACGCTTAGTGACGGATGCGCAAGATGCCGAGCACAAGGCGCAAGAAGCGCTCAAGACAGCTGAATCTGCCGCGCACAATGCCGACCCGGCGACGGCCCGTAAACGCGCCGAAGATCTCGAGAAGAGCATCCAGGCAGCGATCAGTGCCGTGCAGCAGGCCACCGATGCCCAGGCAGGAGTCGATATGGCGGTCAAGACGGCGGTCACGAAGGCAACCGCCAGCTCGTCGGCCTATGCCAGCGCACGTCAACAGGTGCACACGCCAACCGGCTTGCCAGCAGATGTTTTGGTAGCCATTGCCGATCAGGCGAGTGCCATATAGCCTATTTCATGAATGAAAAAGAACGCTGATATGCACCGTTGGCGAGCGACCTTAGCCGAAATTCTGCGCGACATGGGACTGATCGCCTGGTGTATAGGATGCCTACAAATTGTCCGTGGCGGCCTCATCCTCGCTTTGAGAAGTCACCAAGGCTCACATGCCGATGGCGGACAAATCTTGATGGCCATGCTCGGGGGAGCGCGTTTTGATGGCCGCATCGGGGTTTTGACCTCGGCCCTGTCATTACTATGCAGCTTGGCGCTAGCTGGCGCGTGGCCCACTGTCGCCCGCCACTTACGCTCATACCTAGCCATCGCCTTTGCCTGCGCCACCCTCTGCGTCGGTATTGGAGATTATTATTATTTCCTTGAATATCATGACCAGTTTAACCAGTTCCTGCTGGGCATCGTCTACGATGATCGGCAGGCTTTGGCCGCCACCATCTGGAATTCGTATCCGGTGATCCAGGTTGGCCTGGGCATCGTTCTGACTGCATATCTTATACGCTGGTTGTGGCTTCGTTTCAGTCCGCGCTCAGCACCCCACCGCGCGTGGTGGGATGCCCAGGGATGGCCAAGTCTTTTGGGTATCTCTTTGCTTATGGTCATCAGCCTGGTGATCATCGCACGTGGCTCGGTCGGCCGTTTACCAGCGCAACAAAAATTCTCAGCCATCACCCGCGATGCGACATTGAACAAACTGGTACGCAATCCGTGGGATACGTTAGTTACTGCCGTAAGCGACCACGCCCTTTTGGCCTCGTCTTCGGCAGTTGCACCGGCAATTGCGGTGGCGGCAGCGCAGCGGCATTTTTCCACTCAGGTAAGCGATCTCGATCATGCGACTTTGCGTAGTGCCCATGGCAGCGACGCCCCACCGCGACACGTGATCCTGGTGATTATGGAAAGCCAATCCGCATGGCCCCTCCTGCCCGCGTGGCATGATTTGGACTTGAATCCTGGCTTGCAGCGCTTGGGCAAAGAGGGCGCCTTTAGTGAGCGATTTCTTTCTGCTGGCTGTGGCACCATGGAATCACTCGGCACCCTCCTCACGGGTATTCCCAATTGTGGTTTGATGGCGGGCTACCAACCGCTGGCCCGTCACGCCTTTCCGAGCGCTACCGCTGCCATCTTCAAAACCCTCGGCTATCGCACTCGCTTCATCTATGCGGGGTACTTATCTTGGCAACGCCTTGGCGATCTCGCAAGCTCGCAAGGATTCGATGAAATCCATGGCGGCGCAGACATGGGCAACTGGTTGACGGGGGGCGAGTGGGGCGTTGATGACGAGGTATGCTATGATTACGCCTCGCGCACCATCAGTGATGCCTGCCCCAGCTTCACAGTAATTCTGACCACCTCGAATCATCCACCGTTTTCCGTCGATGTGCATGCCAAGGGATTCCCATTGCACCAAACGCCTCCCGCCCTGATGGAGCGTTGCGCCGCACAGGTCGATTGGCACATCCTCGGTCATCTGTGGTATGGCGACCATTGCCTGGAACATTTCATCAGAACTACCGCCAGCACGCTGACACATCCCCTATTTGCGATCACCGGCGATCACTACGGGCGCAGATTCCCCAATGATCGTCCTGACGCCCGTGAACGTACCGGGGTGCCACTTGTCCTATGGGGTCCGGGGTTCATCAATGCCGGTACCAATCTCGGACCAGGCAGCCATCTGGATCTCATACCCACGTTGGTTGAGCGCTGCGCTCCGGCCGGCTTTGCCTATCATGCCTGGGGACACGACTTGTGCGGCAATGATGCGCCCATCTGCGCTGTCGGACGCCAAGCGGCGGTAACCGCCGAGGGATGGGCTGATCTCAGCCAAAAAGACGATGCCATGGGGGCAGATCCCGCGACCCTTGCTCACTGGTCCGAGATGCAGGC
>JAYVTR010000173.1:0-16186 GCA_043788625.1 Planctomycetota bacterium
ACGGCTCCATCGACATCGGCGCGCCAATCGGGATCGACGTCGCCGCTCATGAGCTCAAGACGTGCTAAGGCCAGACGATCTTCGGCGTTCACACGTGCAAATTGGCCACCAACGAGGAGTTTTTCACCTTTGATCACCAATGCGCGCACCTCGCCGTCGACCGCGCCGATAAAGGTGGGAACGACTTTGCCGCTGGTGGCCTCGAGGCGGGCCAATCGCACATGCTCGTCGCCGCCGACCATGGTGAAGCCACCGCCAATCACCAGCATGTCGCGAGCGAGGGCCAGCGCATAGATGGGTCCATTGGTGTCGGCAATCCAGCTACTGGGTGCGCCATCGGCAATTGCTAGGCGGGCAAGATTGGTGCGCGGCTGATCACCGATGGCAGTGAAGGCTCCGCCGATGTAGACCGCGTCGCCATCAGCGACCATGGCATTGATAGTGCCGGTGACAGCAGGCGCCCACGCCGGATCGAGTTGGCCAGCGAGCGAAAGCCGCGCCAAGCCGTGGCGTGGTTGCCCGGCAACGACGGTGAAGTCTCCGGCCAGATAGATAAACCCGCCACGAATCATGACCGTGCGTACACCAGAAGCGGAAACCGGTGCGCCATGCCAGCCACCGTGGGCGCCCTCGAATAAGGCGAGGCGTGGGGCGCCGAGCTGGTGGAAATCGCCGCCGATAAAAAGTTCTGTATTTTCTGCGCCAACAAGTGCTGACGAAAAAAGAAACGTGCCAATGAGTGCAAGCAGGGCGGGTCGACGTGTGCTGAGGCATGAAAGACGAGAACGCAACAGCAGTGAATCGATACGCGACATGAAAGACCTCAGGGTGGACAGGAACGCATACCGCGTGCCATTCTGATGATGTGCCAGTTGCTCAGCTAGTGCTCAGCTCGTGTTCAGCCATGAGCATACATCAGGAATAGCGTCGCGTAGGCCTTTCGGCTCAAGTCGCACTCCTCCTGGTCGTTATTTTAGGCCCGCGAAGTGTTTGCCGACGAGCTGAACCACTGCGCGCATTTGCACCATATGTCGTTAAGACAAGTGGTGCCAAATCGCCATCTGCATCAATAAAAAGCTGATAATTTCATGCTCAAGTTACGACGCTTACGGCCGATTCTATCCATGTCTCTTTTTCCAGGGACACTCCGTGATTGCCGTAAGGCGCTCGCGAACGTTCTTTAGGCGGTGCGGATGTTCTGGTGTCCGACTCGTCTTGCGATGTGCACATTCTTGAGATATACTTCAGGAATTTCATATAGCGCTTCGGCTTCATCCAGGCTTGCCTCACATTCAATCCCTTCGCGCAATCCACATCGCGTTTTCGCCCTTCAGGAGTTCTCTTATGTCCAGCACCCCGACCGTCCTACTCTCACGTCATCGCCGGGTTGTGCCGACGCTCCTGGCTCTCGGCCTGATGGGCGCGTCCCTTCAGGCGGCGGATCCAACCATTACCGCCATCGGCGGCCCGGTGGGAACTGCCACCACCGTGCAGTTCGCGGTTGATTGGACGGATGACGTCGGTGGTTGGGATCCACTGTTCAAGCAGACCTTGGCAGCTGGTGGTACCGGTGGTGACTTCCACGTTTTCCAGACTGACGTTTCCTACGTTACCGGCACTGCGCCGGATCCGGCCACGGTCACCAGCAGCTTGCCGACCGGCGAAACCGCGCTCACCCTGACTACCGCCAACATCATTTCGTCGAATGCGCATCGCACCGTCTTCACGGTTGCCATGGGTAGCAATCTGAAACTGTATACGCACATTCCAGCCGCGTCGGGCTTCTTGCTCGGTGGCGCCAGTCCGGCCACCTTCCCAACGGTAGAAGTTCCACTGACCCTCTCGAGTCTGATCTACACCGTGGTGCCATCAGTGCCGGCGGCAGGGTATAACACCATTACTTTCCCAGCCACCAACTCGGCCACCACGTCCCGGACTCCGTCGATCGCCGTCTCGGTCAACATTGATGACGACGATGTCGCCAGCTCGGTTGCCACCAATAAACTGTTCTCAACCACCGATACGTTCGTGGTCAAGATTTCGGATGCTGTCCTCGGCGTCGTCGGTAGTGCAACCTTGCACAAGACCGGGTCTGCAGCTGTGAATACCCCATCCACCAACCGGCAGACCGTTGGCGTGACATTGAGTACTCCGTTGCCAGCCGGCACGCATGTTTTGACGGCGACGATTTACGATCCGCTTAACCACGCAGCGGTGTTGACCAACGCCATTACTATTCTGGTATGGGACACTCCGTCCCTGGTGGTGAACGGGGTCACCGGCAGCAGCAATTTCATCATCGATCGTGCAAATAATATCACCCTAACTGGCACCAAGTTCAGCGCCGGCACCAATACCTCATCCTTGGCGATCAAGGTCGATGGCAGCACCAGCGGCGTCGTCGCTGATACCGCTGTGCTCGACCCAACCAAGTTCGGCTTCACCATGGCCACCTTGGCCAGCGGTGCCAGCCACACGGTTGAGCTCACCCAGACCTATCTGGGGTCAGTGGTCACCGGCAACCCGACCCTGGTTTCGAACTTCACCATCGACAACAGCGCGGTGGATTCCACGCCACCAGATGCGCCGATTGTCGCCTCGCCGGCGGCTGCGGGGACCATCTATACCTTGAAGCCAATCATCACCGGCCAGGCTGAACCGCTTTCGACCGTCAAGCTACGTATCGATGATGGTTCGACGGTGACCGCTAACGGCACCACCGTCACTGCGAGTGCTACCGGTTCCTTCACCTTTGGCGTCAGCGATTGGGCAACCAGCCTGACCGGTGGCGGTCTGTTGGCCAGCAAGACCTACACCATCCAGACCGCAGCCACCGACGCGGCCGGCAATGTCAGCGCCTGGTCGGATAGCGGCTACAACCTGACCACCCCGGCCAGTACGGTCTATGCAGTATTCGCGCCGACCGCGGGTGTCACCTCAACCGGCGGCGCCAATTATTCGAAGACCGCCACCGCGGTGTTCGATGTGAAGATGTACGATCTCAGTGGCACGCAGCTGAATGCGGGTGCTCTAGCCGGAGCTGCACTCACCGATTTCGTGGTAACCAACGGCACCGTGGCCTTGACCACCTCGCCAGCCACTATCGCCAACACGACCGGTAACTTCGTGATCACCGTCACGCCGACCGCCCCCGGTATTGTCACCATCAATTCGCCAGCCGATGCGTTTACCGTCGCCGGTATCAACACCTCAGCGGCAACCCCCTATACCTTCACCAAGGATGTAGCGGCGCCGGTCTTCTCGGGTGGCATCGTCAGCAACGGTAGCAGCATCACCTCGATCGGTACGACCTTCAAGGTGGTCTTAACCAGCAATGAGGTAATGAGCACGACCTTTAACACTGCCAATCTCACCTTCGTCCTGAGTGGCGGGACCACGCCCGCGGCAACCCCCAACGCCGCCCCGTCTGGTTCGGCATACTGTGGAGTCACGCCTACCAGCGGCTCGGGTGCCACTGCCGCATACTTGTCCGCGGATGGGAAGACCTGGACGCAGTATTATACGGTTACCGGTTCGCCAACTTCATTGGCCATGACCGTCACCGCTGGTACGGGTACGGATCTGGCCGGCAATAATTCCGCCGCCATGGCCGCTGCTAGTCGCACGCTCGATATTGCAGCCCCATCGGTATCGATCGCCAGTATGTTGGCTTCGACGGCCACCGCCGTCACCAAGGCCACGCCGATCATCTTCACCACTACTTTCGGTGAAGCGGTTACCGGCTTCGATGTTGGTGACTTTGATGTCACCAATGGGGTCATCAGTCTCTTCGCTGCCACACCAACCGTCTACACCCTGACGGTGATTCCTGGCGAAGGCCCAACCCCGGTTAAAGTCACCATCAAGACCGGTACAGTGGTTACCGACCTGGTTGGAAATACCAATACGTTCAGTGGCAACGTTTCGGGAGTCAACTTCCTGACCCGTACCTACGACAGTACTGCCCCGCGTGTCCTGTCGCTGGCGAGTTCAACGGCAGCTCCGACCTCGACCGATGACAAGCCGACCAACAAGACCAGCATCCCTTGCTCGCTGGTGTTTAGTGAAGTGGTGACCGGCTTGACCGCCGCCGCCTTCCAGGTTGAAAATGGCGCGATCAGCGGCCTGGCTGGTTCAGGCTCTGTTTATACCTTCAACGTCGATGTGGCGGCCCCTACCACGATCGACAAAAAGGTGCGCGTGGTACTCATGGCCGGCAAGGTGGCGGATTCGGTTGGCAATCTGAATAGCTCGGTGGCTGTGCTGCTGCGCAATTACGATGGTAATGTGCCAACCTTGGATTTTGGTACACCAACCCTGGGTGGTTCGACGCTCGCTGGCACCGCCAGCGCGGTGTCTGCAACGACCATGACCGTGGGCAGCGCCGCTTTCACGGCAAGCGCCTTGATCGGTCAGACCGTCTCCATGGGCGGTAAGTCGATGGTGATCACTGCAAATACCACCACCGTCTTGACCGGCGCCAGCTGGGTTGGCGGCACTCCGAGTGCGGGCGCCTACACCATCAATCTGAACGATGCCAAAGCGACTTTCACCGTCACGGTGAACGCCGGTGGCAGCACCAGTGACGTCTTGGCGACCAAGTTCGATTCGTCTAAGCTCGTGCTGATTGGTGGTACGGTGGATTCGGTCACTCCGACCAACACCACGGTGAATTCAACCAGCCGACTGCAGAGCTTCCAGGTGATCGCCACGATGCCACGCGGCGCTGGCAACACGCTGACCCTGCAGGCTCTCCCTGGGGTGGTCACTGATATGGCCGGCAATAAGAATGCCACGGTATCGGGCCTCCTGACGGTGCCTGGCAACGGCTAATCTCTGTCGCATTGAGAAGTGAATGCTTACCGCAGCCATGCCCCTTTGGGGCATGGCTGCGGTGTTTTTTTGCATTCGGGGACGGCAGCTGGCGAGCTGTTTCATGCACGGTACGAAAAGTCGAGATCGCCACGATCATTACTCAGTCGGCGGCGACATCGCTGATCAAATGCGTTTAAAGAAGCGTGTGGTCTTGGTCAGTGAATAGGCTGACTTTGCCGTTTCCGCCAGTTCCAGATAATTGGTGAAACGCTCGCTGGGATTTTTAGCCAGGCAGCGTTTGAGCAGGTATTGCGAGCTCTTGCTGAGGTTGTCGCTCTCATCAAAAATAGGTATCTCATCCTGCATATGCCGGATCATCATCATCGCTGCATTAGGCGCCTCATATGGCGTGCGCCCAGTCACTAAATTGAAGAAGGTGCAGCCAATCGAATAGATATCCATCATCGGCGATGGCGGGGCGCCGCGGCATTGTTCAGGGCTCATATAGGCAGGTGTGCCCACCGAGCGGCCCTGCGCGTCATCGTCGATGTAATGGTAGGTGCGCGCTGAAAAATCTTCGAAATCGCCATAATCGATATAGGTCGAGATACCGAAATCGACGATCTTTAATTGCGCTTCGCCATTGAGATAGGTGAACATCAAGTTGGCAGGTTTGATGTCCCGGTGCACCATGCCGCATTTGCTGTGGGCTCGGTGCATGGCCTGCGCCAATTGCTGCACGACCTGCAGGGCACCGGCTTCGCCCATGCGTCCGCCATTGGTCTGCAACCACGTCTTCAGATCGATGCCGCGTACGCGCTCCATCAGCAGGTAGTCGCGTTCTTGAAAAGTCCCCCGCCCGGCGAAAAAAGGAAAAGCGTGGTGCTCAACCGTCGCCAGGGCGGTACATTCGCCTTGAAACCGCCGTACTGCCGCCGGCCGGCGCATGTCTTCCCGTGACAGAATCTTTAGTGCTAGGTGCTGTTCGATGACGCAATCTTCGACGGCGTATACCTCACCCATGGCGCCGGCACCCAGTGGGCCGGTGACGCGGAAGTGGTCATTGATGAGGGTGCCAGCAGCCAATGACGGAACCACGATCTTGGGCGGACGCGGCTTGATGTGGATTTGCGTGGGTGGCGTGGTCGTGGTCGAGGGCGCATCAGAGTTTATCGGGCGTGTGAACTGCTTGCTGGTCGGCGTGATGCCCGCGGTGTTCACTGCGCGGTGCAGAAAACGACTGCTGGTTTGCTCGCGATTGAGCGAGGTGGTCTGATAATCAAGGAGGTGCTCGAGCTCGGCGATCAGCAACCCATAACTCTGATAGCGATCTTTAGGTTCTTTGGCCAAGCAGCGGGCCACGGCGGTGGCGACCTCGGCCGGGCAATCGGCCACCAGCGAGCGCAGATTTGGCGCCGGATTATGGCAATGCTGCACCAGAATTTCGATCGGCGTGCCCTTGGCGAACGGCGGTTGGCCTGCGATCATCCAAAACAGCGATGCGCCCAGGGCATAAAGATCGGTGTGGAAGCTCAGCGTGCGCAATCCACGCGCTTGCTCAGGCGACATGAAAAACGGTGTGCCCATCACCGTACCGGTCATGGTCAGCCCGCCGATCTGATCGTCGACCGAGCGGCTCAGGCCGAAGTCGACGATCTTGACGCCGGCGATGTCGCGGCCGTGCAGGTCGATGACGAGATTGGCAGGCTTGATATCGCGATGGATGAGGTGGTGTCGCTCATGGGCATAAGCCAAGGCGGCGGCGGCATGGCGGGCAATGTCCACCGATCGCCGCCAGCCGAGCCCGCCGGCAGTAAAAGTATCGGCCGAGCGGCCATTGGCGACTTCCATGGCGATGAAAATGTAGTCGCCCCAGTAACCGGCCTCATAGACCTTGACGATGCCGGGATGGCTCAGCTGGACGGTCAGTTCACATTCGCGCACCAGACGCTGGATGGTGGTGTCGGCTTGGTTGCGGGTATCAATCAACTTGATGGCATAGGTATCGAACGTATCGGCTAAGGTCGCCAGATACACGGTACCCTGCGCGCCACGCCCGAGCAGACGGCCAAGGCGATAGCCATGCACCATCGTATCGGGCTGCGTACCAACCGCAGGGGCATCATTGATGGTGGTGTCATCCATGGTGTCAGATCACACATCGATAATACTTGAACCAGATCTTCTGGCTATGAGGAAGTCAAATTTGAACGTATTGCTGTGGCAATCTCTTTGAGAGAGGCGGCCGACGGCAGACTGCAGGGTCGGAATTTCTCGCGTCGGCCATCACTTTCGATTGCCAAGAGGGCCGTATGTAGGCCTAAACGGCTGGCGGTGTCTTCGTCGATGAGCTCCGACGAATCGCCAGCGGCCATCTGGAAGAGGATCCGCGCATCGAAATCACGTAGAGCACGGCGTCCCAAGCTGCGCTGCACGGAAGCCAACGAGTCGCACCATACCACCACATGCAGGCCGTATTCAGGGCCATTGCTCAGCAGCGTGGCGAGCATGTCCGCCGGCTTACGGCGGCTTTCTCCCAAATCGCCGTCGTCATCGACGCGTAAGGCCCGCTGCCGCTGCAGGGCGAAGACCACCAGCATGATCGGTGAGCGTTGAGCATCGTCGCCGTTCTGGCGCCGCTCGAGGATGGCGATGAGCTCGACGAGCACGGCCGCGGCTTCCTTGGCGATGTGGCGTTGCACCAGCGGCGCCAAACCGGCAGAGAGAACCGCGAACGGGCCGTCCGCATCCTCGCCATCGAGCGCGACCAGGCGGGCGTTGGGCACGCCGGCAAGGCCCACCAGCAAGGCGCCGCAAGTGGAGGCAGCGGCTTCACGGTTCTGTCCGACGATCAACAGGTTGCCGGCCGCCGCCGGTAAGAACGGCACCATCGCCGCTCCGCTCAACGAGCTCGATTGCCCGACCCACAACGCATGGGGATTCGTCGTCTTGGGCATCTCGTTGAGGTCAGAAGGGGCGCTGCCTTCAAAGAACACCGGCGGTTGCGCCGGCTGCCACGCTGTCATTGCCGCTCGCGCTGCCAACGGCCCGAGGTATCCGGCCTCTTGCTCATCTGCCAGCCAGCACACCTGGAATGGACTGTTGCCCGCCGCCATGCCGGCTTGGTCGTTGTACACCGCGTCGCCGGGCCGCGTCAGCAGGCGAGCGGCGTCGTTGTCTTCATTGAGCAGCAGATGTGCGTCGGCCTCGTTGCAGGGCAGGGCGATGCGCACGCCCATCTGACCGAGACTGCTCTTGGCCAGGGAATACGAGCCAGCCAAGGTCTGTGAGCCGAGGATGACATGCACGCCGAAGGCACGACCTTGGCGCACGAAACGATCGAGCAACAGTGCTGCGTCGCGGGCGATGGCGTCGTCTTCAGTGAAAAACTCCTGAAATTCGTCGATGATCAGCAAGATGCGCGGAAGATGTGCGCCACCGGCAGTCCGGTGCGCGGCCAGGTCTTGCGCTCCTACGGCGCGAAAGGATTCGCCGCGACTGGTCAATTCACGATCGAGTTGGCGCAACACGCTCAGGCCGAATTCACGATCACTCTCGATCGCCACTACACGCGCGTGCGGCAGGCGCAGGCTGGCATAGGCCTTGAATTCGACGCCCTTCTTGAAGTCGATGAGATGGAATTCGATTTCACTGGGCGCATACCACAAAGCGGCACTGGTGATCAGCACATGCAGCAAGGTCGACTTACCTGAACCGGTGCGTCCGCCGATGAGCACATGCTGGGCGGTACCGCGGCCCAGCTCCAGCAATTGCATGCGCTCGGGACCACGTTTGCCCAGCGGAATCGACACTCCCTTAGCCGAGGATTTCGACCAGATCTCAGCCGCACCCGGGGCGACGGTGGCAAAGCCCAGCTCGATGCGTTGTGCGCCATCGGCGGCCGTGCCGACGCTGGCGAGCAGCCGTTGCTGCAACGGCGGCGGCACGGCGGCCTCGGCAATGAACGTCCATTCCTGCAGGCCTTCGCGCTCAAGCACCACGCGATCCTGGTGGCTGCGGATGATGACCCCGGTGCGGCTGAACCAGGTCAGATCAAGGACTCCAGGCAAGGGCCGCCGCTCGTCGTGCAACAGTACCACGTGCACGCCACAACGGGCACCGGTTCGCGCCAACAAAGCGAGACGCTCAAGGGCACGCTCGCTGAAGCCGGTAGGAAAATCGGCGACCGCGACCAGGTGCAGGGGCTCCTGCAATTCACCAGCTTCGCGATTATAGTCTTCAAGCGTGGCATAGCGGCCGCGCAGTCGTTTTTGAATCACCGTTTCGAGATGCGTAACCAAGTCATCCAAGCCGCGTTCGATGGCCACCGCCTCGTTCAGGACGCCGTCACCCAACAATGATTCATCGTGTTCAGCGAGATCCAGCAGCGGAGCGAAAGCCTCGCCCAAACCCAAGGGATCGATGAGTCGCAGACGCAATTTCCCTGGTGGGAATGCCACCAGGGCGCGCAACAGCAGCTGTTGGATCAAACGCAATCCGCTGGCCCGTCCGCTCGGGGTACAGTGCACCAGCAAGGATGCCGGGCTAGGGAAAGCCAAGGCCACCGGCACGGTGATCGTCGGCAGGCTGGCGGTGGATAAGCCACCGGCTGCCACGGAGCTGAGGTTCAACTGCATCAGGCCAAATGGCAGCTCTGCGGCAAAGTTGGTCGTTGGCGTCCACTGCGACCAGGCGGGGTCGTGCCAGTCTGGATGGCGGGCGGCACTTTCACGGCAACGCTCTTCGGCATAGGTGTGCACGGCGGCAACCGCGGCTTGCCACTGGGCTTCGAATTCAGCACTGCGGCTGAGCCAGGCCCGGTCGTGGTTGGCGAGACGCATCGCACTGGCGTGTTCGAGGGTGGCTAAAGTTTCTTGATGACGCGTTTGGTTGAGGGCGCTAGCGGCTTCGGCGGCGGCGCGGATGGCGCTGGCTGCACTCCCGCTGCGCGCTTCAAGTCGTTCGCGTACTTCTTGTTCACGGCGACGCATGCGCGCGATGGTGGTTTCACAATAGGCCTGCAGGCGCTCTTGTTCAGCCACCCGGTCTTGATCGGCGCGCAGCAAGCGATCGACGCGCGGCTGCATCGGGCCTTGCGGATCCAATTCGCTGCGTCCGGCACGTTCCAGTTTTTGCAGGGTACCCGAAATAGCCGCCATTTGCGGACGAACACGGTCGAGACTATGGGCGAGCCGGCGGCGTTGGCCACGGGTACGCCACGGCACCAGCCCCTGGGTCACGGCTCCGGAAATAGCAATCCACGGCAGGGCTTCGGGCAGGGTGAGCCAGGCGATGCCTGCCGCCACCCCATGACCGAAAACCAGCAGACCGTGGTTGAGGAATTGGCCGCCCAGCCCGGTGTCCTGGTAGGCTGAAGAGTACTCGATGTGCAGCAGTGCTTGTTCAGCTTCGCCCAACTGCTTGGTGGCGGCGGCAAGGCGATCACGCAACGACAGCTGTGAATTGGCGGAAGCGGCGACGCCGACGCCGACACCACCAGTGACGCGGGCGCGACGGCAGGCGGTGGTAAAGCGGTTTTCAAGAGCGCTGTGGAGGGCGCTCAAGCTGGAAAAATCACCCAGGAAAGCCGTCAGCCGTTTGCTCAATTCAGCAGAGCGCAATAGCATCCGCTGGTGCGCAGGGTCGTCAGCGAGATTCACCGGGGCGGCCTCGAGCAGACTGCAGGCGCGATCGCACTCAGCACGTAGGCGCAGACGACGACGCTGCGCGGCCTCGTTGACGCCAAGCAGCAGACGGTCCTGCTGCGCGGTCAAACGCACCAGCCGCTGCGGCAATTGGCTCAGCGGATCGGCAACCGCCGCTGCTTGGGACAGCAGTTGGTCGCGTTCGCGCACCGCCGTCAGGCTGAGCTGTTGTCGCGTCTCTCGCGCCAGGCGTTCGGCCTGCGCCCATTCGTTGCTGATACGCATCAGCTGGGCGATGAAGACCGCCACCTCGGCAGTGACGCGGTCGATGCCAAGGGGACTTCCTGACAGCACGACCGGGGTGCTTGGTGCCGTGGCGTCTGTGGTCACGCTGGTGGTGCGTGGCGCCAGGTCGTCAAACTCCAAGGCCTCGTGGTCACTCAGGTGCATTGGTGAACCACATCACGTAAGATGGCATCCATGCGTCGTATCGCCGCCGCGGCTTCTCGCGCGCGGATGGTGAGGGGATCGAGATGATCGGTAGCGAAATCAGTCCGTGCCTGATCACGCCACGACTCGGCGGTGCCATCCCAGGCAACGTGCAGGTCTTTGAGCGCTTTTTCCACCAATGCGTCGTCACAAGTCAAGGCAGGCATCAGCGTGGTCCGGTGTGGTAGGTATCGATATCGCTGGCGAGACGTTCTAACTTGGCCAGGGCCCGTTCGCCCAGGTCGCGCAGCGCCAAATCATGGTTGCGACATTGAGCAATCAACGGCGAGCAGTCTTGTTCGATGCGGATCAGCCAGCGGCGGATGTGCTCCAGCTTCTCTTCGGCTTCGTCACGGCGACGTTGTGCTTTTTGCATTAAAACGCGCTCTTCGATACTGCTGGCCTTGTGCGGACCGCGCGAATTCAAACCCCCGCGCACATCGTTTTCGGCATCGAGCCACGTGCGCCGAGCCTGCTGAAAAATTTCCTCACGCTCGCGCAATTGGCGCTTCCAGAGCGGCAACTGCTCGCCTTGCATCCAATCGAGGACCCGCCGCAGATCGCCATCGCTACCACCGAGGGCGGCGGTGGTGGTCTGTACGAATTTCCCCAGCTTGGCACGGAAGTCGCGCAATACCTGCGCATCAGCCAGATCGGCGCTGCTCATCCGCGATCCAGGTAGGCGCGAATGGCCTCGGCCTTGCGCGTGAGGATGGGCACCTGGGTCTCTGATTCTTCGACAAAGCGCGCCACCACCCGTACCATGCGCTCAAAGGATTCGGCAAAACGTGCTTGTTCATCGTCCTGCCAACTTTCACTCAGGCGCTGGAACTGGCGATTGATGGTGCCTACTTCGGTGCGCGTGCTGTCATTGAAACGCTTCAGGGCGCCAATGAAGCGCAGCAATTCATCAGGATCAACAGCGGCTTTACCCATGCGTGCTACTCCACCGGCGAGCATGGCATCGAGATGCGGTGGTTCCAGACGCAGCTAAATCAGACGCACATCGGTAATGCGGGCGGCTTCTGGGCCGCTGAAAGCCTCACCATAGGCGGCACCCGCCTGGAACCCCCAGGTGCGTCCGCGGGCTTCGATCCAGCGGGTGAATTCCGGGGTGGCGATGGTGGTGGGGAAATTATGCAGACCATCTTGCGCCGCCAACTGACTACTATAACACGCCACCGCTGCACGTTTGCATTGCCAATCGGCCTCGCTTGCGGGGACGATGAACGTCGGCGCGGTCATTGGCAGTTCGGCTTCGTAGCACCACACGCGGATGCCGGCCACGGCCGGGAAAGCCGATGGGAAACGATGCAGCGCCGCCATCTTGATCGCCGCCAGGCTGAGCGCGTGCAGACCCACATGATCGCCATGCCGGGCCTGGGCGCCGATGGTCAGAACGCTGCGCGGGGCATGCCGACGCAAGGCTTCGACCAGGGTATCGCGTTGCTGGCGATCACCGGCCATCAGTCCGCCATCCGCAAGGTTGAGATTGTGGCGCTCGGCCACTCCTAACACCGTGGCAGCGGCGGCGGCTTCACGGTCACGCTCGGCTACCGTCCCGCGTGAGCCCAGTTCGCCGCGCGTGGCATCGACGATGATGACCCGCGCCCCCAGCCGCACATGCGCGGCGATGGTCGCGCCGCAATGGATCTCGGCGTCATCCGGGTGGGGGGCGAAAACCAGAAGATCACAGGCCATGGCGGGATAGTCGCGGCTCGCATTCAGGACGAAAGGCCGAACAGCTCGGCTTTCTCCTGGGCGCTGACCCCATGGCTGCGCGGATCGCGCCAGAGGATGGGCAGTCCGGCATGCTCGAATTGACGGCGGATGTCGGGCGAGGCGCCGACCACGCCTTGTCCGGGGTGGGCGCGGAACCAGTCATGGATCCACGTGCCGGCAGCCACCACGTCGGAGAGATCGACGACCTCGGCGCTGAGCAATTCTTGCGGCCACAATAACTCGCTGCTCGCCAGATCCCCGTGCCACGCCAGGTGCGCGGGATTGGGCGTGCCGCTGGCCGGGGCATGCGGCATGTCCACCGGCGTTTCGACCACCACTCCGCCATCGGCAAGCCACGTGACGCGGCGCGCCAGGGTGTGCAGATGCGAGCGGCATTCAGGAAAATCACGGCCATCGGGGATGAGGTCGCCGGTATCCAGCCACGCCACCCATTGGCGCTCATCGCGATTGATCACCATCCGTCCGCTGGGAACAAAACGTAGCAGCTCGGCCACCACTTGGCGATGGCGTAAACAAGGGGCTGCCGCTTGCAGAGTGTGCCAAGCCGCCAGGGCGGTGGCGGGCGAATGCCAGCTGGTGTGGGCGATGGCCAGCGGTCGCGGTTCAGGCCGATCACCGATGATGCGCAGGCTGATGCCGCGCTCGGGGTCGATGACGGTGGGCGTGGCATCGCTGACCACTCGCCCCGCGACGCGCTCGAGTGCCCGGCGCAGATCGCGCAGCGATACCGGCTTGATAAAGAATTCTACGCAGCCTAGGCGGATGGCGCGCACGGCGTCGTCGAAGGTGCCATAGCCGGTCATCTGGATGAACGGTACTCCCAGCTCCTCGGCGAGGTCGAGTCCCAGCCCATCCGGCAACTTGAGGTCGGTGACCAACGCATCGGGATGGCGTTTGGCGGCCTTGGCGCGGGCTTCGGCCAATGTCGCAGCGCCATCGACGGTGTTGCCGCCGGAAGCCAGGCCCCTGGTCAGGGCCGAGCGGATGGCATCTTCATCTTCAACCAGCAGCAAATGCATGGCGCTGATGATGCGGGCCAAATCCGGCGTGCGAAGTACGAAATCCGTCCACACTGCCGGCGTGCCCAGTGCCGTCTTTCTCGTAATCGGACAGATCCTGCTGCCGGTTTTCGCCCTCATCGCCCTGGGCTGGGGCCTGCGGCGCCTCAACGTGGTCGGCGATGCCGGCGGGCGCGACCTGGCGCAATTGCTCTATTGGGTGCTGTTGCCGGCGCAGCTGCTGCTGTTGGCCAGTCGCGTCGATGTCGCCCAGCGCCTGTCGCCGGTCGGCCTGCTGGCCATCGCCGCCGGCTTGGTGCTGGGCATGGTCGGGGCATGGTGGGCCTCGGCTTCCTTGCCGGTTTCCGCACGTGGCTGCGTGATGAATGGCGTGGCGCGCGGCAACGGTGCCTTCATCGGCCTGCCGGTGATCGAACTGGTGGCGCACACCCTGCCGCCCGAGCAGGGTCATGCCCTCACCGGTATCTATGCACTGTTGCTGGGGCCGAGCGTGATCGCCTTCAATATCGCGGCGGTGATTGCCTTCCGCCTGCCCTACCATGGCGTCACCGCCCACGGGATCCGCCACGCCTTGGCCGAACTACCACGCTCGCCGTTGATTATCGCCTGCCTGGTGGGCGCCGGCTTGGGCTGGTGGCACCCTGGACTGCTGGATGCCGCCACCGCTGTCCCGGGGGCCATCGGTAGTGTGGCCGCGACCTTTGGCGGTGTCGTCGGTCTGATCGCGGTAACGGCGGTGCCATTGGCGCTGATCGTTGCCGGCCAGGGTCTGGATTTCGCGCATATGCGCGCTTTTCCGCGGGTCATCGGCTGGACGGTGGTGGCGAAATTAGTGCTGGTGCCCCTGCTGACGTGGGGCATCTGCCGGGTCCTGGGCGCTGACCCGTTGATCACCACGGCGGCGACCATCCTCATGGCCAGCCCGGTGGCGATCGCCTCGGTGCCGATGGCGCGGCTGCTGGGAGGCGATGCGGTTTTGATGGCGGCGCTGGTGACGGCGACCACCATCGTAGCCCCGCTGAGCTTGCTCGGCTGGCTGCTTCTTGTCGATCCTCACTTCTGAATACGCTCGTCGCCCATGCCCTCAGTCCACGTGTCCGTTACGATCTGCACGACACGAACTACCATTTGACGTGCCCTCGCCCTGGTCCCGTAGCGGATGGCTGCCAGCGGTGGATTCGGTAGCGCGTCAGCGGCATTCCTCCTTTCAGCAACCTCACAGTTTCCAACGGTACCTCCATGCCTGCATTTGTTCTGCCTGACGGCAAAGTCCTCGAATTCGATCAGCCGGTTTCCGGCCGCGCCATTGCCGAACGCATCGGCCCCGGCCTGGCCAAGAAAGCCATCGCCATCAAGGTCAATGACGAGACCCGCGATCTCGACCGCCTGATCAGCGATCACGCCAAAATCTCGATCATCACCGCCAGCAATGATAACCCAGAAGCTCTGGCCGTCTTGCGCCACAGCTGTGCGCACGTCCTTGCCGAGGCCATCTGCAGTCTTTGGCCGCAGACCAAGCTCGCCTATGGTCCGGCCATCGACGAGGGCTTCTTCTATGACATGGCGATCAGCGACGCCGACGGCCAGCGCAAGGCGCTCACCGACGCCGATTTCGCCGCCATCGAAGACAAGATGCGCGAAATCATCAAGGCCGACCGGCCGTTTACGCGCTGCGACTATTCGACGCACGAGGGCCTGGCCCGCACCGTCGGCGACAAATACAAACACAACAACGCCGAGCGCGCCATCGCCAAGGGCGCCGCAACGATTTCGTTCTATGTCACCGGCGCCCCTGGCTCGGCGGCGTTTGAAGACCTGTGCGCCGGCCCACATGTGCCGTCGACCGGCAAGCTGGCGGCGTTCAAGGTCATGTCGGTGGCCGGTGCTTACTGGCATGGCGATCAGACCAGTGATCAGCTGACGCGCGTCTATGGTACGTGCTTTGCCGACGAAAAAGGCCTGAAAGCACACCTGGCGCGCATCGAAGAAGCCAAGAAGCGCGATCACCGTAAGCTCGGTCGTGAGATGGATCTGTTCCACATCGATGAAGAGAATCCCGGGCAGATCTTTTGGCATCCCAAGGGCTGGTCGATATATCGTACCCTTGAAGACTACGTGCGTGGCAAGATCCGTTTGCGTGGTTATGTCGAAGTGCGCACGCCGGCGATCATGCCCAAGAGCTTGTGGGAAAAGTCGGGCCACTGGGCCAAGTACCGCGACCACATGTTCACCACCACCAGCGAAGAACGCGAATTCGCACTCAAGCCGATGAACTGCCCGGGGCACATCGAAATCTTCAAGCAGGGTCTTAAGAGCTACCGCGACTTGCCGCTACGCCTGGCTGAATTCGGCGCCTGTACGCGCAACGAGCTGTCGGGCGCGCTACATGGCATCATGCGCGTGCGCGGCTTCGTCCAGGACGATGCGCATATCTTCTGCACCGAAGCGCAGATTCCGTCGGAGGTCGCATCGTTT
>JAYVTR010000174.1:0-10547 GCA_043788625.1 Planctomycetota bacterium
TCAAAACAACAGACCCCCGGGCGCAAGCCCAGGGGTCTGTTGTTTTGAAACTGGTGGCTCTGACCGGAATCGAACCAGTGACACATGGATTTTCAATCCACCGCTCTACCAGCTGAGCTACAGAGCCAACATAAGACGCTTCAAAGAGGTGTGAAAAAATAGCCAACGGGAAAAAAGCACAAGACCCCGAATTCAGGCTTCGACTCCCGCAAAACGAATACGCCCATTGGCCAATACGGTGGTACCCTTGACGGTGCATTCGTGACATATCCCGTACAGTTCAAGGCGGTGCTGCACCAATTGAAAGCCGTGATCAGACGCGACCTTTTCTTGTAGATCTTCGATTTCCTGCAGCTCGAATTCCTGGATTTTGTTGCACGACATGCACACTAGGTGGTCATGATGGTGCTTATGCAGGCTCGGCTCGAAAGTCGCACTGCTTTCGCCAAAATGGCGCTTAGTAGCGACGTTGATCTCAACCAGCATGTTAATGGTGCGGTAAATCGTCGCGGCACTCACCGTCGCATCCAGAGTCCGTACCCGGCGATGCAATTCTTCGACCGTAACGTGATCGTCGCAACCCATGAAGGTCTCGACGATGACCTGACGCTGATTAGTCCAGCGCACGCCCCGGCGACGCGCTTCTTCACGGACTTGCTGGATAACGGCTGCCATCTCGACCATAAGCTGCCCAAGCTACGAGCGACCCCCTATGGACAAGGGCTGATCCCCAGTGCGACCGTTCAAATACTGCTATTCGCAATAAGACGTCTGTGCATCACTTCTCTGCATGGGACTGGCCCGCCAGCCAGCCGGGCCTAGTCTCGGCCGCCGAACCCGACACCGTGCTCCACCTCTCTACAAGGATTCCGTATGTCCATTAAGCCTGTTCGCGTCGCCGTCACCGGTGCCGCCGGTCAGATCTGCTACAGCCTACTCCCCCGTATCGCTTCGGGCGAAATGTTCGGCAAGCAGGTTCCGGTGATCTTGCAGTTGCTCGAAGTACCGGTTGAAAAGGCCCAGGCCGCCCTCAAGGGCGTGGCCATGGAGCTCGACGACTGCGCCTTCCCTCTGCTACAAGACATCATCTGTACCGACAAGGCTGACGTCGCCTTCAAAGATGCCAACTGGTGCCTGTTGGTTGGCTCGAAGCCCCGCCTGCCCGGTATGGAGCGCGCCGACCTGCTGAAGGACAACGGCAAGATCTTCATCGGTCAAGGCCAGAGCATCGACGCCAACGCCGCAGATGACTGCCGCGTGGCAGTGGTGGGCAATCCCTGCAACACCAATTGCATGATCGCCGCCAAGCAGGCCAAGCGCCTGACCAAAGATCGCTTCACGGCGATGACGCGCCTCGATCAAAATCGCGCTTTTACCCAGATCGCCAAAAAAGCCGGCGTGCCCCTAAGCGCCATCCACGACCTGGTCATCTACGGCAACCATTCGCCGACCATGTTCTCCGATTTCTTCAATGGCAAGATCGATGGCCGCTTGATCACCGACGTGATCACCGACCACCCCTGGCTTAAAGAGACGTTGCTGCCCACCGTTGGCAAGCGCGGGGCAGCGATCCTCGAAGCGCGTGGTGTTTCCAGCGCCGGCTCAGCTGCCAACGCGCTGATCGATCACGTCAAGGCACTGTGCACTGTCGGGACCACCCTGCACTCATTGGCCGTGTATCAGGATGGTCAGACGTATGGCTTCCCGGAAGGCATCTGGGCCAGCGTACCGGTGCGCACCACCGCCTATGGCACCTACACCATCGACCGCAGTTACCAACACAACGACTTCGCCAAGGCCAAGATCAAAGCTTCAAGCGATGAGCTGGTGGGCGAACGCGATCTGGTTAAAGAACTCCTGTAATTTTCAGTCTTTGGTTTGCTCGCAGCAACCCGCCAGCACCAGCTGGCGGGTTGCTTTTTTAAGTCGTCGGCTTGCTGCCAAGTGTTCCCAACACGCCAATAATCAATGCCGCCGCCAGCCCCAGAAACACCAGCGGCCCCCACCACGCCAACAGTCCTCCGCACACGGCGTTACCCGCCAGGACTGCACCTGCGGTAATGAAGGCCAAGGCGCCAAACGTCACCGCTCGCTCCGCCCGCGGCGCGAGAGTCGCCAACCAGGTTTTCTCGGCGCCTTCGGTGAGGCCGGCACAGATGCCGAAAGCCACACCAGTCGCCAGCAGGCCCCAACCACTGGTAAAAGCCAGGGCGACGAAGACGCCGGCATGAATGAGCCAGGCCCCCTGCAGCAGTCGCGTCGGTCCCAAACGCTCGGTGAGCAGACCAGCCACTCCCGCCGCCGCCGCTTGGATGACGCCCAGAACCGCCCAACCAAGACAGACCTGCCACAGTGGCCAGGCTGCGGCACCTGGCGCCCCGGACATGCCGGCGACATAGGCCAAGATCAATAACGGTGAGACCTTGGCCGCCAAGGCAGCACAGCCGATCGCCGCCAAAGGTCGCTGCACCACCGGCGACGATGGCCACCAGCCCGCCGGTATCAGCGGCTTGCCTTCTGCCGCCGGCATCCGCGGCGCATCGCGCAAACCGCGGCATAGCCATGCCACCAACAGCGTCACCAGCACCAGGCCGCACACCACCCAGCCCAATTGGGCTTCAAACCAGAAGGTCACCGCCGCCGCCGCCAAGCCGCCGAGCGTAGCACCCAGATGATCCATTATTCGCATGCGCGCGAAAGCCCGGGCGCGACTGCCGTCATCCGTCCAATCGGCGATGAAGGCATCGACGGCACTGCCGCGCACGCCCTTGCCCACCCGGTCAATGATGCGGCAGGCAATGATCCACCACGGCCACACCAACAGCAGACCGATGCCTATCAATGGCCGCGCCACGGCGTTGATGCTATAGCCGGCCGCCACCCACGGCACCCGCCGACCGCTGCGATCACTGGCTCTGCCGGTGACCAGCTTCAAGACCTGGCCGATGGCGTCGGCAGCCCCCTCCATGATTCCGAGCCACGCCACGCCGACACCGGCGGGCAACAGCGGCGAGATGAAATCGAGGGTGAAATCGTTGGCGAAATGCAACCATGCCACCCGTGAGATCTGCGTTGATTCGGTGGTTTGCGATGGTGGCATTACTTCGGTCATGGGATTCCGCGTTAGGGGGACATAGACGTATCTTGACGCCACACCGGACAACCATGGATCGCCAGGGATTGCCAGTGGCGTTCACGACTCCACACCACCCCATCGAGGCGTTCGGCCACTGCCCAGACCAAGGTTGACCACGCCGATACCGGCACCTGAATCTCACGCATGCGGCGGGTGATGCCGGCGGCCCGTTCGTGGTCACGCGGCAACAACGGCAGGTCGGGAAAGGCCGCCAGAACCCACGCCAAGCGCACGAACTGACGCTCATCACGCACCCGCGCTAATAACGCCTGACGTACCCAGCCGATCAAAAACACCCGCCGATCACGAACCGCATGTCCAAAGGCATGGACCACGCTCGGATCGGGATCCTGGCGACTGAAAGCCCGCCACCAGATGTCCGCGTCGGGCAGGATCGGCTGCAGGATCGAGCCCGTGACCATCATCGTGATTCGCCACCAGCGGGCTGCACCGAGTTCCCATGTTGGAAGTCGATGGTGCCAAGAAAGTCGAGGGCCTTTAGTTGTTTGCGATAAGCGATGGCTTCCTGAACTGCGGCATCCACGGCCTCACGCTTACTACGGAAACGCCCTAGTTTCATAAGTTCTTCAATTGCCGCTATGTTCACGTCGAGATTGGTGGCCATGTCCACAGCATTGCGGGGCTCGCAGTCGCACAAGCCATTGTGCGACTGTTGCTAGCTTATGACCGGCCGGATTGCCGGACAGCGCCCTTCAACCACCGTATTGACCATGAGCAATGCCTTCGCTAATCCAGCGCATCTGGAGGTCCTTGAAAGCCAATACGCCAAGTGGAAACAGGATGCGAGCTCTGTCGACCACGACTGGCAACTTTTCTTCCAAGGTTTCGATCTCGGCTTTGCTCGTCCTCAAGATGAAACCGGCAACAGCACCCAGCCTGGCACCGATTTCCACAGCAAGGGCCCTGGCCGTTCGGAACAAGAGCGTTTCGAATACCTGGTCGCCAGCTACCGCGCCGTCGGCCATACCATCTGCACCCTCGATCCATTGGGCTTCAACAATCAGCTCGAAAACCCTGCCTTGGCGATGGAGACCTTCGGGCTGACCGAAAACGATCTCGACAACGAATTCGCGATTAACAACCTGCCCGGAATCGAAGGCTCACGCGCCTCGTTGCGAACCATCATCGATCACCTGCGCAAGACCTACTGCGGTACCATCGGTACCGAGTACATGCACATCCAAGATCGCGAACGCCGTCTGTGGGTGCGCAATGCGATCGAAAAAGGCCACAACCAGCCGCAGCTGACCAGCGATGAAAAACGCCGGGTGCTGATGAAGCTCAACCAGGCCGAGACCCTCGAACACTTCATCCATACCAAGTTCCTCGGCCAAAAGCGTTTTTCGCTCGAGGGCGGCGAATCGTTGATGCCGGCCTTGGATGCGATCATCGAAGAGTGCCCGGCCCTGGGCATCAAGGAAATCGTGCTCGGCATGGCCCATCGCGGCCGTCTCAACGTGCTGTGCAACACCTTGAACAAAAGTTACGAGGAAGTCTTCACCGAGTTCGAAGGCAATTATGACCTGCGCGAGCTGCAGGGTGACGGCGATGTCAAATATCATTTGGGATTTTCCAGCGATCACGTCACCAGTGACGGCCGCAAGGTGCATTTGACGCTGAATCCCAATCCCTCGCATCTCGAAGCCGTCAATCCGGTAGTGCTCGGTCGGGTGCGCGCCAAGCAGCGCCAAGCCGGCGACAACCAATCGCGTTCGCAAGTGGTACCGATCCTCATCCATGGCGACGCCGCGTTCGCCGGCCAGGGCCTGGTCATGGAATGCCTGCAGCTATCGCAACTCGAAGGCTACAAGGTGGGTGGCTGCATCCACATCGTCACCAACAACCAGATCGGCTTCACCACCCTGCCGGCCGACTCGCGTTCGACGCGCTATTGCACCGACATCGCCAAAATGATCGATGCGCCGGTTTTCCACGTCAACGGCGACGACGCCGAAGCCGTGGTGCACGTGGCGCGCATCGCCGCCCGCTATCGCCAACAATTCAAGTCGGATGTGGTGGTCGACATCGTCTGTTATCGCCGTTATGGCCATAACGAATCGGACGAACCGAATTACACCCAGCCGACCATGTACGCACGTATCGCTGAACAAGAGAAGGTCTCGAAGCTGTACACCGCGCAGCTGCTGGGCCGTGGCGATCTGAATCAGCAAGAAGCTGACGCCATCGCCACCATCATGCAGAACCAACTGCAAGACGCCTTGAATTCGATCAAGGTCAAGCCGGCCAAGCTGACCCGCAGCCGTGGCTTGGGCGTGTGGTCGGGGATCTCGAATACCTACGTCCATGACGCGGTTGAAACCGGTGTGTCGGCAGAGCGCCTCGAAGCCATCGGCAAAGCCCTGTCGACCTGGCCGGCGGCGTTCAACATCCACCCCAAGATCAAGAAAATGGTCGAAGAGCGTGGCAAGAATATCGCCACGCACGGCCGTATCGAATGGGCGCTTGGCGAACTGCTGGCCTTCGGCTCACTGGTCTTGGATGGCGTCCCCGGGCGCCTGTCGGGCCAGGACTGCCGGCGTGGGACCTTCAGTCAGCGCCACAGCTATTGGTACGACATCAAGACCCGTGAGCGCTATGCGCCGCTTGATCATATCAGCGATAAACAGGCTAAATTCTGCATCTACAACAGTCCGCTGTCGGAAGCAGCGGTGATGGGTTTCGATTACGGCTATTCGCTGTCCGAACCCAACATGCTGATCATCTGGGAAGCCCAGTTCGGTGATTTCGTCAACGGCGCGCAGGTCATCATCGACCAGTTCCTCGCCTCCTCGGAATCAAAATGGGGTCGCTTCAGCGGTCTGGTTTTGATGCTGCCGCACGGCCAGGAAGGTGCCGGCCCGGAACACAGCTCGGCACGTCTGGAGCGCTTCCTGCAAACCTGCGCCGAAGACAACATGCAGGTCGCCTACTGCACCACCGCCGCCCAGCATTTTCACATCCTGCGCCGCCAACAGCTGCGCAAGGTGCGCAAGCCGCTGGTACTGATGACGCCGAAATCGCATTTGCGCTCGAAGCAGGCGGCCAGTGATTTCAACGAATTCGTCAGCGGACGCTTCCATGAGATCCTTGCTGATCCCGCAGCCGCTGGCACGCCTGATCACGCCAAGCAGGTTAAACGCGTGGTACTATGCACCGGCAAGATCGCCCACGAACTGCTCGAACGCCGCAACGAAGAGCACATGGCGCATATCGCCGTAGTGCGCATCGAGCAGCTCTATCCGCTGCACGAGGACATGCTGATGGGCATCATCAACACCTACGGCAAGGGCGTCGATATCGTGTGGTGTCAGGAAGAGCCACAGAACATGGGTACGTGGTCGTTCATCGAGCCGTACTTGCGCCGGCTCACCGGCAAGGACGTCACCTATGCCGGGCGTGAAGCCGCTGCCAGTCCGGCGCCCGGCAGCCTGTCGTTGTTCGTCATCGAACAGGAAGCGCTGATTGCCGCCGCCCTGGGCATCGTCGCGCGCAAGCCGAACAAAGCCCACTAAGTCATCTCATTTTCTGCCATCTCTGGCGTAAGCGATTTTTCCCATGCTGCACCTTGTCAAAATCCCCGCTGTCGGCGAATCGATCACCGAGGGTACTCTCTCGCGCTGGCTGATCGCCGAGGGCGCCATCGTCACCGACAGCACGCCGCTGTTCGAACTGGAAACTGACAAGATCAGCACCGAAGTGCAATCGGGCATGGCCGGCAAGGTCCACTTGAAAGCCAAGGAAGGCGACGTCCTGGTCATCGGTACAGTGGTGGCCGAGATCGATACCTCGGTAAGCGCACCGGCAGCGGCAACGCCAGCGGCACCAGCGGCCAAGGCCGCAGCCCCGGCAGAGCGCGCTAAAAGCGGTCCAGCCTCTGAAAAGGCCCTCGCCGAATCCGGCCTCGACGCCAGCAAGATCGCCGGCAGCGGCAAAGATGGCCGCATCACCAAGGGCGATGTGCAAGCCGCCGCCAGCAAGCCGGCTGCGCCATCAGTATCATCACAGCCACCACTGTCGGCATTGACCCCAGCCCCAGCTGCCGCCGTCACCAACTCGGCCACCGGCGTCACCCGCAAGCGCATGTCGCCACTGCGCCAGCGCATTGCCCAGCGCCTCGTCCAGGCCCAACACACCGCCGCCATCTTGACCACCTTCAACGAGATCGACATGGGCGCGGCCATGGATCTGCGCAAGAAATGGAAAGAAGACTTCGAGAAGAAGCACGGCATCGGCCTGGGCTTCATGTCGATTTTCACCATCGCTGCCGTGCAGGCGTTGAAGAAGTATCCCGGCATCAACAGCCAGATCGACGGCACCGACGTCATCGCCTTCGACCACATCAATATCGGCATTGCCGTCGGTACCGAAAAAGGCCTGGTCGTGCCAGTGCTCAAGCACGCCGAGAACATGACCTTCGCCGACGTTGAAAAATCGATCCGCGGCTACGCCTTGAAGGCGCGCGAAGGCAAGCTCGCCGTCGACGACATGCAGGGCGGCACCTTCACCATCACCAATGGTGGCACCTACGGCAGCCTGATGTCGACGCCGATCATCAATCCACCGCAGAGCGGCATCCTCGGCATGCATGCGATCAAGGACCGGCCGATGGCGGTCAACGGCCAGGTGGTCATCCGCCCGATGATGTATGTCGCGCTGAGCTATGACCACCGCATCGTCGACGGCTCAGAAGCCGTCGGTTTCCTGGTGCGCATCAAAGAGCTGATCGAGGCGCCAGAGCGCCTGATCCTCGGCCTGTAAAACGGTATTTTTTAAGGTCAGAACATGAATTACGACGTCTTAGTCATCGGTGCCGGCCCGGGCGGCTACGTGTGCGCGATCCGCGCCGCGCAGCTGGGTATGAAAGTCGCCATCATCGAAAAGCGCGCTGAAGGCGCCAAGACCCGTTTGGGCGGCACCTGCCTCAACGTCGGCTGCATCCCCTCGAAGGCCCTGCTCGACTCGTCGGAAAAATTCTACGAGGCGCGCAAGCACCTCGCCGAGCACGGCATCGGCGTCACGCCGACGCTCGACGTGGCGACCATGCTCGCGCGCAAGGACAAGGTCGTCACCGGCCTCACCGATGGCATCGCCTACTTGATGAAGAAGAACAAGATCGAGGTGCTCGCCGGGCGTGGCGAAATCCTCGCCAGCGGCCGGGCTGCGGTGATCACCGCTGACGGCAGCAAGGTCGAGCACACCGCCAAGCACATCGTGCTGGCCATGGGCTCGGTGCCGATCGCGCTGCCGTTCCTCCCGTTTGATAGCGTCGACGTGGTCTCCAGCGACCAGGCCATCGCTTTTCCCCAAGTTCCGAAGCATTTGCTGGTGGTCGGCGGTGGCGTCATCGGCCTCGAACTCGGCAGCGTGTGGGCCAAGCTGGGTGCCAAGGTGACGGTGATCGAGTTCCTGCCGCAGATCTGTCCGTTCCTCGACGCCGATGTGGCCAAGGAACTGCAAAAGGCCCTCACCAAACAGGGCGTCGCTTTCAGTCTCGAAACCAAGGTCACCGGCCTCACCCGCAACGGTGCCGAGCTAGTCCTGGCCGGCACCGATAAAGACGGCAAGGCGGTCACCTTCAGCGGCGATAAGATCCTCGTTGCCGTCGGTCGTCGGCCATGCACCGAAAACGCCGGACTCGAAGCCGCCGGCGTGGCCCTGACCGAACGCAAGCGGGTCAAGACCGATCACGACTTCCGCACCAACCTCGCCGGCGTCTACGCCATCGGTGACCTCATCGATGGCCCGATGCTGGCGCACAAGGCCGAAGAAGAAGGCGTCACCCTCGCTGAAGTTCTCGCCGGGCAGAAGAACGTGCTCGACCACGCTTTGATCCCAAATGTCATCTACACCCATCCGGAAGTAGCGACCGTCGGCCTGACCGAGGCCGAGGCCGCCAAGCAAGGCCGCAAGATCAAAATTGGTAAATTCGTCTTCGCCGGCAATGGTCGCGCCAAGGCCGCCGCCGATACCGACGGCTTCGTCAAGATCATCGCCGATGCCGTCACCGACAAGGTGCTGGGCGGTGCCATCATCGGCCCCCGCGCCAGCGACTTGCTTGCCGAGATCACCACCACCATGGTCTATGGCGGCTCCAGCGAAGACATCGCCCGCACCTGCCACAGCCATCCGACCTTCAGCGAAGCCGTGAAGGAAGCAGCCCTAGATACCCTAGGCCGCGCCCTCCACGCTTAAAACGTGGGAACCATGCATCTGCGGCGTTGCCGAAGACCTAGCATGGCGTGTGCCATGCGTCGGCCTTCGGCGCCTGGCAGATGCATGGTTCCCGCGTTTTAAGCCACAGGAAATAATACCCCGGAGCTAGCTAAAACCGCGCTAGTCGCGCATATGCCAGGCCAAAGCCAACCCATAGCAGATACATAATTCCCGCCGTTTTTAAGCCGCAGAAAATAACACGACAAAGCTAGCTAAAACCGCGCTAGCCGCGCATATGCAAGGCGCCGGAAGCCGACGCATGGCACACGCCATGCTAGGTTTTCGGCAACGCCGCAGAGGCGCGGCTCTCGTCGTTTTCACGGTTGTGGGTTGTCGGTAAATGACTACTCCGGCGTTTGTGTATACGCGCCTCACCTTCATCGTCGCCGATCCTGCCACCGCCCTAGAGCTCCTGGTCGCCATCGGTTTCACCGCCTTTGCCATCGAAGAACACACCCTCACCGCCTGGCCGAGCACCGCAGCCGAAGCCGGAGCCATCAGTGCCGCGCTCGGCCTGGCGCCAACGCAACGCAGCGAGCTGACCCACGCCGCGGTCTACGCCGACGTCATCCCCGCCGGCACCTGGCAGGTCGCTGAGGGCTGTTGGGTGCTCAGCGGCACCACGGTCATGCCGGCAAGCGTCGGAAAGCCGCGGGCGGTGGTCCATATGCCAGCCGGCGGCGGCTTTGGTGACGGCCAGCACCCGGCGACCGGCCTGGCCTGCTCTTTGCTATCCAGGCTGGCGTTGGATGGCGCCCGAGTCCTGGATGTCGGCTGCGGTACCGGCTTGCTGGGGGTCTTGGCCTGGCGTTTGGGGGCGTCCCACGTCGATTTCAGCGATGTCGATCAGGATTCAGTCATGCACACCCGTGCCTGCTGTGCCGCCAATGGTTTAGCTGCCGAGGTCTTCCAATCGGATCTGTTGACCGCCATCCCCGCCCGCACCTATGATCTGCTCATCGCCAATTTATATGGCGAATTCTTGGTGACGCTGTTCGCCAACCCGCGCTTGGCCGACTTGTTGCCGCATGGTCAGGTGGTGCTGTCCGGTATTAGTGAGAGTAAACTAGCCATGGTTGAGACGGCGCTGACCACGGCCGGGTTCACTATCGCCCAGCGCCTCGGCGATGCCCCCTGGTGGGGTCTGCTGGCATCCCGTTCGGCAACCTGATAGGCT
>JAYVTR010000175.1:0-4705 GCA_043788625.1 Planctomycetota bacterium
CCACCGACCCTTACCGCCGACGGTCACAACGCGCGCGCTAAGAGATACGCTGCCGGAGCAGCGATGATCAGTGCATCGAGGACATCCAGCATACCACCAAAACCCGGCATGACGGTTCCCGAATCCTTGCTGCCTGCAGCGCGCTTTAGGCAGCTTTCAGCTAAATCCCCGAGCACACCCAAGGGCCCGAGGATGAGACCCCACACCGCAGGCTGCCACCAACCGGCAAATGGCGGTGATGCACCCCACATAGTTGGTAGCCAGGCAAACAGATAACTGCCACCGATGGCACCGATAAAACTACAGGCAAAGCCTTCCCAGGTTTTCCCGGGGCTGATCGACGGACACATCTTATGCCGGCCAAAGTTCTTTCCTCCGAAAAAAGCCGTCACATCGCCACATTTGACGGCTGCGATGAAGACCAGCAGCAGCGCTCCGCCGGCAGGCAGTGCGGCCATCCGTTGTAATAAAAGGAAGGGGATGCCCAGATAAGCGATGCCGAGCATAGTCGCACCCACGTGGGCGAAAATGTCCTGCGGGCCGCGCCGGAACATTTGCTCGAGCAACGCCCCGCCGAGGGCAACACCCATGATCGCAGCCACACCATCACCGTTGGCAAACGTGGCGAAATCAGTCCACGTACCGCCTAGGAGGCTCATCGTCGGCAAAGCCACCAAGCACAAATTGGCGACCAGCACCGGCGCCAACGACAGCTGTGGCGCCACAGCCCGGGCAAGGCGGACGTATTCACACGAGCCGATGAATACGCCGATACCCGCCATGATCGCGGTGCCCACGTGGGACTGGCGCGCCACATCCGTAGCCACCGCGGCGGTGACCAAAGCGGCAAAGAGGAGTCCGAAGACGATGCGGTTACGAAGTTCGTGCGACATGGGCGGGTCACCTTCTAGGTTCTGGAAGCGTCGACGCCAGCGATTCGGCACGCTTGCCAAGTCCCCGACCGGTCTACGCTTCCCGTTTCCCCACTGGAATCCGAGAGCGACGCCGATGGCCATGATCCTGCCCAATGAGGGGCTGACCTTTGATGACCTGCTGCTGGTGCCGAACCGCAGTGAGGTTGTCCCCAAAGATACCAACGTCGGTACGCAACTCACCAAGCGTATTCGTTTGAATATTCCGGTCTTGTCGTCGGCGATGGATACCGTCACCGAGGCCCGCCTGGCGATCGCCTTGGCGCAGATGGGTGGCATGGGCATCATCCACAAGAACCTCAGCGTTGAAAATCAGGCGTTGGAAGTCGAGAAAGTCAAACGCAGTGAAAACGGTGTGATCACCGATCCCAAGACCCTGCCGGTCACCGCCCAGGTGAAGGCCGCCTATGAGATGATGGAAAAGCATCACATCAGCGGTATCCCGGTGCTCGACGGAAAAAAGGTCGTGGGCATCGTCACCCGCCGCGACTTGAAGTATCATCGTGCTGATGAGACACCGATCAGCGACGTGATGACCAAGAAACTGGTCACCGCGCCACCGTCGATCACCCTGCAAAAAGCCAAGGATCTGCTCTACCAAGCCAAGGTCGAGAAGTTGATCCTGGTCGACGGCAAGGGCCACCTGGTGGGCTTGATCACCATCAAGGATCTCGAACGCCAGGCCGAATATCCGCAAGCCTGCAAGGACGCACGCGGTCGTTTGCGCGTTGGTGCGGCGGTGGGTGTGGGCGACCTCGAACGCGTTGCCGCCCTGGTCAAAGCCGGCGTCGATGTGGTGGTGGTCGACAGCGCCCACGGTCACTCGAAGAACGTCATGGAGACGGTCAAGGCGATCAAGAAGGCCTTCGATATCGACATCATCGCCGGCAATATCGCCACCGAAGAGGGCGCCCGCGATCTGATCAAAGCCGGCGCTGACGCGGTGAAGGTCGGCATCGGCCCAGGTTCGATCTGCACCACGCGCATCGTCGCCGGTGTCGGCGTACCACAGGTCACGGCGGTGATGAATGCAGCCAAAGCCGCGGCCAAGGCCGGCATTCCCATCATCGCCGATGGTGGCATCAAGTTCTCCGGCGACTTGGCCAAAGTCTTGGCGGTGGGCGCCAATGTGGTGATGTTGGGCTCGATCCTCGCCGGCTGCGACGAAAGTCCCGGCGAAGCAATCTTTTACCAAGGTCGCCAATTCAAGGCCTATCGCGGCATGGGGTCGATCGGCGCGATGCAAAAAGGCTCTGCCGACCGCTACTTTCAAGATGGCGAAAAGAGTCCGGATAAGTTGGTTGCCGAAGGCATCGAAGGCATGGTGCCTTCTAAGGGTCCGCTCAGCACCGTCGTGTACCAGATGGTCGGCGGTCTCAAGGCCAGCCTCGGCTACTGTGGCGCCAAGGACATCCCGACCCTGCAGCAAGTCGCGGTGCTGCAACGCATGACCGGCGCCGGTCTGCGCGAATCGCATCCGCACGACGTCAAGATCACCAAAGAAGCCCCGAATTATCGGCCGGAATAAGCACGTGAGCCATCAAAAGATCGTCATTCTTGATTTCGGGTCGCAAGTGACCCAGCTAATCGCTCGCCGTGTACGCGAGGCCAAAGTATTTTGCGAAATCCATCCCTTTCATGCCGCCGCCACGGCGGTGGTCGGCGCCGCCGGCATCATCCTTTCGGGTGGTCCTGCCTCGGTGTATGTCCCCGGCGCGCCGCAGATCGATCCAGCTATTTATAAGCTGGGCGTACCGGTGTTGGGCATTTGCTACGGCATGCAGGTCACCGCCCACAACAGCGGCGGCAAAGTGGTCAAGGCTGAAGACCGTGAATTCGGCCGCACCGAAATCACCTGCGACGTGAGCAGCGCCTTGTTTGCCGACTTGCCCGCTGAGCAATCGGTGTGGATGTCGCATGGCGACCGCATCGATGGCATTCCCGGGGCGCAAGTCATCGCTCGGTCGAGCAGTTGCCCGATGGCGGCGGTGCATGCCCCGGCGCTCAATTTCTGGGGCGTGCAGTTTCATCCAGAAGTCGCCCACACCACGCATGGAGCAGCGATTATCCGCAACTTCCTGACCCGGATCTGCGGCTGTCGCGGTGATTGGACCATGGGTTCGTTCATCGACGAGGAAATCGCCCGCACCCGGGCGCAAGTCGGCAGCGATCATGTGATCCTCGGCTTGTCGGGTGGCGTCGATTCGTCAGTGGCCGCCGTGTTGCTGCACAAGGCGATCGGCAAGCAGCTGACCTGCATCTTCGTCAACAACGGCCTGCTGCGCCAAGGCGAAGCCGACGGCGTGCAGAAGCTCTTTGCCGACCACATCGGCTTGAACCTCATCTACGTTGATGCCTCGGAACGCTTCCTCAGCGCTTTGGCCGGAGTCAGCGATCCCGAGCAGAAGCGCAAGATCATCGGCAGGTTGTTCGTCGATGTGTTCAAGGACGAAGCGCAGACCTTGAAAGCCAACGGAGGGGGCCACGTCAAATTCCTCGCCCAGGGCACGCTCTATCCCGACGTGATCGAATCGGTGTCGGTCCACGGCGGACCCGCCTCGGTCATCAAGAGCCATCATAACGTCGGCGGTTTGCCAGCTGATTTGGGTTTGGGATTGGTCGAGCCATTCCGCTTCCTGTTCAAGGACGAGGTGCGCGCCATTGGTACTGAACTGCAATTGGCCGACGAAGTGGTGTGGCGCCAGCCATTCCCCGGGCCGGGTTTGGCGGTGCGCATCCTTGGCGACATCACCGCTGAAAAAATCGCCCTGCTGCAAAAAGCCGATGCTATTGTGCGCGAAGAACTCAAATCCGCGGGTCTTGAGCGCAAAATCTGGCAATCGTTCGCGGTCCTGCTGCCGGTGAAATCCGTGGGTGTGATGGGCGATGAGCGCACCTATGAGCGCGCCTGCGCCATCCGCGCGGTGACCTCGACCGACGGCATGACCGCCGACTTCGCGCACATCCCGCACGAAGTCCTGGGCAAGATGAGCAACCGCATCATCAATGAGGTGCGTGGCATCAATCGCGTGGTCTACGACATCACCAGCAAGCCGCCCGGCACCATCGAGTGGGAATAAGCATTGATGACTCAGGCGTGTAGGATGTCTACACGGCCTGAGTTTATCGGTTCATTACGGGTTAGTTGCCAAAACGCACCACATCCAAATTGAGCGAAGCACTGTTTTTTTCCGGCTGCGCCAGACCGTCATGCGCATAATGCGAGCGTGGCGTGGTGCGGATTCCATACGGGACTGCGTAATACTGAGTCAATGGCGCGAGTACGACGTTATCGGTGCGTCGACGATCATGAGTAGGGATGCGGCGATCGTGTTCAGCCGCCCGTTCACGCTGCAGATCATCGCGTGGCGTGCGCTTGCTGGCGAGACTCTGATCTGGCATATTTTCTTTTAAATCGGCCAATTGCGCGCGATTAACCGCATCCGGATGTTCACGTAGAATACGCTCAATATCACCCGATGCGGCATTGTTGACGTCGTTGACGTTCACATCCGAGGTAATGCTTTTCACTGTCTCATTAATCGCTTCATTGGCGACGCCCTGCGGATTCACCGCCAAACCAATCATGGTGGCGCACCCATTCATGGCCATGACACTGACGATGCTCGCGCAAACGCGTCCAAGAATAGGTAACCAGCACATCAGTAGTCATTCCATCTGAATTAAGACGCTTGTCAAAACGCGCTGACTGGGGAAGCACCGGGCAGTGTCAAACCGACGTCAATCGAGAAGGAAAACCAGTGCGAAGCAGG
>JAYVTR010000176.1:0-10198 GCA_043788625.1 Planctomycetota bacterium
TTCTATACCACGCCCGCCGGACGCGGCGATCTCATCCGCCGTACGCAAGAGCACACCGACAATGCCTGGCCCGGTGGCGAGGCGCAGCTCGCCTTGGGCTTTGTACGGCTGTGGAATATCAGTGGAGCCAACCGCTGGCGGGCTCTCGCCGAAGGTATCCTCTCGGCCGCCGCCGACACCGCCTCGAAGGCTCCGGCCTCATCGATCACTCTCATCGCCGCTGCCCGTCAGTTGCGCCGCGGTCAATTGACGGCGGTGGTGTGCGGTGATCTCGCCCTGCCTGCAACACAGGCCCTGCTCTCGGCTACCAGGCAGGTCCGGGATCCGCACTTGGCGATCATTCCGTTGGCGGCCTGCATGGCGCAAGCATGGCACAGTCTGGAGGGCCGGCGCGAGCTGACCACGCCGCAGGTGCTCATCTGTACCGCCACCAGCTGCCAGGCCCCGGCCTTCACCGCTGATGAAATCGCAGCGCGGCTGTCTTCATGAGCTGCATGAGCGACTCATTTACCATCGGTAGTCCGCTGCGCGCCGCGCTGGGCATGGTGTTGTTGGGCGGAGCCATCAGCGTGCTGATGGTGAGCCGTACCATTGATTGGGGCGTGGCGTGGACAGCAGTAATACCAGCCGTGGCGTTAATAGTCCCAGCTTGGGCCTTGATGCAGCGGCAAACACTGAGCTGGACTGATGGCAAGATTACCGTTACCAGTGGCTGGCTGTGGCGCCGTGCCATGGAATTCAAAACCACGCAGGCGGAATTAGAATTACTGCCCACCGCTGGTCTGATGGCGGTGGTCTTGCATCGCGGCGCCAGCGCGCATCCGTTAGCCACATTCATCCTCCCACGTACCGCACAAAAATTAGCGACGTGGCTCGATCAGCATCATCCAGGCGGGGCTTTTGTACGGAAAAATCTGCACTTACCTGAAGCAGATCGGTAATTCAGCAATCTTTCTGGGGGCCCGGCAAGTCGCCAGCACCCCCAGAGATCCACCTATCGATCAACCCGAGCCGGCGATGATTGCATCGCCGTGAGCAGTGCCTGATGGCGAGTAATAATATTTCGGACGCATGATCGGCACACCCTTACCGCCGCGCGCCTCGCAGCGTTCGTAAACGATCTGCGCAGCGATGCCGACGGTGCGCGACATGCCGAACAGCACGGTGTAGTACTCGGGCTCAGTCAGGCCGCAGGCCTGCAGCAGGGCGCCTGAGGCGCTATCCACATTCGGGTACGGATTCGATATCTTGGGATTGGCCTTGAGGATCGGCGGCACCACTTCGGCGAGCAACTTGACCATTTTGAACAGCGGGAAGTCCGGGCAGATGTCTTCGCCAACCGAACGCAGCAAACGTGCGCGTGGATCTTCTACACGCAGCACGGCGTGGCCGAAGCCATATACCACCTGTTTGGCATCGAGCTTCTTCTGGATCATCATCCGCACCGACTCGGCGGTGAGGTTGGCGGTGCCGACGGTGGACACGCACTCGCTGATGAATTCCAGGCATTCCTGATTAGCGCGGCCATGCAGCGGGCCGGCCAGACCAGCCATGGCGGCAAGGATAGACTCGTACATGTCGGCCTTGCCGGAAGCCACCGTCTTGCCGGTAAAGGTCGATAGGTTGCCGCCGCCATGGTCGAAGTGGGCGACGTCGAAGACACGCATCAGCTTGGCCAGCTTGCTTTGTGCCGCGCTATCCAGACCCGGCACGCCGAGCATGTGTACGAAATTTTCCATGTAGCCGAGATCTTCGCGTGGCGCGATCGGCTCGCCCCACCCTTCGCGCAGACGGAAGATGGCGGCGGTGATGGTGGGGATCTTGGCAATGAGATCCATGCAGTCGGCGCGGTAGTCGCCCTTGTTGTTCGAATACATGCCGAGCACGTTGATGGCATGGATGAACCACTTCATCGGGTGGCCGTGCCGCGGCAGGGTCTTGAGTGATTCGAATACCCCCGGCAGGACCGTGGCACGCGACATCAGCTCACGGCGGAAGCCAGACAGCTGTTCGGCGGTAGGCCAGACCTTGTACAGCAACAGATAGATGACTTCTTCGGGGTCTCGGTGGCCGATGGCCTCGACCGGATTGCCGACATAGAACAAACCGGTGTCGGCTTCGACGGCGCTGGTGGTGCAATACCCCACCGGCACCCCACGCAAACCCGACTCCAGATGATCAAGTGTCATCTGCAACAGGATTTCGGGAGCAGCTGTGGACTGGGCAGCTGTGGATGGAGCAGCTGTGGACGGGACAGCAGTGGACGGAGCAGCAGTAGAAGGTTTTGTTGCGTCGGCCATGGCTGTATTCCCGGGGGCGTTTGGACTGCACAGACCGTGCCACGTGATCAGCAAACCCGCAAGCGGTGGTGCTGCTGCAGTCGATCCATGCAAGAAAGGTACTCTGGAAACACATCCAGCGCATGGATGTTGCCGGACGTTTGCCGATCGGTGTGCTGTGCACCGCATGTACGCCACCGTTTATCAGAATCTGGGAATCGCCGCCTGGGACTGCCGCATTGCGGGTTTTACAGCTGCCCAGGCCTGGCAAGCCCTGCGCGCGGGTAAGCGTTTACTGCCGACGCCATCGTCTTTAGTTTCTACTAATTACATAGCACTTGCTCCCTTGCTGCTCGATGCCGCCGCTGGCCCTTGGCAGGTCATTCGTCAGCAGCCTGGACTGGTCGCCTTGGGCCTGGCTACCAGCAAGGGTGACCCGTGGGCATTCACTCCTATGGGTGCTGCCACCGCAGGCCCGGGACATGTGGGCGCCGCTGTTGCCCGTTGTCTCCAAGTCGGCGTACATGTGCCGTGCGCGGCGGCGGCGGCGTGCTCAACCGGCCTGTACTCATTACTCGCCGGGGCCGACTGGATTGCCAACAATACCTGCTCACGCGCCCTGGTCGGCGCCGTTGATGGCTCATTGCCCGCTTGGTTACAGGCGGGCTTTGCACGCATGGGCGTGCTGTGCCCGCATGGCGAACCGCGGGCTGGCGAAAGTGGTGCTGGCGGCACCGGCTTTGTCACTGCTCCCGGAGCCGGCGTGGTCGCCCTGGTGCGAGGTCCCGCTCCGTGGCGCCTGGTCGCCGGCGTACGCCTGGGTGATGCCGGCCATGAAACCCACTTCGTCGATCAGCGCACGCTGACCACCGCTTTAGCCGCCCTATGGGAGGTGCAGCCTCATCCCGATGTGATTGTCACCCATCTCACCGGCACCGCTCTCGGCGATGCCTACGAACTGGCTGGACTCGAGGCCGGACCTTGGCGTCATGTGCCACGCCTCGTTTTGAAACCATTGATAGGTCATACCTTGGGTGCGAGCGGCGCCGTTGAATTGGCACTAGCCCTCGAGTCAAAAGCTCGACGGATGTGGAAAGTAAGCCTGGGTTTCGGTGGACATCTGGCTGCTGTGGCTGTGCAACGGAGTGAGCATTGAATTATTACGAGCGGCAGTCTTGCCGTAATGCAACGGCAAGCTTGCCGCACAAACAGCATCGATTCGTGCATCTACTGAGGGTAAATTCATTATTACTGTATTAACGATGCTTGCATGCGTGAAATTTCGGCCAAGGTGCGTGTCTCACATCGGCAGTCATTGCCGCAACTAGACGCAAAGCTCCATGCCTTCCTTCCACGACACTCAAGCCGCCCACGAGCGCCTCGACGAGCATGATGAGCTCCTTGGCGGCGGCGTGGCCGTGCCGGTATCGAGTGAACAGTTGCATGAGCTCCTAGCCCAGCACGGCGAACGCTATCAGCCGATTCTCGCTGCCTTGCGTGATCAACCATGGAAAGAGCTGGTCACCTCGCGTGAACTGCTGGAAATCCTCAGCTCGCAGGGTTTGGAATGGTCAGAGCGCACCCTGCGCCTGTATCTTGCCGAGATGGCCGACATCGGACTGATTGAACGCCATGGTCGGCGCGGCTATCGCTTGGCACCTGCAGGTGCCGAAGTGGCGCGCGAGCTGACTGTATCGAAGCGCCTCGGCTCGATCCTCTATCACATGGAGGAAACCGTCTGCCGGGTCGGCGGTGATGGCAGCTTCGACCTCAGCCGTGGCGTCGGCCTGGTATCGATCAATGCCTATGTCATTCCGCTGAGCGTCATCGCGCCGTTGATCGACGACCTCGAAGCCGTCTTCGCCGCCGGGCTGGCGGTGGGTTCACGGGTGTTGTTCACTGCTCCGGGCGAGGACATCCTCGGTCGTGAGGTGCCTGCCGGGCACGTTGGCTTGGGCACCATGTGCTCGCTGACCCTGGCCGGCATGCTGCTGCGCCGTGGCGTACCGACGCATCCGATTTTCGGTGGCCTGCTGCAGATGCAGGGCGGACAGCCGGCGCACTTCCTGGAGATGATCCGTTATGATGCGACCTCGCTGTCGCCCAACGAGGTCTTCATCCGCGCCAACTTCACCTCGGTGTCGCGCGCCGCACGTACCGGTGAGGGCGCCATCACGGCGTCGTTCCGCGAAGTGCCGATGGGTGTGCTCGGCCATCTCACGGCTGTGCGCGATGAGTGCCAACGCGCCGGTTTCCAGGGCTTTCTGCACGTCGGACGACCCGGCCAGCCGGTGCTCAACATCCCCGTGCATGAAGGCCGCGTCGGCCTGATCCTGGCCACCGGACTCAACCCCCTGGCCAGTTTGTGGGAACGCGATCACCGCGTTCTACATCTCGAAGGCTCACGGCCGATGGTCGGCCCGGCCCCCTACGAACACCTGATTACGGTCGGCGAATTTCGCACCCGCATTGCCGACTTAACGCGCACCAGCGCCACTTGAATCTTCATCAACTCGCAACGCGAAACCTTATGACCATGACCACGCCAATCACGCCCATCACGCCAATGACGACCTCGCCAACTTTGTCCCACGGCCTGCCCGCGGCACAGGGCATGTACGATCCGACCAATGAGCACGATGCCTGCGGCGTCGGCTTTTTGGCCAATATCTCGGGCATCAAATCGCACGGCATCATCAAGCGCGGCATCAGCGTATTGTGCAACCTGCACCATCGCGGTGCGGTGGGTGCTGATCCGCTCGATGGCGACGGCGCCGGCATCATGATCCAGATCCCCGACGGGCTCTATCGGGCGGTGGTGCCCTTTCAGCTGCCGGCTACCGGCGAATATGGCACCGGTCTGGTCTTCTTGTCGAAAGGCAGCGACCACGAATCGTCGTCGTGCATCGCCGAAGTCGAAAAGGCCATTGCCCACCACGGGCTCAAGCTGCTCGGCTGGCGCGAAGTCCCGACCGACAACAAGACCCTCGGCAAGGTCGCCAAGGGCAGCGAACCCTTGGTGAAGCAGGTCTTCGTCGGCCGCGGCCGCATCAGCCTGGCGCAGTTCGAATTGAAGTTGCTGTTGGCACGCAAGCGGGCGGAAAACGCCATCCGCGCTGGCAAGCTCAACGGCAAGTCGCTGTTCTACATCAACTCGCTGTCGGCCAGCACCATCATCTACAAGGGCATGTTCCTGGCCCACACCTTGAACGAGTACTTCCTCGACCTCAATGATCCGCGTGCGGAATCAGCGATCGCCCTGGTGCATCAACGCTACAGCACCAACACCTTCCCGACCTGGGACTTGGCGCATCCGTTCCGCTTCGTCGCCCACAACGGCGAAATCAACACCCTACGCGGCAACGTCAACCGCATGAAGGCACGTGAAGCGCTGTTCGCACACAAAGACATCGGCGACGCCATCGCTGATCTGAAACCGGTGATCATCGAAAGCGGTTCGGACACCGCATGCTTTGACAATGCCCTGGAATTCCTGGTGCGTACCGGCCGCAGCCTGCCGCACGCCCTGTCGATGATGATGCCGGCGGCGTGGTCGACCAAGGCCAGCCTGTCACGGCCGTTAAAAGGCTTCTTCGAATACCACGCGACGATGATGGAACCATGGGATGGCCCAGCCAACATGGTCGCCTGTGACGGCACGCAGATCGTCGCCGCGCTCGATCGCAACGGTCTGCGCCCGGCGCGCTACCAGATCACCACCGACAATGAGATCCTCTACGCCTCGGAGATGGGGACCCTCGAATTCCCACAGGAAAAGGTGGTGCGCAAGGGCCGCTTGGCGCCTGGCAAGATGATCCTCATCGACACTGCCAGGGGCATCTTCCTTGAAGACGACGCGATCAAGGGCGAGCTCGCCAAGGCCCACGACTACGCTGGCTGGATCGAACAGTTCAAGATCACTCTCGATCAGCTGCCGGTACCGGCGCAGCCGGCGATGCCGCGTCATGAAAAGCTCCGCCAGCAGCAGCAGGCGTTCGGCTACACCATGGAAGATCTCAAGATCGTCATCGCGCCGATGGCTCTCGATGGCCAGGAGCCGGTCGGCTCGATGGGCGATGACACGCCAGTGTCGATCCTCTCCAACGTGCCGAAGCCGTTCTACAATTACTTCAAGCAGCTCTTCGCCCAGGTTACCAACCCGCCCGTGGATCCGATCCGCGAAGAAGTGGTGATGTCGCTGACGCAGTACGTCGGCCAGGCACGCAACATCCTGGAACCGAGCAGCGAACACTGCCGGATGCTGGAAATCGATCAGCCGATCCTGCGGCGGCAAGAGCTCGAAGCTTTGCGCCAGGCGGACATCCCGGGTTTCCGTGGCATCACCCTGTCGACTTTGTTCAACGTCAAAGGCGGGCCCGAAGAGCTTGAGAAGCGCCTCGAACAGCTGTTCATCGAAGCTGAGAAAGCCATCGATAACGGCTATACCGTTGTCGTCCTCAGCGACCGTGGCGTTGACGAAGATCGCGCCCCGATTCCAGCTCTGCTGGCGGTCGCCGCCGTGCACCATTGCCTCATCCGCGCCGGCAAGCGCAGCCAATGCAGCCTGATCGTCGAATCGGGTGAACCGCGCGAGACGCACCATTTCGCGCTGCTGGTCGGCTATGGCGCCACGGCCATCAATCCTTACCTGGTCGTCGATTCGATCCACGACCTGATCGATGCCGGCATCCTGCCCAAGCTCGATGGCAACAAGGCCGTCGATGACGAGCACGATGCGGCTTACTACTATCACAAGAACTACATCAAGGCGGTCGGCAAGGGCCTGCTCAAGGTGTTCTCGAAGATGGGCATCAGCACCCTGCAGAGCTACTGCAGCGCGCAGATCTTCGAAGCGGTCGGTTTGAGTTCGGCGTTCGTCGCCAAGTACTTCACCGGCACCTCGACGCGCATCGAAGGCGCCGGCGCCATCGAGGTCGCCACCGAAGCACTCAAGCGCCACCGCGTGGCGTTCGCGCCGCTGATCGACAAAAATCGCGATCTCGAACGCGGTGGCTATTACCACTGGCGTCGCGATGGCGAATTCCACCTGATGAATCCGGAAGTCATCGCCTTGCTGCAGCACAGCGTGCGTGCTGGCGATCGGGCGACGTTCCGCCGCTATACCAAGCTGGTCGATGACCAGTCGAAGAACCTCTGCACCCTGCGCGGCCTGTTCAAGCTGAAGACCGCGCCAACAGCTATACCGCTCGACCAGGTCGAATCGGTCGAATCGCTGTTCACGCGTTTCTGCACCGGCGCCATGTCGCTGGGCTCGATTGCCACCGAGGCCCACGAAACCCTCGCCATCGCCATGAATCGCATCGGCGGGCGCTCGAACACCGGTGAAGGTGGCGAAGACCCACGACGCTTCGTCGCTGATGCCAATGGCGACCTGCGCCGCTCGAAGATCAAGCAGATCGCATCAGGTCGCTTTGGCGTCACGCCGCATTACCTGGTCAACGCCGATGAGCTGCAGATCAAGATGGCCCAGGGCGCCAAGCCCGGTGAAGGCGGCCAGCTGCCCGGCCACAAGGTGACCGAGTACATCGGTGCGCTGCGCTACAGTGTGCCCGGTGTGACCCTGGTCAGCCCGCCACCGCATCACGACATCTATTCGATCGAAGATCTCGCTCAGCTGATTTTCGATCTGAAGAACTGCAACCCCGCGGCCAACATCAGCGTCAAGCTGGTGAGCGAAGTCGGCGTCGGTACCGTCGCTGCCGGCGTTGCCAAGGCGCACGCCGACATCGTGACCATTTCCGGCTGCGAAGGCGGCACCGGTGCGTCACCGATCAGCTCGATCAAGCACGCCGGCGTGCCGTGGGAACTGGGTGTGGCGGAAACCCACCAGACCCTGGTGCTGAACGATCTGCGCTCACGCATCAAGGTACAGACCGACGGTTTGCTGCGCACCGGTCGTGACGTGGTCATCGCCGCCATGCTTGGCGCCGAGGAATTCGGCTTCGCCACCGTCGCCCTGGTGACGGTCGGTTGCATCATGATGCGCAAGTGCCACCTCGATACCTGTCCGGTGGGCGTCGCCACCCAGAACGAGACGCTGCGCAAGAAGTTCAACGGCAAGCCCGAGCACGTCGTCAACTTCTTCATGTTCCTTGCCGAAGAAGTGCGCGAGCATTTGGCGGCTCTCGGCGTGAAGTCGATCGACGAATTGGTCGGCCGTACCGACTTGCTGGAAATGAACCACGCCATCAAGCATTGGAAATCGCAGGGCCTGGATTACTCCAAGCTGCTGACCAAGCCGCAGGTGGGCCCCGAAGTCGGCACCCGCTGCCTGATCAAGCAGGATCACGGCGTTGACAAGGTCCTCGACCGCGAACTGATCGTCAGCTGTGCGGCGGCACTTGAACGGAAGGAAAAGGTCACCCTCAACCTGCCACTCAAGAACAGCAACCGCACCGCCGGCACCATGCTCTCGGGTGAGGTCGCCAAGCGCCACGGTCGTGAGGGTCTGCCTGTGGATACGATCACCCTGAATTTCCGCGGCACCTGCGGGCAGAGCTTCGGCGCTTTCCTGTCGCCGGGCATGGCGCTGACCTTGATCGGCGATGGCAACGACTACGTCGGCAAGGGCATGGCGGGTGGACGCATTGTCATCCGTCCAGCTGAGAACGTGACCTATGTGTGGAACGAGAACGCCATCGTCGGCAACACCGTGATGTACGGTGCCACCGGCGGCGAGGCCTACTTCGGCGGCACGGCCGGCGAACGCTTCTGCGTGCGCAATTCGGGTGCCAACGCGGTCATCGAAGGCGTCGGCGACCACGGTTGCGAATACATGACCGGGGGCCACGCGGTGATCATCGGCCGTACCGGTCGCAACTTCGCCGCCGGCATGTCGGGCGGCATCGCCTGGGTGCTCGACGAAGACCGCAACTTCAACAAGCGCTGCAACCACGGCATGGTCGAGTTGGAGCAAGTGACGGCCGATACCGAAGGTGTCGAGGTACTCAAGCAGCTGCTCGAAAACCATCTGAAGCATACCGGCTCGCCCAAAGCGAAAGCGATCCTCGCCGAATGGCCAACTTGCCTGGGTAAATTCGTGAAGGTCTTCCCGCACGAATTCCGCCGCGTGCTTACTGAACGGGCCAACAAGCTCGGCCAGTCGGGCGTGCGCGAGGCCGTCAAGGTCTGAGCCGTCCACAACTCCAAATAAAACTTAAAAAAGAACAGTAAAAGAGCATACCATGGGCGATCCCAAAGGCTTCATGTCCCACACGCGGCGCGCGCCGAAGTATCTTCCGGCGACGTTGCGCTTGAAGAATCATGACGAGCACATCGAAATCATGCCGGACGAAGCCGTCCGCACCCAAGCCAGCCGTTGCATGGATTGCGGCGTGCCATTTTGCATGAGCGGTTGTCCGCTGGGAAACCTGATCCCCGATTGGAACGACCTGGTCTATCGTGGACGGTGGAAGGAAGCCCTGCACGCCCTGCATGCGACCAACAACTTCCCCGAGTTCACCGGCCGCGTGTGCCCGGCACCGTGCGAAAATTCGTGCGTCCTTGGCATCAACGAGCCCGCCGTCACCATCAAGCTGCACGAGGTCTCGATCGTCGACAAGGGTTTTGCCGAAGGCTGGATCAAGCCGGAGAAGCCCAAGTTCCGCTCGGGTAAAAAAGTTGCTGTCATCGGCGGTGGGCCGGCCGGCTTGGCGGCTGCCCAGCAGTTAAACCGCGCTGGCCATTTGGTGACGGTGTTCGAGAAGAACGACCGCGCTGGTGGCCTGCTGATGTATGGCATCCCGCACTACAAGCTGCGCAAAGAAAAAGTGCAACGGCGCATCGACCTGCTGGCCACCGAAGGCATCGAGTTCCGCTACAACGTCACCGTCGGCGTGACCATCCCCTGGGAACAGATCAAGGGCCAGTACGATGCGGTGATCATCTCCACCGGTGCC
>JAYVTR010000177.1:0-3967 GCA_043788625.1 Planctomycetota bacterium
CGGTGATGGAATGGGGCATGATGATGGGCTCCGTGGGGGAAGCCGGGCATCATAAGGCGGAGATGGAGGACTGGGGTGGACGTTGGTAAACCGGTTACGGATGCAGCTCATCGATGGCGGCTGCAGCTAGGTAATGACGTGCAGTAACCCGCAACACCAGCCCCGAGGCGTGGCCGAGGTAGCTCTCGATCAGACGCGGCGGCAAATTGGCACGCATCGACCAAGTGGCAAAGCTGCCTCGCAGCCGTTTTGGTGGCAATTTGAGCCCGGTGCTGGCATCCATCAATGGACCAAGCCAATGCCCCCAGGAATTCGGGTTAAACGGCCCTGGCTTGCGGCGTGGTGAACGCGTTGCAAATAATGGATCTTCGGGATGCCTGTCCTCCGTCAGAGGCTGGATCCAGCCCTTAGCGAAGGCCGGTAGCGGCAGCGTTCGCCGGCTCGCATCACGCTTCCGGCGGCGCACGCCCACAGCGAGAGTTCCGGCGACCAAGTCGACATCCCGCACCTGCAGCCGTTGGGATTCGGAGCTGCGCAACCCCATGCATCCACCCAGGACCAAAGCCACCCGGGGGCGGCAATCCCCGTCTTGGCGATCAGGCGCGAGAGCCAGAGCGGCCTTTGCCAGCTGTAGCAGCGTCCACACTGCCTCGCGGTCATTTTCGCCATCACCATCCCCCTCGCCATCACCATCCCCCTCGCCATCAACGCCATCGCTGGCTCGATCGAGCTTGAAGCCGGCGAGCGGGTCAGCGATGCCGTACCTACGGCCCATGGCAGCGGCGCGGCGCACCCACAACAGAGCATGGCGGCGCGAATCGTACCGATATCCGAGCTTGCGCATCTCCACCAAATAGTCGGTGACATGGTCGAGCGTCAAATTGACAAGTTGCTTGACCCCCGAAAATTCCACGAATTTTTTCAAGTCTCGTTCGTGCCGTTTTTTCTCCATGGTCGGCTCGCGCAGAGTGGACGGGTGTGCGCTGGCAGCGGTCAGGAGGGTCATGCCTGGACCTATCGGCTCGGGTGCGTTGGCGAGGCCTGCACGCAAATCAGATGCAGACGCTTCGCTCATGGCTCCCATGCCAATGGCCTCAGCCAATATGGACTCGGTGACGCGCAGTTCGAGGAGCCGGCACAACCCATCCGCTTGGTCAGCCCACGCCTGGGCCGCAGCCAGGTGCTCCTCGGTCGATACCGGTGGGACGATGCGCACCGGAATCCGTACTTGCCGTCGCACACCGTGGATACCCTTAAATTTTGCGATCCACCCGCCGCCGGCGAGCCAAGCTGAACTCATACCCAATCCTTAGCTTTGTTGACTATTTTATGAAATTGATAACGTCGTGGTGTCGGGGGATGGCTGGGACGATAAGTCACTGGCGGAACGCTGTTCGTCCTTCGACACTTATACCCCCTGGCTTACGGCCTGGGGGTTATTTTTTACCGCCCCCAAAACTCTATGCTGATGAGTCTTGTCCAAAATATTCCACATAAGATTGGTACGAGGACTTTGATTAATTTCGTCAGCAAGCGCTTGGGCTTGGTCGATACCATCAGTAATAGTCTCTTGCAACCAACCTGCGATATTATCCGCTAATTGCTCCCCAACACGAAGATCCTGAATCTGAGCATGCATGATATGTATTTTCCCAGGAGCAATTCGATTCAAGAGACTCATGACAAAGTCCCCATGAAACTTTGACTTATAATTATCGCCACAAAGTGGATCCGTAACAATGCAAAGATTCATGTCTTCCACACCAATTTTTTCACAATTTTCAGCTAAGTGAGAGTATAAAGCAATGAGTTGAGCGGCAATGTCAACTAAGACAACCGCATTCCCCTCAAGCATAATCGCCGGTTTACCGTGATATTTCAAATTGGTGAATTCAACTACTGTTCGCCATTGCTGATCAATACTATTAACATATTCCAGCTTTAATAAATCATATAAAATCCTTTTCATAGCCAGTAATTCCCGGCCTCGATAAGACCAACCACGAATCAACATTGAATCATGATTTCCAAGCAGAATGGCCTTTTTCACGTTGGCTTTATACGTATTTTTCGCCATTCGATTCAATGCTTTTTTCGGCTTATGTGGATCTACACCACTCCATTTACGCAAGCTTATACCGTGCATATGAAAACTTTTTGATAAATCCTGGCTGCTCAGATGTGGAGCTTTAGCCATCACAGCGGCCCAAGTATGCCATCTATCCAATAATTTTTCACTGATACAATCGTCCCCACTGCCATCCATAAACGCAAAGATAAGCTTTCCTCCCATTGGACGTGGCGCTAAGGCCTCAGCCATCAACGTCGAGCTCTTAAAACTAAATACCGGCAACAATTCATTTAAATTAACTGGTAATTCATTCATAGTTTAAGCTCATTCGAGAAAATAGTAATCAGCTTTAAACGCCAACTGCCGCTCGTAATTCGAGATCGCGCGTTTCTTCATGCGCACGGTCCCACAGCCACCACAGCAAACGTTCCGTCGTTTCATCTTCCATCGCAAAGAAAACTGCCAGCGCACGCCAACTATGCATATCAGGATCGGCGCCTTCAGTGAGTTGCTGAAAAACTAATTCCCAGGAGCGGCCACATAAAGCCCGCAAATAGCGACACTCAATCGGATGACTCAATGCTGAAGTCTCTAATCGATCTAAAAACTCGTATAGCCACGCCATCGCATGTTCAGAATCGACATATAATTGCCGGGCCTTAACTACTTCTGAAAGCCATTCAATTGGCCCCTCGCCCAAACTACGACAGGCAACGCGTACCCCTGGATGTACATCAGGACGGGGCGTCAATTCACGGATGGCTTTGAGCGTCGGGCTTGTGCCCGGCTTTTTGGCAGCTTCTCGCGCTTCGCTCTCGTAATATTTCCGCCAGTTACGCTCCTGGATAAGCTCCATTCGCAATGAGAGAACTAATTTTGAAAGGCGTGATACCGTTTTGCGAATCATGGATTCGCTGGCTTGGTCACTGAATGCTGACGCTTGTTTGTACGACTAGGCGGCGGCCCTGACGGCAAATCGGATGGCGGGCGGTGCTCTACAGCCAGGGCCGCGCGCACCAATTCGTCGTGCTCGGGGTCGGTTTTCATACTGGCAAGGTCACCGCCAGCAGCGGCAAGCAGTTTTTCGGTGCGGGTCAGTTCAATCGGTTCAATGCCAAGGGCGGCAAGTTGCTGGCGCAGGGCATTGTTTTCGGCCAGTAAAAGACGGATTTCACCAAGATTGGCGGCATTTTTGGCTGCCTCCATTGCACGTCTTAAATCCTCTGTGGCGGTCACATAGGCAGCCAATGCCTTTTCATGCTCTCTTGTCAAATAGGTAGGGCCACGTGCCCACTCAGGCGCACGCTCAGGATCACCTGTTAAAAGCCACTCATGATCAACGCCGAGTACCTTACCAATCAGAGGAAGATGGCGCTTCCCAGGCATTTTACCTGCTTTTATCGCTGTAATTGTTTGCTTTGCGACGCCTATTTTGTTTGCCAGATCCTGTGCCTGCATGTTACCGCAATGCGCGAGAGACCATTCTAAACGTTCAGAAAGACCTGACATAGATCCCAATCTTTACTGATTTCATTACCAGTAAAAGTTTTTCTTGACTGGTAACTATTACCGGTAAAGATTTCGTCATGACACCCAAGCAAGCTCGCGAAGCGGTTCTGCTGACACAAGAAGAGTTGGCTTTTAAGGCCAACCTCTCCGTCTCGACAATCGTTAAGATCGAGCGACGTGGTAGCTGGCCTTCGCGCCCCAACACTCGCTGCAAGTTAGCCGTCGCCCTAGGCTTGAACGCTGCCGACCTCCTCGCCACTTCAGTCACCGTCAGTGCGGGGTGAACCACAATGGCCCTCGGTTAACCTTTCCGCTTCACGGCCGGTGCTTTGCTGACGCGTGTATGTGACCTTCCTGGTCGTTTTCTTCGAGCGGTTTGACTCAGCC
>JAYVTR010000178.1:0-25296 GCA_043788625.1 Planctomycetota bacterium
GCTGGTCGCTGGTCGCTGGTCGCTGGTCGCTGGTCGCTGGTCGCTGGTCGGTATGTAATCGAAAAACCGATGCAGACGTTGCGTGTCGCAGATCCGGCACGCGGGGTGCGTAGGAATGCTCTTAAGCTTTGTCAGTAACTGACGATGCTGGGAGCCAGATATGAACGAAAATCTTTCGCTGCACGATAAAGTCATTCTTGTAACTGGTGGCACCGGCTCGTTCGGCAAGCAGTTCATCCGCAAGGCGCTGCTCGAACACCGACCGCGCAAGGTCATCGTTTTCTCGCGCGATGAGCTCAAGCAGTGGGAGATGCGCCAGTCGGATCCCGTCTTCGATCACGCGGATATCCGCTATTTCCTCGGCGATGTGCGCGACAAGGACCGCCTCGAGCGAGCCTTCCGCGATGTCGACTACGTGGTGCATGCGGCGGCCCTGAAGCAGGTGCCGGCAGCTGAATACAATCCCACCGAGTTCATCAAGACCAATGTCCATGGGGCGATGAATGTCATCGATGCGGCGATTGATCGCGGTGTTGAGAAAGTCATCGCCTTGTCTACGGATAAGGCAGCCAACCCCATCAACCTCTACGGCGCGACCAAGCTGTGCAGCGACAAGCTCTTTGTCGCCGCCAATGCCTATGTCGGGGCCAAGGGCATGCCGAAGTTCTCGGTGGTACGCTATGGCAACGTGCTCGGCTCACGCGGCTCGATCGTGCCCAAGTGGCGCAAGATGGTCGCCGACGGCGCCACCGAGGTCACCGTCACCGATCCGCGCATGACGCGCTTTTGGATCACGCTCGAACAGGCCGCGCAGTTTGTGGTCGACAATTTTAATCGCATGTTGGGTGGCGAAGTCTTCGTGCCGAAGATCCCGTCAATGAAGATCACCGACCTGGTCACCGCCATCGCCCCCGGCGTGAGCATGAAGGTCACCGGTATCCGTCCCGGCGAAAAGCTGCACGAGCTGATGATCGGTGAAGACGATTCGCGCAACACCGTCGAGTTCGACGATCATTACGCCATCGCCCCGCAGGCGGTGTTCAACCAGATGATGGCATCGTACGAGCGTTTGCAGCAGATCGGCGGCAAGCCGCTGCGCGACGGCTTCGTCTACGCTTCGGACACCAATGAGCGTTGGCTCGACGTCCCCGGCCTGCAGGCCATCCTCGCGACGCTTAAAATCGAGCATTAATCACTAGAGATCACCAGAGATCACCACAGAGAGAGGTCGCGGCCATGCGCACCATTGCGGTTGTCCAAGCGCGCATGTCGTCGCAGCGCTTTCCCGGCAAGATGCTGGTCGAGCTGCTGGGCACGCCGTTGATCGTGCATGTCTGCCGGCGCGTGGCGCAGGCGGCCAGCGTGGCGCAGGTGGTGGTGGCCACCAGCGACCAGGCCGATGACGATGGCTTGGCAGCGACCGTGATCGCCGCCGGTTTCGCCGTGTACCGCGGTTCACGTGATGATGTCCTGGAACGTTTTACCGCCGCCGCCGCTGCGCATGACGCCGAAGTCGTGGTGCGCATCACCGGTGATTGCCCTGTGGTCGACCCGGACCTCATCGACATTTTAGTCGCCCAGTTTCTGGCCAGCGGTTGCGGCTACGCCTCGAACATCGCTCCACCTAGCTTCCCCGATGGCCTGGATTGCGAAGTGACGTCGTTGGCAGCCCTGCAGGCCGCCTGCCTCGAAGCTGCTCCTGGCCATGAACGTGAACATGTCACACCATTCATCCGCACTCACCCCGAGCGTTGGCCGGCCTCCAATTACGTTTGCACCGCTGGCGATTTCAGCGACTACCATTGGTCAGTCGATCAGCCCGAGCACATCGCCTTGATCGCCGATCTCTTGAACGAGGCCGGTGGCGCCCAAGCGCGCATCGAAGCGTTGTTGTCAGCAGTACGCCGGCGCCCGGATCTGCAGCAGCGCAGCCGCGCCGGCGAACGACCCAATGCCGGCGCCATCCGCACCTATCGCGCGGCTTTGGACGCCGCGCCACGGCCACTGACTGCGGTCAGCGAGGCGTTGTGGACGCGCAGCCAGGGCCTGGTTCCGGCCGGCACGCAAACCTTGTCCAAGGGACCAACGCAATGGGTGCGCGGCTTTGCACCCAAATACCTGGCCCGTGGCCAGGGTGCGCACGTGTGGGATGTCGATGGCAATGAATTCATCGATTACCCCATGGGCCTGGGGCCGGTGACCTTGGGTCACGGTCATCCGGCTGTGATCGAGGCAGTGGTGAAGGCCCTCACCGACGGCAATACCCATTCGCTGATGCATCCCTTGGAGGTGGTCTTGGCAGAGCGCCTGCGCTCGATCATCCCGTGTGCGGCCGGTGACGGCATGATCCGCTTTGGGAAAAACGGCAGCGACGCCACGGCGGCCTGCGTGCGCGCGGCCCGCGCCAAGACCGGGCGCACCTTCATCGCCCGTCACGGCTATCATGGCTGGCAGGATTGGGCGATCGAGGCCAGTTATGGCGTGCGCGCCAAGGGCGTGCCGGGGGAAATCATGGCCCTGACTTCGGCCTTCCCCTACAATGACCTGCCGGCCCTGGAAAAACTCTTGGCGAGCAAGTCGCACGCAGCGGTGATCATGGAGCCGGTTAATCTCACACCGCCGAAACCAGGCTACCTGGAAGGCGTGCGCGAGCTGGCGACGCGTTTCGGCGTGGTGCTTATTTTCGACGAAGTCATCACCGGGTTCCGTTACGCGCGCGGCGGCGCGCAGGAATATTTCAAGGTCATCCCTGATTTAACGGCGATGGGCAAGGGCATGGCCAACGGCGTACCGATGGCGGTGGTTGCCGGTCGCCGCGAGTTCATGCAACCATTCGAGGAGATTTTCTTCTCCTTCACTTTCGGTGGCGAAACCATGGGTCTGGCGGCGGCGATGGCGACGCTTGACGTCATGGAGCGCGACGACTATTGGGGCCACGTATGGCGGCATGGAGCGCGGCTGCAAAACGGCTACCAGGCACTGGCGGCGGAATTCGCCCTCGGCACCATCAGCGACTGTCAGGGGATGCCGCCGTGGACCATCGTCACCTTCGCCGATACGCCACGCTGGAGTGGCCTGCAGTTGAAATCGCTATTTCAGCAAGAGATGCTGCGTCGCGGCATCCTCTTCAGCGGCAGCCAGTTCTTGTCCTTCGCCCATACCGATGCCGATATCGAGCGCACCATCGAGGCCTATCGCGGCGCCATGCGGGTGCTACGCACGGCTCTCGACCTGCACGCGGTGGATGCGTTCCTGCAGGGGCAGGTCAATGAAGTCATCTTCCGCCGCGGTTGAACGTCGCCGTCGCTTGGTGGTGGGTACCGCCGCGCTTGGGCTGGCCTATGGCCTGGCCAACGCCGACGGCAGCAATGCCGCGCCCGACGAAGCCACCGCCACGGCATTGCTACGTGCTGCGTGGGCGGCGGGCATCCCCAGTTTCGACACCGCTCCGGCCTATGGCGAAGCGGAAGTGCGCCTCGGTCGCGCCATGCCCGTTGATGGTGCGGTGTGGACGAAGTTTGATCGGCGCCTGCATGCAGGGAGCTTGCCGGCAGCATTGGCTGAATCGTTGGCGGGCTCGCTGCAGCGTCTCGCTCGCCGAAACGTCGACGTGTTCCATTGGCATAATTGGACGCGGGAGGCCGGTGAAGAAGCCGGCTTCGCCCAGGCGTGGCCGGCTCTGGCTGCTGACTCGCGCTATGGCCGTCTCGCATGCAGCACCTATGGCATTGAAGACGCGTTGGCGGCGGTCACCAGCGGCTGGTTCAGCTTGGTGCAGGTCGAGGCCAATATTCTCAACCGCAGCGTGCTGCGCGCTATCGCCGCCGCCGCCGCACGCACGCGAAGCGTGACCATCGCCGTGCGCAGCGTTTTTTTACAGGGCGTGTTGACTCCTAAGGGTGCCCAACTGCCAACCGCCCTCGCTGGCCTGCAAGCGGCGCGGGCACGCTGCCTGGCAGTGGCCGAGAGTTTGGCGATTCCGCTGCATCATCTGGCGTTGCGCGCCTTGCTCGACGATGCCGCCATCGGTCACGTGCTGATCGGTATCGATCGCCCGCAGCAGCTCGACGACGCCTTAGCGGCAGCCGATGCTGAAGCCCTTCCGATGGGCGTGAGCGAACTGTTGGCAGGATGTGAGCCGACTGACCTCACGCTCACTGATCCACGGACGTGGCCGCGATGAACGTTGGCATTTTCGCTGATGGCAGTCCTGAGATCGGTGCCGGCCACCAAGTGCGTACGCGCGCCCTGGCTGAAGCGGTGCTCGCTGCCGGTCACCAGGTGTGCCTGTGTTGCCGTGATCTGCCGGGTTCAACCCATGGTTGGGCGTGGGCCGATCTGCCGCAGCGGGTGCTGGCGCCACAACTATCGCCACGTGAGGCCTTGGCATGCTGTCCATGCGATATGCTCGTGGTTGATCATTATAGCATCAGCGGTGGCGACTTGCCCCGCCGAAAACCGGTGATCGTCATCGACGACGTCCCCGGGCGCGACCTGACGCAGGCGACGGTGGTGCTCAATCAGAATCTTGGCGTTGCCGCCGATGCCTACGGCGCGCACGGTCGTGTGGGGCCGACCTATGCTTTGCTGCGCGCACCTTTTCGCGCGCAGCGTTGGCAGGCATCCGCAGCCGGCAGGGGTCCAGTGCTGGTGATGCTCGGCGGCACCGATCATCGACATTTGTCGGTGGCCATTGTCGACCACCTCACCGCGGCCGGGCTGCCAGTGCTGGTCATCAGCCGTGAAGTCCTGCCGCGCCCGGGAGTGACAGTGCGCTCAGGCATCAATGCCGATGAGCTGGCGCAGGCTTTAGCGACCTGCAGGGCGGCGGTGTTCGGCGCTGGTTCGGCGGTGTGGGAGGCATTGTGCGTCGGCGCGCCGTTGGTGGCCATCCATACCGTCGATAACCAGGCGACCATCGTGGCCGGTTTGCGCGCGCAGGACCTGGCCACGGTTCTTGAGCCGTCCACCATCGCTCATGTCGTTGCGGCGGTGCATGCGGCCAGGCCGCCGCCGGCGGGCGTGGTAGACGGACACGGCGCCGCGCGCATGGTACAACTCATGGAGAGCCTGCTGTGCCGCGCGTAATCGCCTTCGTCAACGGCAGCCTGGGAGCCCAGGCGCTGCGCCTGCTGGCGCCGCACCTGGTGGGCGTGGTGATGCATGCACCGGCACGGCAACGCGCTGCCGACGAACTCCTGGCGGCGATCCCGGCGGAAATTCCGGTATGGCAGCATGCTGATGCGACTGCTATCGCGGCCTGTCAGCCGACGCACGGTGTGTCGGTGTTGTATGGCGAGATCCTGCGTCAGCCGTTGATCGACGTGTTCGTACACGGCATCGCCAATCTGCATCCGTCCTATCTGCCTTATGGCCGGGGGGCGCATCCCAATGCCTGGGCCCTAGCCAACGGTGAACCCGCCGGCGTGACCCTGCACCTGGTCGATGCCGGCGTCGACAGCGGGCCGATCCTCGCCCAGGTGGCGGTGGTGGTGACCGTCACCGACGATGCCCAGGCGGTATACACACGCCTGATGCAGGCGGCGGCGGTGTTGCTGGGCGAAGCCTTGCCGGTGTGGTTGGCGGGCGCCTTGATGGCCCGGCCGCAGCCACCGCTGGCCGGCGCGGTGACCCACCGGGTACGGGATCTGGATGCGCTGCTGCGCGTCGATCCCGAGGCCACCTATACCGGCCGGCAACTGATTGATTTGCTGCGGTCGCGCTCCTTTGCCGGTCATCCGGGTGCTCCATATGTGGTTGATGGTCGTGAATTGCGTCTGCGTCTGGTCATTGAGGAAACCCCATGAATCTTTTTCCCACCCTGAGCGAACCGGTGATCGTGATTGCCGAGCTATCGGGCAATCACAACGGCAGCAAGGCTCGGGCGCTGGAATTGATCCACGCAGCCAAAGAAGCGGGTGCCGACGCGGTGAAGCTGCAGACGTACACGGCCGATACCATCACCATGGATGCCCCCGGTGACTGGTTCACTATTCATGGCGGGCCATGGAACGGCCGGCGGCTGTACGATCTGTATGGCGAAGCCTCGACGCCATGGGCCTGGCATGACGAGTTGTTCGCCGAGGCCCGACGGGTGGGGCTGCGGTGCTTCTCGACACCGTTTGATCCGACGGCGGTGGACTTCCTTGAGGCGCTCGCCGTGCCGTGGTATAAAATCGCCTCGTTTGAAGTCGTCGATATTCCATTGCTGCAGTGCGTGGCGGCGACACGCAAGCCGGTGATCATGTCCACCGGCTTGGCCAGCGCAGCCGAGATCGACGAAGCGGTGGCGACCTTGCGTGTCGGTGGCTGCCCGCATCTGGCATTGCTGACGTGCGTCTCGGCCTATCCCTGCGCGCCAGGTGATTTCCGCTTGCAGAACATCCCGTATCTCGCCGCCCGCTACGGCTGCACCGTGGGTTTGTCCGACCATAGCCTAGATGGCACGGCGGTGATCGCCGCCGTGGCGTTGGGCGCGCGGTTGTGGGAAAAACACCTGTGCCTACGGCGTGCCGACGGCGGTCCTGACAGCGGCTTCAGTCTGGAGCCGCATGAATTCGCAGCGCAAGTCCGTGCGTTGCGTGATGCCGAAGCAGCGTTGGCAGCAGCGCCGGCTTTTGGCCCCGGCCAGGCCGACGCTGGCAGCGTGGTGTTTCGGAAATCATTGTTTGCCGGCCGCGACATGGCCGCTGGTCACGTCGTCAGCGCCGCCGATGTGCGTTGTGTCCGCCCTGGTAACGGCCTGCCGCCGCGGGAGCTGCCGCAGGTGCTGGGGCGGGTGGCGCGGCAAGCGATTGCGCGTGGCACACCGCTGGCCTGGAACCTGTTCAGTCCAGGGTGATGGCGCTGGCCGGCAAGCGTTCGAGCACGGCTACGTGCGCACGGTCAGTGCTTCCCGGTACGGCCGCCGCAAATCCCGGATAGTCGAGGCTCTGGCGCAGCAATGGCCGATATAAACCGGTGCTCAACAGCATGGCCGGATAATCGTTCTTATAAGTGAACACGCCTTGCCCAGCGAGGTGGTGGTATTCGCGGCGCAACGGGTGCTCGGGCAGGAAATCGGAAATCACCAAGCAGCCGCCATCAGCGACGCATGCGTCGATCGCCGCCAGGCTGGTCAGCAGACGCCGCCGGTCGACCCAATGCAGCACGAAGCTGACGATGACCACGTCGAAGGTGGTGCTCAGCTGCGGATGCGCATCGAGGGTGCCGACATGCCAGGTCAGCTGCGGATCGCGGATGCGGGCTTCGCTGATGGCGGCGGCCGAGGGTTCAACGCCTGTGCCAGTGGCAGTGTAGCGGCGGCATAGGGCCGCTAAGCGGGTGCCCGACGAACATCCCAGATCGAGAATGCTGCGCGGCTTGAGGCCGGTTGCGGCGATGGCGCGGGCGACCGGATCGACCTCGACTTCATAGGCCGAAAGATGACTGCGGTTGCGTGTATACCACGCATCGCCTTCTCCGCCGGCGAAGGTGGTGGCCTGCGTTTCGCTCATGGTTTTGCATCGCCAAGAGCGACGATGAGCGCCTGGATCTCAGGGTGCGGAAATTCCGCCGTGCGGACGCGACAGATGTCGCGGGCAAGGGTCAGGCTGCCACGTTCGATCAGCAGTTTGATGGCCGAGAAGAACGTCTGCGGGCGATCGACGGGAATCCGTCGGGCCAGCAGTTCGATGTCGGCATCGTCGGCCAGTGCCGGGCGCAGCGCCGCCAAGCGCAGGTACAAGGCATCGGCGCGCACACCGACCGGCATGCTCCGCCAGATGTCGTGGGCCTGGTTGGCGTCGCCGAGTTCACAGGCTGCCAGGCCGGCGACCAGATGCGCTTGTTCAAAGCATGGGCCATAGGGGCGGAGGGTGCGGCAGAGATCGATGGCGGCGCGTGATTCGCCGTGTTCGAGGTGCCATTCCGCCGCCGCCAGCACCGTGCGGTCGGCGTACCAGCCGGCGAAGGGGGCAAGGGTGGTCTGCGGATGTTCGGCACTGCTGCTGACCAGGGCCGTCAGCAAGTCATCGGTCTCGACGCTGGCCAGGGCAGCCGGATGGCGTTGCAGCCATTGGTTGATGCTCTGCGTGCAATCGCTGCGTTGCGGCAAGACCGCCAACACCATGGCGGCGCCCACGCGTGGCAATTCGTTGGTGATCGCCCACAGCCAATCGACCGAAAAAAGCAGCGGGTCGCGGCGGCATTGCAGCAGTCGCCAGACGTGCAGCTCTTCGCCGGTGAGGCCATCGGCGGTGGCCGGCAGTTGGGTCGTCCACGCCACTTGTTCATCGACCATGCCGCTGTCGGCCAGGGCCTGCAACACGGCGCCATCGTCTTCAACGACGGCGCGGCTCCATGTGATGCGGGCGAAGTAGGTGGCGAAATCACCAGAAATGATCAGCTGGAATTGCAGCAGTTCGCGAGCGCTATAGCGGGTGAGCGAGGATTCGACGCCGAAGAAGAACATGCGGCGAACGGTGGCCGACAAGGCGGTGCGTTGGAATTCATCGCGGATGGCCTGGCCGGGATCCGTTGAATGCAGGCCTTGGGCGGTGATCCATGTACGCAGGCGGCGCAAGCCGTCGCTGGCCTGATTGGCGGCTGCGGCCGCAGCTGCAGGCGCCGTGGCCGTATCAGCGCTGCTCATTGGTGATCTCCTCAAGACCTGATTGCAGGGTGCCCATGGCCAACAGCAAGGCGTCGCACAGATCACCCATGCTGGCCAAAGTATTCCAACCCGAGCGCCCCGGTGACGAGGTTCGTCGCCGCAGGTGCATCTCGGCGTTACAGTTGTGCAGGGCCGAGCGGAGGATGTAGCTGAAGGCCATGCGATTGCCCTCTGAGACGCCGGAATCGAGATCGATGCGCTTGGCAAAAGCCGGCAGATCCCAGCTGGCCGGCGGTTGGCTGCGGGCCAATGCCAGATCCTCGCGCAGGGTCTTGAAATGCGTGGCAAAGGCTTGGCCATCGGCGGGGAGGTGCTGCACGCGTTGGCGCCAATTGATCAGCCGACGGTCATCGCGGGCGGGCAGGCGCAACGGCGGTAGCAGTGGCAGCGACTGCGGATCGGGCAGCGGTGCCGCTTGCGTGTGGTCGATGAGGGCGCAGATGCGATCATGGGCGTTGACGTTGTAGAGGGTGCGTCCGGCCTCGGCGAGATTGTGGCCCTCGATCGAGATGTCGTCACGGAAACGATCCCACCAGGCGATCGATTTCACCCAGCCGCCGTCATTGCCACGGATCATGCGTTCTTCATAGCCCGAGCCGAAAGGTTTGTCCTGGGTCACTGACGAATGGACGCGCTGCCAATCCTTGCCGGCGTAGTCGGCACCTTCCCAATGGGTGCCCTGTTCGTCACGCGATAAATCGTGGCCGATGAGGAACACCGGACCGGTGCCCAGAGCCGAGGCGACGGTGACCGACAGCGTGCCGGTGGACAGCCCGGTGGCGATGCGCGTGGTCACCTGCGGGTCGAGCCAGCTGTACAGGCGATCACCGCAGTACAGGCCGATGGCGCGCTCGGGCCCGAAATTGGCTACGGCTGCGGGCGGACACACCGGCAGGCCGGCATAGATGCTGCGGCTTTCACCGGCGCGCGTGAGCATGGGGATGATCAGGTCGACGCGTTCGAGCGGAGTCACGAAATGCGGGTCGATGCCGGCGTCCAGCAGGCCATGCAAGACCGCGTCACAAGCGACCAGGATGCAGCGATGCTGCAGCTCGCGCAGTCGTGGCAGGTGGCGGCGCAGACTGGGACCTGCGCCGATGGCGATGATGGGAGTGTCGCCGAAGTAGCCGCGCATGTCGCCGATGGTCGGCGCCGGCAGCAACGTGGCGGCATTCTTTGACGAATTGGTCAAGCCAGTAAATGAATCGAGGATGTCGTTGCCATAGGCTTGCGGGCGGTCCGCAAGCAAGGTGTAGACATCGGCGGCCAGTTGTTGGCGCACGGCCATGGCGGCGGCGGTCAGCGGATGGTCGGCAATGATGTCGAGTCCGGCCAACACCGGTAGCTCTTCGTGGCGCGAGTAACTCTGTCCGAGCGCGACGCGCACTGAGGCACGGTCGTGGACATGCGAAAAACGGATGCCGCCATCAAGCGCCAACCGTTGGTCATCGTCACCGATCAATGAACGGGCCAGGGCGTCTTCTTCACCAGGGAAGATGAGGACGTGGATCTGCTTCTGGCGCGTCAACGGATCAGTCAGCAGGGCTTTGGGCAATGAGCCATCACCCCATCCCAAAAGCAGCACCAAGGCCGCGTGGTTATCCGCAGTTTGGCGCATCAATCCGGCACAGGCGTGTGGCGTCAGTGCTGAGATAACCGGCACTGGGCCAGGATGTGTCGGCAGCAGTGGTTCGAGGAACGGAACGCGATTGAGCATATCTGCCCGTCGCGTTTGATAACCAGTGCTAGACATCACATCACTCCCAGGGCGGCCAATGTACCATCAGCTGGCGTCACTCGCCAGCGCCAAGACCTTACTGCAGCAGCTTAAGAACATTTTGCGGCAATTGATTCGCTTGTGCCAACATGGCCGTCGCCGACTGCACGAGGATGTTGTTCTTGGTGAACTGAGCTGACTCCTCGGCAAAGTCGACATCGCGGATGGTACTTTCTGCGGATGTTAGATTTTCTTGGGTGACGCGCAGACTATTGAGCGTGGATTCCAGTGTTGCCGATTGGAATGCACCGAGGTTACCGCGCGTGGTTGTGACGTCGTCGATGGCCTTGTCGATGACTTTCAATGCCTCCTGCGATTGGCCTGAAATGAACGCTGAGCCACGCAGCTGGTACAGATTGGCATAGGTGCCACTGCCACCCGAACCGAGCTGACTGGCAGTAACACCGCCCAATTCCACGGTGGCCGTCTGGTTGACGTTGGCACCGATCTGGAAGGTCGCACCACCCTTCGTGCCATCAATGGCCCCGAAGTAAAAACCGCTATTACCGCCAACACCGGAGTTAATGCCCAATGGAGCAGACAGCACCAGCACTGAGCCGCCGGCAGAAACCAGGCGTAGGCCATTGCCTGAGGAGGTAAATGCAATTTGTTGCGTGGCACCCGAGCTGGCCGCGCCGCCGGGACCACTGTCGCCGGAGTAGACGAACATAGTGGCGGCTGCGTCGATGCCGACAAAGTTATTGGTGGAGGCCACCGTCGAGGCACCCGTGGCGCCGCTAACGAACTGGATGTCGAAAGCGGCCAGACTGCCGTAGGCGGCCATTTTGAGGGTGATGTTACCCAAACCACTGGAAGTTTCGGCGCCGGTGTTGAAGGCGGTGAAGCCAACCGTTGAACCCACGGCATTGATCTGCTGGATGAACTGGCTCTTAGTGGTGCCCGAGGAGATGCTGATTTTCGCCCCATTGATTGACAGCACAAACGCCTTCTGCGCTACATCGGAACCGCTAGCCACATCGAGCGAGCCGCCTGACCAGATATCCGCGGAACCGGCCATGGTCAGATCGATCGAGGCTTGCGTCGCTTCGGTGGTGATCTGCAAAGTGTGGAAACCCTTGACGGCGGTACCGGCAGCGAGCTTGGAGGTATAGTCACCGCCGAGCTTCACCGAACTGATGCCGGGGTTATTCGAAGTTCCTGAGCCCAGCGAGCCGTCGAGTAGCCTCTTGGTGCCGAACTGGGTGTTGGCAGCGATGCGATTCACTGAATCGATAACGTTATCGAGTTCGCTTTGATCGGCTACGAGACCGTTCTGATCATTGAGGCCTTCATTGGCGGCATGGATTGCCAAGCTGCGGGCTTTATTCAGCAAGCTGCTGACTTCGTCCAGCGCACCTTCAGCGGTTTGCACCAGGGTTACCGCTTGTTCGCTGTTGGCGAGGGCTTGGTGCAGGCCGGTTAGCTGGGCGCGCATCTGTTCGGAGATGATCAGACCGGCGGCATCGTCAGCGGCGCGGTTGATGCGCAGTCCGCTGGATAGCCGCTCAAGGGACTTGGAAACCGCCGCGTCGTTCTTGACCATATTGCGATGGCCCCTGAGCGCGGAGATGTTGTGATTAATGCGTAAGCTCATGGCGTGCTCCCGAAAGGCGGCGGATCCGATTCGGAGCCGCGTGTTGACGGAAGACACCAACGCATCCTGCGTGCCAATCGCGAAGACCCCTTGCGCTAGTGGGTGGTCAGCAACAACCCCCTAGGCGCGGGAAGACGAGAAAAAACAACGACCCCCAGCGGATATCCGCTGGGGGTCGTTGCATCTCCGCGTTGCGGAAGCCCTCACGCTCTTAAGAGCGATTTAGCTCGCTTAGCCGAGCAGCTTGAGGACGTTTTGCGGCAGCTGGTTAGCCTGTGCCAACATCGCGGTACTAGCCTGCACCAAGATGTTGTTCTTGGTGAACTGCGACGATTCAGCGGCGAAATCAACGTCACGGATGGTGGACTCCGCAGCCGTCAGATTTTCCTGGGTAACCCGCAAGCTGTTGATCGAGGTTTCCAGGGTATTGGCCTGGAAAGCACCGAGCGCACCGCGAGCGGTAGTGACATCGTCGATGGCCTTGTCGATGACCTTGAGCGCTTCTTGAGCGTTGCCGCCGACCAGGGACGAACCCTTGAGCTGGGCAAAGCTCGAGTAGGTACCCGAGGCAGCGGTACCGATGTCATTGGCACTTGAGCTGGACAGAGCGACGGTCGCCGTCTGATTGACGTTGGCGCCGATCTGGAAGGTCGCCCCGCCCTTGGTGCTATCAACCGCCCCGTAGTAGACACCGCCTGAACCGGCGGCGCCGGTGACGATACCGATCGCGGCATTGAAGGTCAGCACCGCCCCCTTGCCATCAACCAAGCGCAGGCCGTTGCCCGACGCGGTCAGGGCCAGGGTCTGCGTCGAGCCGGTGGTGGCCGTACCGCCAACGCCGTTGTCGCCCGAGTACAGGTACAGTGTCGCGGCCATGTCGACGCCAGCGGTCTGGACGGTCGAGACCGTCGAGGCACCGGTGGCGCCCGAGTTGAACTGGACGTTAAAGGTGACCTGAGCACCGTAGTCTTTGGCTTGCAGAACAATGTCACCCAAGGTGCCACCGGTGGATGAACCGGTGAGGGTGGCGGTGAAGCCGACCTTGGCACCGACGGCGTTGATCTGCTGCACCAACTGGTTCTTGGTGGTGCCCGAGGCGATCGTCAGCTGCGAGCCGTTGATCGAGATGGCGAAGGCCTTCTGCACCACATCCGTACCGGTGGCCGCGGCCAGGGTACCACCCGAGAAGATATCGGCAGCACCACCCATGGTCACCACGGCAGAGGACTGGGTAGCTTGGGCCGTGACTTGCAAGGTGTTGAAGCCCTTGACCACGCTACCGCCGGCCAGCTTCGAGGCATAGTCGCCACCGAGCTGTACCGATTGCAGGCCGCTGAGTTTCGACGAGGCCGAACCCAACGAGCCATCGAGGAGCTTCTTGGTACCAAACTGGGTGGTGGACGAGATACGCGTCACCGAATCGATGATGTTATCGAGTTCGCCCTGATCGGCGATCACCGCATTTTGATCGTTGAGGCCTTCATTGGCGGCATGCAGGGCCAAGCTACGGGCCTTGTTCAGCAGACTGTTGGTTTCGTCCAACGCACCTTCAGCGGTCTGCACCAGGGTGACCGCTTGTTCACTGTTGGCGACCGCCTGATTCAAGCCGGTGAGCTGGGCGCGCATCTGTTCGGAAATAACCAAACCTGCGGCGTCGTCAGCGGCTTTGTTGATGCGCAGACCGCTCGATAAGCGTTCGAGGGATTTGGACACCATATGGTCGTTCCTGACCATATTGCGATGGCCATTGGCGGCAGCGATGTTGTGATTGATACGTAAGCTCATGATTCCTCCGTGGGGGAGAGCCGTGGATGCAGCATCCGTGCCGCATGTGTAAGGGGTTCGGTGACGTACCGTTCCCCTGTGGAATCAGCTTCGGCTGTGGCGACCACGACTTGAGCACGAACTTGGCATGTTTCCTGCGTTTGCGATTCGCTGCGGGCGATGCATTCGCGAACGCTGAAACGTTTGTAACAAAAAAACGTGAGCAGGGCGTTGGTTGTTAAATGAGGCTCAAGTCATGGTACGGATCGCCGACACTGACTGACAAGAGTTCTATTCCAACAGCTGTCTTTTCGGAATGGCGAGGTCTATCATGAGTCGCATCGATGCCCTACTCGCGACGCAAGTTGCCGATACCACCCGCCCGGTGCAAACCCGGGAGGACCAACACCTGCAAGTAGCCACCGCCCGTCAGCGGACAGTTTCCGGCGTCGAAAGCGTATTCTCTACCGGTGACAAAGAGCCGTCTGCCGATGAATTGCACTCGGCGATCGCCCACATCAAGCAGGTGATCGAGGTCGCCAGCGGCCAGCAGTTGGCATTCAGCGTCGACGACTCCGGCAAGACCCTGCTGGTGAAGATCATCGGAGATCAAGGCGAAGTCATTCGCCAGATCCCTTCGCAAGAGGTGCTCGATCTGCGCAAGCGGATCAATGCCCTGGTCGGTGCATTCATCAACCAACAGGCCTGATCGGCAGATATTATGGCAATTTCCAGCGCAATCGGTAATGCGGCATCAGTATCAGGCCTGGCCTCGGGCATTGATTCCGCTTCGATCATCGATGCCTTCGTCAAGGCTGATCGGGCCTCGACGGCGCTGATGGAAACCCGTCGCAGTACCTTCCAGACCCGTCTGGATTCGGTGCGCGTGCTCAACACCCGCCTACTGTCACACCAACTTGATCTGGCGGCATTGAATTCACCTTCCTTGTACAGCACTCGTCAAGCGACCTCATCGAATGTTGGCGCCTTGACCGCCACCGCCACCTCGGCGGCCACGGCTGGCACCTATCAATTCGAAGTCGTGAGCGTGGCCAAAGCTAAACAGCTGGCGACAAGCGCCCAGGGCTCGGCGACCGCCATCGTCGGTGCGGGGACGGTGAATCTACAATTAGGCGGCGGGGCGGTGACCACCCTGACCATCGATACTGCCAACTCATCACTCAATGGCATTGCCCAGGCGATCAATGCCGCGGGGGCCGGCGTCAGCGCTTCGGTCCTCAACGATGGCACCGGCTATCGTTTGATGATGACCAGCGCCAACACCGGCGTCGCCAATGCGGTTACGGTCACCGGTGGTGGCGCGCTCAGCACGTTGTTCACCGCACCAGGTACAGAAACCTCACCCGGCGTCGCAGATCCTAATGCCATGCTGGTGTTGCAGGGGGCGGTTGACGCGCAGCTGAAAATCGGCTCGGGGGCGTTTACGGTCACCCAGGCATCGAACACTTTCTCAAATGTGATCCAAGGGGTGGAGCTCAAAGCTGTCGCTTTCGGCACTTCGACCCTCACCGTCGGCGTCGATGGCGCTAATACCCTCGCCGCCGCCAAGACTTTTGTCGCCAGTTACAATAATATCGTCCAGTTCATGGTCGATAACGCTTCGTATAATGGCACCACGAAACTTGCCGGTCCGTTGTTTTCCGATGGAACGGTGCGCAATGGTGTCGCCACCCTGACGCAGGCGCTGTTGTCCTCGGCGTCAGGTGGTAGTCCGGCACTATCGACCTTGACCTCGGTGGGCATGACCATTGATCGCACCTCAGGCAAATTGAGCTTCGATGAAAGTGTTTTTCAGGCGAAGATGGCTGCCGATCCCAGTGGGGTAGCCAAAGTCTTTGCCAATAGTGGCATCAGCTCGAACGCCAATGTTCAATTCGGGAGTTTAACAGCGAAGACCGTGACCACCGCCCCGTTCACGGTGAGCACCACCCAGATCGCCCAGCAGGCGAAGGTGGGCGGCGCGGATCTGGTGACCGCGCCTGTCGATATCACCACACCGGTGCTCAACATCACCAACAGCAATCATGATCTAAGCCTGAAAATCAATGGCCGCGATTATCAGATTTCTTTGGCCAACGGTGCCTACACCGGTGCCAACCTGGCCAAGCATCTGCAGACCGTTCTCGATCAGAAAGTCACCACTGGTATAGATCGTTTAACTGTCGGCTTTGATGGCACCCGCCTGTCATTGACCGGTGTCGGATATGGTATCTCGTCGACGATCCAGGTGATGGATTCGACATCCAATCTCAACAAGGCAAATTCGATCCTCAAGCTGAGTGAGAACACTGCCTATGGTCAAGATGTGGTCGGCACCATCAACGGCGTCAATGCTCTCGGCGCCGGCCAGACCCTGACCGGTACTGCGGGCACCTCGGCCGAGGGTCTACGTTTGAGCATCACGTCCAGTTCGCTGATCACCGGCGCTACGATGACCGTGAACAAGGGTATTGCTGAGGTTGCCAGCGAACGCGTCAAGAAGATGACCGATGGCAGCAGTGGCACCATGGCCAGCGTGCAGGCGGCTTTAGACAGTTCTGTGACCTCACTCACCAAGTCGATCGATGCTAATGATGCGCGGTTGGTCATCCGCAGAAAACGCTATAAGGCCCAGTTTCTGGCTATGGAAAAATCGATCCAGGCTTCGAACTCGATGGGTCAGTTCGTTACTAGCCAGGTCAAGGGGTTTGAGAAGTCGCCATGATAAAACGCCCCTCAAGCCACCCTGAGTAACGCCGATCATGGATTACGATCACCAGCACAAGGAGCGCGCCATGGGTGCCGCCAATGCCTACGCCGCCTATCGCAGTGCTGAACTGCAAACCATCCCGCAGCGCGACCTCATCGTGCGCTTGTACCAAGGAGCTGAGCGCTTTTTGATTCAGGCCCAAGCGGCGATGCACAATAAGCAATTTGAGATGGCGCATGCCAACTGCCAGAAAGCCAAAGCCATTTTCAGCGAACTGATGGCCACCCTCAACTTTGATCAAGGCGGTGAAGTTGCCGGTCAGTTGAAAGAGCTCTATCTGTTCCTCATCATCAAGACGGTGGAGTCGAACCTGCGCAAGGATGCCGTCTTGATCGGTCAGCTGTTACCTATCGTCGCTACCTTACGCGAAGCCTGGCAGCAGATTCCTGATGAACATGCGCAGGTCAGCAGTGTGCCGGCGGGTCATGACGGGCACTCGCTAAGCCTACGCACCTAAATATTGAAGTTATCAAAGATTTTGGCAAACCCGCGGCGCATGCCGCGGGTTTGCCATTTGACGATGGGGAAGTTCGTGTGGTAAACTAGTACATCATGCGCTTAACTATTCGTGCAAAGGTTTTGGGGCTGGTTGCCTTGGCCTTTTTCATTCTCGTTGAATTTTCCGCTTTAGCGTTTTGGCAGCAGGGACGTCTTGGCCATCTGCTGGATCAGCTGTTGATCGTCAACGCTGCCCTCCTCAACCATGAAGAGGGCGACAGGATGCTTGATGCGATCCATGGCGATGTCTTGAGTTTCCAGGTTTCAGATACCCCGGCGGGCCTTGCTGATGCGACCAGGGAATGCGCCACGCACGCGGCCATCTGCACGCAAGCGGTAGAGAAAAATACCAAGCTTGATGTCGGTCCTGAAATCCGCGTCCTGCTCGACGAGGCTGCTCCGAAGATCAAAGCCTACATCAACACTGCCGAACAGATCTTCATCACTGCCAAAACCGATCGCGTGAAGGCCCAGGCCCTGGTGCCTGCATATGTGAAGGCATTCAACGCACTCGAAGTCGATTCGGGCATGATCACCGACAAAGCGCTGGTCGTGCTCGAAGAACTCAAAGTGCGGCGTATCGCTTATCAAAATGAAGATCTGTCATGGCTGATCGCGGCTACAGTGTTAGCCGGGGCTTTGATGATCACCGCTGGGATGCTGATCAGCGGCAGCCTGGTGCGCCCGGTGGCAACCATGTGCGCCACGCTTGAACGCATGGCGGCGGGGGATTGGACTGCTGCTGCGACCCTTACCACGCGGGATGAACTGGGCGATATGTCGAAGGCCTTGCAGGCAGTACGCGTCACCGTCAGTGATCTGCTGGTGGGAGTAACCGCCCGCGCCGGTGAATTGGAAAGTTCGTCCAGCGGTTTGCATGGCACCAGTAGCGCCATGACCAGCAACGCCGAAACCACCGCCGCTCAGGCCGGGACGGTCTCAAGCGCCGCTGAACAAGTGTCGGCCAATATCGCCACTGTTGCCTCGGCGACCACTGAGTTATCAGCCTCGATCCATGAGATCGCCAGTCAAACCAGTGAAGCCGCCCGCGTCGCCGGCGACGCCGTGCGTGCGGCCAATGAGGTGCGCGCCACCATCGGCCGCCTGGCGGTGAGCTCGGATGAAATCGGTGAAGTAGTCAAGACCATCACCGCCATTGCCGAACAGACCAACTTGCTAGCACTCAATGCCACCATCGAAGCCGCGTCGGCTGGCGAAGCCGGGAAGGGTTTCGCGGTGGTCGCCAACGAGGTGAAAACCCTCGCCCGGCAGACCGCAACTGCCACCGAAGACATCGCCAAGCGCATCGCCGCCATCCAAACTGAATCCAAGGCCAGCAGCGCCTCGATCAGTGCCATTACGGCGATCATCGAAAAGATCAATCACGCCACCCAGACCATCGCCAGTGCAGTGGAAGAGCAGTCGGCAACCACCGCCGAAATCACCCGGACGGTGCAGGACGCGGCGCGCGGCGGCTCAGACATTGCCGCATCGATCGGCACCGTTGCCTCTGCCGCTGAAGCCACCACCAAGGGGTCGCGCAGTGTTGGCGCCGCTGCTCAGGAATTGGCCCGGGTCGGTAGTGACCTGCGTTTGTTGGTGGCGCGGCTGCGCTGCTGAGATTCCGCGACTGGTTCCATGCCAGCACCGGCGAGTGGGTTAGCGCTGGAAATCGGCTATCCGCTGGGTGTGATCCCTGATCGGCATTGACCCCCATGAATGATAACACGTCGTCGATAAATGGCTCGCTAGCCACGGGCTTGAGCGGCGGTGACATGTCGGCTGCGGCGCGCATGGTTCAGCCGAACAGTTTTTCCGGGGCCCTCGAAGCCGGCGATCTGCTACCTGTGCTGCGCTTAATGCAGCGTGTCCAGGCCTCCGGCCTGGTGCGTTGCGAAGGTCTCGTCGATGGCACCTTGGTGAAGGCCCAGATCCACATTCGTCAGGGGCACATCCGCGCGGCTTTTTACGGTGATCTGCTGGGTGCCACGGCCTTGACGCGGGCCATGCTGATGGGTGCCGGTCGCTTCGTTCTGGAGGCGATTGTCGAGCAACCACCACGTAATATCACCCACGACACCGCATTTCTCCTCGATTCGATCGCTAAGGTGTTGGTCGAAGTCGAACGGGCGCGCGCTGTCGAGCGTCCGGTTTCAGATTTTGAGGCCGAAGAATCCTCATCGGCGATGTCGACTATTCCGGCGACCGAGCGTATTGTTGCGTTCAATCCGCCGCAGGTTGGCGAGATCATCGGTCGCTGCCGCCTGCTTAAGGAAATCGGCCACGGCGCTAGTTCCGTGGTCTTTCTCGCCCACCACCTGGCCTTGGATGTCGAGGTGGTGGTCAAGGTGTTGCTGCAAGAAGGCAGTCGCTCGCACCACTTGGCTCTGACCATCAACGAAGCCCAGGTCCTCGCCCGCCTGAATCATCCGAACATCGTCCGCCTGTACGATTTCGATGACGCGGCGCGGCATCCGCATCTGATCGTGGAATACATCAACGGCCCCTCGATGTCGTTGCTGTTGACCGAGCGTGGCCGCCTGGACCTCGACGAGACCCTGCCGTTGTTTCTGCAAGTTACCGAGGCGCTGGCTTATGCCGATGCCACCCTGGGCTTGGTGCATTGCGACCTGAAGCCTGAGAACATCCTCCTCACCACTGCCCATCAGGTGAAGTTGGCGGATTTCGGTTTGGCCAAATCGCGTTCGCGCAGCACGGGCGTACCCGATGATGTGGTGGTCGGCACGCCCAGCTATATTGCTCCGGAACAAGTCCGCGGCGGGCACGTCAGCGTCGATCGGCGCAGTGACATCTATGCGCTGGGGGCGACGTTCTTCCACGCCCTCACCGGCCGTCCGCCGTTTGTCGATGAAGACCCGATCCGCCTCATGTGTCTGCGCCTGGAAATGGACGCTCCGCGCGCGCATGAGCTGGTTCCCAGCATCGATCGCCGGCTGTCGGATCTGTTGGCCTCGATGCTGGTGCGCGACCCCGCCCGACGCCTCGATACCTACGATGAATTGACGGAACAGCTGTTGGCCCTGCTCGAGGCCGGTGATCGTAAAGACAGTGCCACGACCATCGGTAATATCATTCGCCGGCGGACGACCTTTTGGCGCACCGTCCCTAATAAATTATTCGGTTGAGTTGCGACTCAACTACTGCGAACGCTGAGCTATCATGGCTGATCATTGGGTGAACAATCTCGATCCGGTTGCCCTGCACCTGTGGGGCAGCATAGCCATCCGTTGGTATGGGCTGGCCTATCTTGCCGGAGTGGTGTGGGGGGTATGGATGGTGGTGCGCTGGCATCGTCAGCAACGCTGTCCGCTGAACCCGGCCGAGGCCCAGGATTTTGCCCTCTACGGCGGCCTGGGCATGATCATCGGTGGTCGGCTGGGGTATTGCCTGCTGTACGCCTGGCCCCATTTCGTCGCTGATCCGTTGTACCTGTTCCGCCTTTGGGAGGGCGGCATGGCCAGTCACGGCGGCATCCTCGGTCTGATGGCCGGGTCATGGCTGTACGCGCAAAAGCGGAAAGTGTCATTGCCGCTGCTGCTCGACCTGGTGGCGGCCGTCGCGCCGATGGGAGTGATGCTCGGACGGCTGGCGAATTTCGTGAATGGCGAACTGTGGGGCAAGCCATCCGAGGTCCCGTGGGCGGTGATCTTCCCGCTATCAGGTGATGGCCTGCCACGTCACCCGAGTCAGCTTTATGAGGCGGTGCTCGAAGGCGCCCTGCTGTTGGTGATCATCCTCCCATTGCATGCCCGTCATCGCAAACCGGGCCTGACCTTGGGGGTATTGTTGGCGCTGTATGCCGTCGCACGTTTCATCGGCGAGTTCTTTCGCGAGCCGGACTTTGGCCATCCCCCTTACTTCGGCTGGATGAACAAGGGCCAAGCGCTGTCGATCCCGGTGTTGCTCATCGGCGTCGCCATTACCATTTGGGCAGCGCGCCGGGCGGCACAGCCGGGGCTGTATGTGGACACGCGAAGCAGCACACCCCCGCCAACGAGTGCGGCTGGCGGAATATAGTCACTGACCGGCGGCTAGTGACTGGCAGCTAGTGACCAGTGACCAGTGACCAGTGACTAGTGACCAGTGACTAGTGACCAGTGTCAAAATTATTGGTCTTGCGCTGATCGGGGAGTGCGGGCAATCCCTTCGAGCTTCGAGCTTCGAGCTCGAAGCTGGTCGCTGGTCGCTGGTCGCTGGTCGCTGGTCGCTGGCAGCCTTAGACGAGCGAGCTTTTATAGCGTTTGACCCAGCCGTAGAGAGCCTCGCCTGGACATAGGCTGGCGTGCAGGTCGCGATGGCCGTAGACGCGGGGTTTGCTCACGCCGTAGAGACGGCGCTGATCATCGACGAAAGAGCGCAGGGCGCTTAGCTGACGTTCGGATGGCAGGTGATCTGTGAAGTCGCCGATCACCGAGATGCCTAAGTTGTTTTCGTTCTGGGTCGAGACGTGGGCGCCCTGATAGGACACCGGACGGCCTTCATAGATGCGGCCGTCTTTACCCACCAGGTAATGATAGCCGATGGCGGCCCATTTCTTTTCATTGGTATGGTATTTTTCGATCCGCTGCACGATTTCGGTATCAGGAAGTTCAGCCCAGTTGCCGTGTTCACCGGTGTGGTGAATGGTGATGCGGGTGACCGTACCCATGGGGTTGTTGTTGCCCTTGATCGCTTGCTCGGTCCACGCCGAGCGCTTGACCAGGGTGTAACCATTCCCCGCTTGAATCGTTGGCGCTTGGATGGGCGCGTCGGGGCGGTTGGCAACGCTGTTCGGCCGGCCGGTGGGAGCACGCTCGGGCTGATCGGTGGGCCGCATGGTGACGTTTGCCAAGGGATCCTTCGAACGCGTGGTGCAGCTGGCGAGCACCAATGCGGCACCGGCCAACAATAATCCACGTCGGGAAATCCCCGGTTCGGCAGTGGCGTTAAGATCAGCGTGAGGCAGCAACTGGGAATCGTCAGGCAGCATGCGCCGAAGGTGACCCGTGGCGTACGCTTTGCAATTGGTCGGCGTCAAACGGCGGTATTATGCCAGCCATGCTCCTTACCGATTCGCCCGCGGTCGATCTTGCCACTCCTACTGGCCCCATGCGCGTTCATATCTTCCGCCCGGCGCTGCCGGCCGGACGCACGGTGCCGGGGATCATTCTTTACAGCGAGATCTTCCAGCTGACCGGTCCGGTGCGGCGCACGGCGGCGTGGTTGGCCGGGCAAGGTTACCTGGTGGCGGCTCCCGAAGTCTATCACGAACTCGAGCCCGCCGGCACAGTGCTGCCATACTCAGCCGAAGGCAGTGCCCGCGGCAATGCCCACAAAACGGCCAAGAGTCTGAGCGCATATGACGCCGACGCGGCAGCGGTGATCGCTTGGCTGCAGGCCGACCCGCAATGCAGTGGCCGCCTGGGAGCAGCGGGCATGTGCCTGGGTGGGCACTTGGCATTTCGTTGCGCGCTGCAGCCAGCGATTGCTGCCGCGGCCTGCCTGTATCCTACTGACTTGCACAAGAAATCCCTGGGTGCCGGCTTAGCAGATGACTCATTGGAACGCTGCGCTGAAATCCACGGCGAGCTGCTGATGATCTTCGGCCGCCAAGATCCGCACATTTCCTTGGCCGGTCGGCGCCAGGTACAGGCAGCTCTTGAAGCTGCCGAACGCACCTACGAATGGCATGAGTTCAATGCCCAGCACGCCTTCATCCGCGATGAAGGCAATCGCTATGACGCGGTGCGTACGGCCCTGACCCAGACCTTGATCGTTGATCTGTTTCAGCGCTGCCTGGCATAAATCTCTAACGCGAGGTATATTGAGGCCATGCCTAAAGGTGCCGTTCTCGAAGAAAGTTTCATCAACACCCTGGGGCTTGCTGACCAGCTGCTGACGTTGACGGCGACCATCGAGAATCGTCATCATCCGGTGCTGCAAGAGCCGCTGTTCGTGGTGCAGACCAAGGAGATCCCTGAGCCGATCTACCTCGAACGCAAATACGTCTTCGATAACCAGGTGTCGATCAAATCGACCTTGCATGCCGGCGATCGGGTGTTGGCCTGGCTAGCGCGCAGCTTGCGCCCCAATCCGCATAATGCGCAGGCGCCGCAGGTCGAGGTGCTGATCGCGCGCGATCTGTTCCTGCTTGGCGACTGGCGGGAATTCCAACGCTTCAAGCAGTTCATCAAATCGCAGCGCATCCTCGACGCCCAGGCCCGACAGTGGCTGATGGATCACCGCGCACAGTTGGAGCAACTCAGCGGCATCGCCGAAGGCCTCAACCGTATCGGTGAGTGCCTGGGGCGTATTGCCGAATGGCCTGAACTCGAGGGTTCGGGCGATCAGGCGCGCCTTGGTTCGCTGGAAGTCGTCGCCAAAACCTTTTCCAAAGAGCTGCTGCATGTGCGCGATGCGCCGTTGTTTCCCTCGTTGTTGTTGCGCAAGCCGCCTGACGTGCGCTTCCGTATCTTCCGCATCATGAGTTTTGTCGAGGACCCATTGCACGGCACCGCCGGCCTGGTTCGTTTTCTCGCCGCCTTGGCGCGCGTCGCACATGACGAAGAGTTGATAAAGGCGAGCAGCAACATCACCAGCAGTCGCGAATTGGCGTGGTCCTTGGGCGCCATACGCACCTACTTGCTGTCGGCGAAAACCCCGACGATATGAGCTGCCTGGCCAGCTTCAGCCCGTGGGACGGCACCTGCGTATGGCAGGGTACGACCGACGGTCGCCTGGCACAGGTCATCGCGCGCACCGCCCAGGCCTGGGCCAGCCCTCGGCCGACTCCGGCGCAAACGCGCGAACGCCTCGAACGCCTGGCGGCGGCCATCACCGCCCAGCGCGCCACGGCCATTGAGCTGCTGGTGCGCGAGGCCGGCAAAGTGCGTGCCGATGCCGAGGCCGAAGTTGAACTTCTGCCTCGAAAAATCGCCCTCACCAGCGGCCCCGGTCTCGAGCGCACGCCCTTGGCGGCGGATGTGCGTACCTTGCCGCGCAACTTCCGTGAGCCGCAGATCGCCTGGCGGCCACGGGGCCCCGCCCTGTGTCTGGGACCGTTCAATTTTCCGCTGCACCTGCTGCACGGCCTGGTGGTGCCGGCCCTGGCCATGGGCTGCCCGGTGATCGCCAAGCCCAGCGAACGCTGCCCGGCTTTGGCGGCATGGTATCGTCAGCGTTTGCTCGAGGCCGGCTTCGGCGATGAAGCACAGGTGGTCATCGGTGGCCCGGCAGCGGTGCGTACCTTGCTGCGTAGTCCGGTGATCGCCACCGTCGCGGCGGTTGGGTCACGACGCATGGGCCTGGCCTTGGCGCAGCAGTTGGCCAAGCGCCCGGAGGTGGTCCTGGCTCTCGAGCTGGGTGGGGTCAATCAGGCGCTGCTATGTGCCGATGCAGACCTGGCGCTGGCGGTGCCAGCCCTGGCCGATGGTGCCTGGCGTATGGCCGGGCAGCGCTGCACGGCGACGCGCATCGTGCACGTGCCGCGCGCGCGCGCCGAAGAGGTCATCAATCGTTTGATCGCCGCCCATCAGCACTGGCTACCTGGGCGCACGCCCTTGTCGGCCTTGGGGCCGCTGATCAGTATCGCCGAACGCGAGCGTTTTCAGGCGGCATTCGCCATGCCCGATGCCGGATGGCGGCTATTGGCCGGTAGTGTGCAGGGCCAGGGGGCTTTTGCCGAGCCGCTGTTGCTGCAAGTCTTCGAGGCTGGGCGGGGCTCACCCCGTTATGGCGACGAGCATTTCGGTCCGTATCTGATTATTGATGTCTACGATGATGAGACCGAAGCCATCGCCCGCATGCGCGCCAATCCGTACCGCTTGTCGGCGGCGATCTGGACGACGGATCAAGACCGCTTCCGTGTGCTGGCGCCGCAGGTGGCCTATGGATTGGTGGGGTGGAATCGCAGTACGGCAGGAGCACGCAGCGATCTGCCGTTTGGTGGCCTGGGACTCAGCGGCAATGGACGCCCGGCGGCGATAGCAGCGGGGGCTATTTTTGCGGATGAGACGGTGATGGGGTAGGTTGGGTTGGGGAGCTTGGGGCTTGGAAGCTGGTCTCTGGTCACTGGTCACTGGTCACTCGTCAGTCACTCGCCAAGCATACGCCGAGGGACCATCCGTGGTGAAGGGTTGCCCGCTAGTGGCGCTTGACGCGGCTCGTGGCCATTCTATGATCGGCATGGTGGTTGTGACCATCAGAGCGAGAGTCTGTGAGGAGCATGCACATGGATGTGG
>JAYVTR010000179.1:0-27082 GCA_043788625.1 Planctomycetota bacterium
CGTTGGCGGTGCTGGATCTGACCAATACCCCGGTAACTGAGCTGAAACCACTCATCGGTACCCCGTTGACCATCCTGGTGCTTGATGGCACTGCGATCGCCGATGTCAGCGCCCTGCGCTTACTGCCCCTAAAAGAGGTCCGGCTGGCGGGTACGCGGGTTACGGATATGCGGCCGCTATGCGATGAGCGTGGCGCAGGGCACAGCCTGGAACGCCTCATTCTACCGCCCAAAGTCGAAATGGGCCTCGAACAGTTGCATAATTCCGTTTCGTTACTGCAGATCGGTTCGCGATGGGAAGGCAGCTGGGCGAAGGTCGCCAGCGCCGCGGATTATTGGCGGCAGCAAGCAGCTGCCCCGCCCAGGTCCGCCCCTTGATCGGGAATTCCCCGTCCCATAAAATTGCGCAGACAATCCCGCCCCGCGGGCCGAACAGTGCCTCCTGCCAAGTGGTGTAGAGGATCGACTTCTCGGCCGCTGCGTGGCGGTATGATTGTGTATGGCTATCTGACCTCCAGCGAAAAGCACATGTCCAAGACCCCAACCAAGCCCATTACCGCCAAGACCGAGAAGCCAGCAAAGGAAGTCGCCGTAAAGTCAGTGACTGTCGTGGCCAAAGCAGCACCCAAGACCGCCGCTGCCAGCGTAGCCAAAGTTCCTGCTAAAGCCGCCCCTGCTAAAGCCGCTCCTGCTGCTAAAGTAGTCGCTTCCACAAAAGAAGCCAAAGAAGTCAAAGAGGTAAAGGCCAAGGTTGCGGCGCCGGCAACGAAAATCCCTGCGGTTGCCAAGGCATCTGCTCCGGCAAAAAAAGCCGAGGCTGAAAAGAAGCCAGAGGCTCCAGCAGCCAAGCCATTGGCTAAGCCAGCAGCCGCCAAACCAGCCGCCAAACCAGCGGCCAAACCAGCCGCCAAAGCAGAAAAGAACAGCAAGTCTGCGCCCGTGGCTGAAACCGCGGTAGCCGTTGCTGATGGCGATGAAGCTGGTGACGATGCTGGTGACGTGTCGGTTGCCGTCGCCCCTGGCGTTCCTGCGACTCCCGGCACCGGTGAGCCGATGTCGATCAAGGATGTCGTCACCAACCTGGTGAAGACCAGCAAGGGCAAGGGTTCGGTCACCTACGACCAGCTCAACGCCCTGCTGCCGGATGCGATGAATGATCCGGAACTGCTCGACCAGATCCTTGAACAGCTCGAGGCCCGCGGCGTTGAACTGACCGAAGACGGCGGCGCCGACGATGTTGAAACCGAAGAGGCCGAAGAAGGCAACGGCGGCGACGGCGAAGTCGAACCAGGCACCAGCCGCTTTGAGCGTCTGGCTCCGGCCGGCGAAGGCGACGATGTCGAACCTGGCGAAAAGAACGACGATCCGGTGCGTCTGTACCTGTCGCAGATGGGCGAAATCCCCCTGCTGACCCGCGATCAGGAGATCGAATACGCCCGCTCGATCGAAATCTTCCGCGAAGGTTTCCGGCGCAAGGCGATGAGCACCACGATGGGCATCAAAGCCGGCATCCAGTGGGTCGAAGAACAGAAGGAAATCAAAGAGCAGCAAGAGAAGAACGCCAAGAGTCACGGCAGCTCGCCGTCACGCGACGTGTTCCTCGACCGCGCGGCGACGCATCTGACCACCTTGGCTCGTTTGGTACAGCACGTCAGCCAACAGACCATCAACGTCGTCGCCAATGATTACGGCACCGACGAGATCCGCGCCGGCGATGAACGCTTGCTGCGTAATCGCCTGACGCGTGCCTATCGCATGCTCGAAGAGATGGAACTCGACGCTAAGACCGTCATCCAGACCAAGGACGAGATGCTCGATCTGCGCCGCAAGGTGTTGCGCATCCGTCGCGAAGTTGAACAGAATCGCAAGAACAAGCCGAAGGTCGCCAAGGAGAAGGAACTCGAACTCGAAAAGATCTCCGACATTGTCGGCGAGCCGATTGATGGCTTCCTCGAACGCTGCATGGCCGTCTCACGGCGCTTCCGCGCCTATGAAGATGCCAAGCAAAAGCTGTCATGCGGTAACCTGCGCTTGGTGGTGTCGATCGCCAAGAAATACCGCAATCGCGGCCTATCCTTTCTCGACCTCATCCAGGAAGGCAATACCGGCCTGATGAAGGGCGTTGAGAAGTACGAGTATAAGCGCGGCTACAAGTTCTCGACCTACGCCACGTGGTGGATCCGTCAGGGCATTACTCGCGCCATCGCCGATCAGGCCCGCACCATCCGTATCCCGGTGCACATGATCGAGACCATGGGCAAGCTGCGGAAGATCCAAAAGGACATCCTGCAGGACACCGGCCGAAGGCACCATCGAAGAAGTCGCCGTGCGCGCCGGCATCAGCGTGCAGGAGTGCAAGCGCGTCATCCACGCCTGCAAGCATCCGATCTCGCTCGATCGTCCGATCGGCGACAGCGACGACTGCAACTTCGGTGACTTCCTCGAAGACAAGTCGACGCAGAACCCGGCCAACATCAGTTCCAACGAACTGCTGAAGGAGAAGATCACCGAAGTGCTCGATACGCTCAGCGATCGTGAACGTGAAATCATCTGCCTGCGTTTCGGCATCGTCGATGGTTACACCTACACCCTCGAAGAAGTCGGCCGTCGCTTCAACGTGACCCGCGAACGTATCCGTCAGATCGAAGCCAAGTCGATCAAGAAGCTGCAGCATCCGACGCGGGCGCGGAAGCTTGAAGGGTTCATTGATAACAAGCTGACCTGAGCAGCTGTTTTTTAATGATGGAATCGCAACAACCCCGGGCTTGATGCCTGGGGTTGTTCATTGGTGCGATCAGCCTTCCGTCGGGTGGCGGATTTGACCATCGAAGATGGAATGAGCGGCGTTTGAATCTACGGCATGGCTTGGCCGCGACGTGCCTCGTGCAACGCATACCAGTCGTTGCGGCTATAAGGAATGCTGACGGCGGCGAGCGCCGAACGGATGCGTTCGGGAGTGGTGCTGCCGATCAGCGGGATGATGCCGGCCGGATGCTTCAGCAGCCAGGCGAGATTGATCCCCGCCCGGTCGCTGCCGTGGTTTTTTGCTTGGCGATCAAGCTCGGCTTCGACCAGCTTCCATTGCGCCGGTGAGGCATGGCGACCCCATGCGGAATAGCCGATGCCGGCAAGTGGGCACCACGCCTGCGGACTGATGCCCAATTCAAGGCACTGGTCGAGCGTGCCGTCGGTGAAGGCGTCAATGCGGTCGAGGTTGATCTCGACCTGGTTGGTGGCCAGCGGGAAGCCGACCCGCGCGGCGAGCATGCGCAGCTGCGACGGGCTGGCGTTGGACACCCCGAATGCGGCGACCTTGCCGGCGGCATGTGCGGCAGCGAAGACCTCACCGACGGCGACCGGATCAGCCAGCAAGTCGATGCGATGCAACAGCAGCAGGTCGAGGCGCTCAACGCCCAGGCGCTGCAGACAACCATCGATGGCCGAGGTCAGGTACTCGCGCGAAAAATCGTATTGCCCAGGCCGGCTCGCCGCACCGGGGCGGATACCGACCTTGTCCTGAAGGACGATCGCCTGGCGCATGCCCGGCACCTCGCGCAGGATTTCTGCGAAAAGAGTCTCACAGGCGCCACCGCCATAGATGTCGGCATGGTCGAAAAGCCGGAAGCCCGATTCATAGGCGGCAATCACCGCGGCGCGGCCCTTGGTGCGATCAGCGGCAATGCGCATGCAGCCGTAGCCGAGGCGACAAGCGGAGTAGGCGGGAGGAAGCACGTTGGGCATGTGGGAATCTCGTGGTCGGGAGTATGGGGCACTGATCCGCTTCAACAACGGCACCTCAAAACAGCGACCATCTAGTCCACGTGCTCCCCCTTCAACATCCGCTGATAAGCGGTCGGCGTGTAGCCGGTGATCTTACGGAATACCCGATTGAAATGTGAAAGATTGCCGAAGCCGGCGGCAAAGCAGCAGGTGGTGACTCGCGCATGCTCGGCAGCCAGCAGTTCGCAGGCGCGGCCGATACGCAGGAGGTGGACGTAACCGATCAGACTGTGGCCGGTGGCGTGGCGGAAACGCCGCGCCAGGGACCGTGGGTGCATGCCTGCCACCTGCCCCAGCGCCGCTAAGGTAATCGGCTCATCAAGGTGATCGCAGATCCATTGTTGCACACGCGCCACCGGTGTCGCGGTGCGCGGGCGCGGCGGGGTGCTGATCGGACGTGGCGCGCCGCCGGCCAGCGCCGCAAGGGTGTCGATGACCAGGCTCAGTTGGCGTAGCGGAGCAGCCGCAGCGAACTGCGCCAAGAGCGTCCAGATCTCCTGCGCCGGTTTGCCAAGCACGGCGGTGCCGCTGCCAGCTAGACGGATCACATGCGTGAGTGCCGCACCCTCGGCAAAACCCTGCACCTGCGCCAGGATTTCAGGGGCGAATTGCAACACCAGGCATTCGTGCTGATCGCGGCCCGGAGCGGGATCCCAATGGTAGGTATGCGGCAGGTCGGGACCGATCAGGAACACGCACGGGCCGTTGTACGAGACGATGCGCTCACCCAGAAACACCGCCCCACTGCCGTCGGGATGGCAGATCAACTCGTAGAGATGATGGTGATGCAGATTATAATTCAGGTGTTCGACCCGCCGATGGAGGAAGCGGAACGAGCTTCCCGGGGTCGTGGCAATGCGCTCAAGTCGACTTCGCATGCGGCCTCATTAGAGGCCATGGCGGTTTTTGGGAAGGGTGACGATCGTATCAGGTTGTGGTCGCGCCTGGCGGAGCATCGGGCGCCCACGGCGGTAAGATCCAGCCAACGGAGATACGAGCATGGCACGAATCGGACTTATGGGTTGTGGCGTCGTGGCTGGCTACGGCCACCTGCCGGCGATTGTCGCGGTGCCAGAGCTGACCCTCTCGGCGATCTTCGAACCGGGCGCGGCGCGGCGCCAGGAAATCACCAAGCAGTATCCGCAGACAGTGCTCTGCGCGACCCTCGAAGAGTTTTTCGCACAACGACTCGACGCAGTGACGGTGACCTCGCCGGCCCCCTGCCACCATGACAACGTGGTGGCCGCCGCCGCCGCCGGCTGTCACGTGCTGTGCGAAAAACCGCTGGCCATGACTGTACCCGAAATCACCGCCATGCCGGCGGCGGTGACTGCTGCGGGCAAGCAGCTTTTTACCTGTTTCGTCTATCGTTTCGGTCAGCCGGCCCAGGAGATCCGCCGCTTGCTGCGTGAAGGCGCCATCGGCGAGGTGCGGGCGCTGCGTCTGATCTACAATTGGCACTGTCATGGAAAATGGAGCGTGGCGGCCGACGGCAGCCGGGTGTTGAACGCGCGCCGTGAAGGGCGCATGGATGAGGGCGGCCCGATGGTGGATTGCGGCACGCATCAGATCGACCTCGCCCGCTGGTGGCTGAGACAAGAGGTGCTCGCCAGTTCGGGGCATGGGGCATGGATCGATGCGCAACGCTATCCCGATCATGTGTGGCTGCATCTGACTCACTCCGGCGGCGCCCACACCGTGGTCGAGATGTCTTATTCTTACCTGCATACAGCAGCCCAACCGCGCTTTGATCAATTCGTCTATGAGCTCATCGGCACCCAGGGCGTTATCCGCTATGACCATGAGCCGCGCACCTTCGAAATGCGGACGAATGCCAGCACCACCCTGTTGCCGTATGTTGATGAGGTGAAGAATTTCACCGCCACCTATCAGGCTTATGCGCATTTCTTGCACCATGGCGAAGTCGGCGATCTGGGCAGCGTCCATGATGGCCTTGAAGCAGTGCGCCTGGCCCGCACCGCCACCGACGAAGCGGTACGTACTCGCAGCGTCTGAATCTTTTCAACGGTAGGATGTGGGGCGGGTATAAAAAATATGGTAAACGTTTTCTCTATTTTTCTGCTGCTTGCCTCGCTGCCGCTCGCGGTGCTCTACGCGGCGGCTGCCGACACCCTCGGCGCGACGCGCATCGCCCGTTGGGAAGGTGATCGCCAAGCGGCGTTCATGCTGATGTTCGACGACAGCATCGTCAGCGACATCACCAATGTCATGCCGGTGTTGGAGGCCAACCACCTCATCGCCACTTTTTATGTGAACCCCGGTAGCGGTCAGTGGGCGGCCAAGCGCCAGGCCTGGGAGACCGACCTGCCCAAGGCGGGCATGGAATACGGCAATCACACCATGACCCATAAGGGTTTCCACAACGACGCCGAGGCCGATCGCGAAATTGGCGGCTGCAATGCGGTGATCAGCAAACTCTTTCCCGGTACCAAGCTCATCTCATGGGGCCAGCCCGGCGGCATCAAGCCCGCGGACTGGATCATGACGGCCGAGCAGTTGAGCGCTTATCTGAAAGCTCATAATCTTATCCCGCGCCCTGATTTTGGCGGTCGTGGAGCGATGATCGGGGTGAAGACCGTCGACGAGATGATGGGCCTGGTGGACAAGGCGGTGAAGACCGGCGGCATGGAAGCGGTGATTTTCCATGGCGTCGGTGGCGACTGGATCATCACCCCGCTGCCGCTCTTCACCGCCTTCATCGAACGCCTGGTAGCGCGGCGTGATCAGGTGTGGATCACCGGCCACATCAAAGCCCATCAATACGCCACCGAGCGCGATGCGGCGACGGTCACGGTCGATTCGACCAATGCCCATGCGTTGAAAGTGAAGCTGACCTGCACCGCCGATGCCAACCTTTATGACCAACCGTTGACCTTGGTCACGACGGTGCCGGCCACCTGGAAACATTGCCTGGTCACTCAGGACGCCAGCAAAACTACCGTCGGGGTAACGGCCAACCACGTGCTCTATGCGGCATTTCCGGCCGGGGGTCTGATGACCCTCACGGATGCTCCGCAACTCGATCGTTGATGCTTTTTCATTGGCAACCAGCATTCAACACTTCTCTTTTCGAGGCGTATGTATTGCACCATGGTCAACCTGCTCAGTCCTTCATTGCGTGTCCTTCTCGGTGTCGCTGGCGGACTCGCCAGCGGCTTTGCTGCTGACCCTGATCCGGCTGCGACGCTGCGCTTGGCGCACGTCTTCAGCGATCATGCGGTATTGCAGCGCGAACGCCCCCTGCCGGTGTGGGGATGGGCACGCGCAGGCGCCCAGGTGGCGGTGGCGCTAGGTGATCAGAAGCAAACCACCATGGCCGCCGCCGATGGCCGCTGGCAGGTGACCTTCGCCGCCTTGCACGCCGGCGGCCCGGCTCTGGAACTGAGTGCTACGAGCAGCACCACGACGGTAAAAGCCGTCGACCTGCTGGTGGGTGAAGTGTGGGTGTGCAGCGGTCAATCGAATATGGAATTCGGCGTCCAGGGAGCCATAAATGCGGCGGCGGAGATCGCCAGCGCCGATTTCCCAACCATACGCTCGCTGACCGTGCCAAAAAATTCCGCGGCTGAACCGGTCACCGACTGCGAGGCGACATGGGTCGTATGTTCGCCAAAGACGGTAGCCAACTTCAGCGCCGTCGGTTATTTTTTTGGCCGTGAGCTGGCCAAGACACTGGCCGTGCCGGTCGGCCTCATCCATTCATCGTGGGGCGGAACGCCAGCCCAATCATGGACCAGCCACGCGGCTTTGGCGGCCGAGCCCGCCATCGCTGGCTATGCCACATCCTTTGACCAGACCATGGCCGCCTATCCGGCCGCGAAGGCGAAGGCCGAGGCCGATGCGCTGCTGCAAAAGCCCGCCCTCAAGCGCCTCGACGACAGCGGCTGGGAAAAGACCGCCCCCGAGGCAGCCGAGTGGAAGGACATGGCGCTGCCGCAGAACTGGGAAAAAACCGGTCTCAAAATCGATGGCACGGTGTGGTTCCTGCGCGCCGTCGAAGTCACCGCCGATGCCGCCGGCAAGGCACAGACCCTGTCGCTCGGCGCCATCGATGACCAGGACACCACGTGGTGGGACGGTCAAAAAATCGGTGGTATGACGATGTGGAATGAGCTGCGCGTCTATACTATTCCTGCCAATCTGGCGACAGTGGGTCGCCATGTCATTGCCGTGCGCGTGGTCGATACCGGCGGTGATGGCGGCTTCCAAGGCACGCCCGCCGAAATGACGCTTATCCCAGTCAGCGGCGGGGCGACGGTGTCGCTCGCCGGCACCTGGCGCTATCGCATTGCCGAAGAGATCCCCGAGCGTAACGAAAATTCAATGGGCCCGGGCAACCCGTGGCTGCCGACCAGTCTGCGGAACGGCATGATCACCCCGTTGATCCCTTATGCGATTCGCGGCGCCATCTGGTATCAGGGCGAGTCGAATGCCGGCGGGGCCTGGCAATATCGCACTTTGTTCCCGGCCATGATCCGCGACTGGCGCGCCGCCTGGGGTCAGGGCGACTTCCCTTTCCTCTTTGTCCAGCTCGCCAATTTCACCACGGCGCCGGTCAATCCCGGCGACAGCGATTGGGCTGAGCTGCGTGACGCGCAATTGCACACCTTGCGCACCCTGCCGGCCACGGGCATGGCCTCGGCAATCGATATCGGGCAAGCTGAAGATATTCATCCCACCAACAAGCAGGACGTCGGGCTGCGTCTTGCCCTGTGGGCCTTGAATGGCACCTACGCCAAAGCTAGGGAGTGCAGTGGTCCCCTGTACCTCAATGCGCAGATCAAGAACGACAAGATCCGCGTGCGTTTTGATCATCTTGGTGGTGGCCTGATCGCCAAGGGCGGTCCGCTTAAGCAATTTGCCATCGCCGGCGATGACCATAAATGGGTGTGGGCCGAGGCGGTCATCGACGGCGACACGGTGGTCGTATCCAGTTCAGCAGTCGGTAAGCCGCAGGCGGTGCGGTATGCCTGGGCCAACAACCCGGCCGGCTGCAACCTGTACAACAAGGCCGGTTTGCCGGCGTCGCCATTCCGTACCGATGCCTGGCCGGCGATCACTGATCACAATTAATCGCACATCCCTAGTGGGTGGAATCCAACCGTCCACTAGGGCTTTGTATGCGTAAACATGGACGTAGATTGTAGAAATGCTGGAGGTGCCCATGCACTGGAATCGCGTCGTACTGCTGTTGATATGCTTAAACCTGGCGAGTGGTTTCGCTGCCGAGGGACCGTCCTCCACGATCCCGGTAGAAAAAGATCGTGATCGGCACGACCAATTCTTGGCGGTGGTCAAGGAAGGTGGTATCGATGTGCTGTTCTTGGGTGATTCGATCACCGATGGTTGGCGCAACACCGGTAAAAGCGTGTGGGATCATTTTTTTGCACCGTTGAAAGCCGCGAATTTCGGTATCAGCGGCGACAGTACCCAGCACGTCATCTGGCGATTACGCAACGGCGAGCTGGAGGGCATCCGTCCGAAAGTGACGGTGATCATGATCGGCACTAATAACGCTGCTGATTCGGCCCAAGACGTAGCCCTCGGCATCAAGACCATCATCACCGACGTGCAGCAGCGCCTACCCACTACACGCATTCTCCTGTTGGGGATTTTCCCGCGGAGTGAACGGCCTGACGCGGGGCGCTTGAAGAACGAGCAGGTCAACAAACTGATCTCTGCTTATGCTAATCCGCAAAATCCCAAACGCGTCGTTTACCTTGATATCGGCACTAAATTCCTGACCCCTGAGCAAGTCCTGAGCAAGGACATCATGCCCGATTTCTTGCACCCCAATGCCAAGGGCTACCAGATCTGGGCTGAGGCTATCAGCGACACCGTCAAGCTGTTGCTGCAAGAAGACCCAGCACATCTGGCACCCAATTTTTCGCCCCCTTCACCTGTCGTCAAGGTCGCCAAGCTCGAGGAGTATATCGCCGCCGGCAACCTCGTCGTCGGCAGTAAAATGCTTGAGAAGATGGCCACTGATAAAGACGCCACCATCGCGGCGGCAGCCAAAGCCAGTTTTGAAACGGTGAGCACGTGGAAGGCCTCGATCGATGCCAACATCGCCCAATTACGCAGCGATGGCGACGTGGCCGCAGCTGCTGACCTAGCCAATGGCATGGCCAAAGTCTATACCGGCGACAGCGGCAAGACGTATCGCGATCAGGTGACAGAGATGCATAAGGACCCGACGTATGCGATCGGTAAGGAATACCAGAAGCTGGAAGCCATGCCCATAGAGGCGCGCAAAGACCCACGGTTTGCCAAACTCGTCGACGCTTTCCTCAAGAAACATCCAGACGGTTATTACGCGCAACAGGCGCAAGGCCTCATCAAAAAATAACCTGGTCGGCAACGCCTAAGGCGCAGTGACGTAGAAATAACCATGCGCTTCGCCTTGGTCTTGATCCCTTGCCAATTATTTACCCTCATGGCTACCGCAGCTGACGTGCCGTTGGAGGTGGTTTCCGAAGCCGGCGGTGCGCTGCACCTGGGTGACGGTGCCAGCCTTCTGCCGGGTATCTATGATACCAAATGGCAGCACCGCGGTGGCGTGCCCACCGGCGATGCACAGGCTGAGGTACGGACTTTCAACATCACCCACCCCGACGGCGGCATCCTGCACGGCACGGCAACTTACACCGTCCATGACCAAGCATTGGATTGCCGATATGTACTGATCCCTGATCGGGCAATGGCCTGCAATACGATGATGGTGGCGATCGAGTTGCCCGCCGCCGCCGCCGGCGCGGAGTGGAAATCTGACAGTGCTCATGGAATCTTGCCCACCAACGGCACCGAGACGCACTTGTTCAATGGCAGCACCCGTAGCTTTACCTTAGATCTGGCGAACGCGCGCGGCCTGACTCTTGAATTCCCGCAAGCAACGCCGGTGCTGGTGCAGGACAACCGTCGCTGGGCGCCGGGGTATGTGGTGCGCGTCGGGCCGCAGGTATCGACGCTGGCGGCGGGCGAGGCCGTGACCATCGCTTTTACCATGCGTTGCACGGCCGGTTTGCGTCTGCTTTATGATCGGCCGGAAACCATCAGTGCCGGAGCTGCATGGATCCCTCTGAAGCATGAACTCGACGTCGAACCTGGCTCGGCTCTCGATTGGTCGTACATGGGTCTCAGCGAAGCCCCAGCCGGTAAACACGGGCGCGTCATCACCACTGTCAGCAGCTCGGGCGGCACCTTCGCCTTTGCCGACAAGCCTTCCGAAGCCAAGCGCTTCTATGGGGTGAATTTGTGTTTTTCCGGCCAGTACCTTGATCATGCCTTGGCCGACAAACTGGCCCTGCGCTTGCAGCGTGCGGGATACAACACCGTGCGCATCCATCACTACGAACGCGAGCTCACAGACGGCAAGCCGGGCTTCGATTGGTCACCAGAAAAGCTCGACCAGCTCGACTACCTCATCGCCGCGCTAATCAGTCGTGGCATCTATCTGACCACCGATCTCTATGTCTCACGACCAGTGGCGGGCGAAAAAAATCCCAAGATTCTCATTCCTGTCGATGAAGCCGCTTTTGAAGATTGGCGCACCTTTGTGATTAAATTCCTCGGTCACACCAATCCGTATACCAAGCGCACCTATGCCGCTGAGCCGGGCTTGGCCTGGTTGGTGATGATCAACGAAGGCAATTATGCCAACTACTGGACCGCCATCCGCGAGTTGCCGGCGTGGAATACGGCCTGGGCCGCCTGGCGCACGGCACGTAACCTGGCGGCGTTGCCCTTGCCTGATGATTTCCATCGCGCTGATGTGGCCTCATTCATTGCCGACACCGAAGCCGCCACTTTCAAACGCATGTCCGCCGTGGTGCATCAAGAAGCAGGCTGCCACGCCCTGTTGAGCAATGCCAACGGTTGGTCGAATCTCACCACTGATCAAGGCCCGCGCCTGCAGTACGACTACGCCGACGATCATTTCTATGTCGATCATCCGCAGTTCATCGAACAGGAATGGCGCCTCCCGAGTCGCTGCGATAATCGCAACCCCCTGCTCGGTGGCGCGCCGGGCGGCAGCGGCAATGCCTTTGTACGGCCGTGGGGCAAACCATTCACAGTCTCGGAATATAACTATGCGGCGCCCGGTCGCTATCGTGGGGTCGGTGGCATGCTCACCGGTGCCCTCGGTGCGCTGCAAGGTTGGTCGTCGATCTGGCGTTTCGCCTATGCGCATTCGCGCGAAGCGGTTGCCGAGCCGCGTGCCATGGGTTATTTCGACGTGGCCTCAGATCCGCTCAACACCGCCGCCGAACGGGCCGCCGTGCTGCTTTATCTACGCGGTGACCTGGCGCCGGCGAGTAAACGTCTGACGGTGGTTCTGCCGAAAATCGACGTCAATAGCAGCGAGCCGGTGACCAATCTCGCTCCCGCGTGGAAGTGGGCGGCTTGGCAGGCGCAAGTGGGCACGGCCGGGGTCGTGGGTACGGTTGCGGTCGACGGCACAATTCCCCTGGCATACGACGCCACCGATGCCCAGGTGCGGGCGGCAGTAGGCTCACCATCGAGCGGCCTCACCATCGACGCCGCGCATGGCACCTTCACGCTGGACACCCCCCGTCTGGCCGGCGGTTTCTGTGAGCAAGGCGGCAGTATCGTTGCCGGCTCGACCATGGTGGTTGATCAGCTAACGCAGTCCGCCTCGCTCACCGTCGCCACCCTTGATGGCAAGGCCATCGCGGACAGCGATCATCTGCTTTTGACACACCTCACCGACGTACAGAACAGTGCAACACGTTATGCCGAACGTGCTCGCCGCACCCTACTCGATTGGGGCCACCTGCCGCATCTGGCCGCCGCCGGCTCAGCGCGGGTGTCGTTGGCAACAGAGCATGCGCTGAGCGTCTGGTCGCTGACCATGAGCGGCAAGCGCGTCGCGCAGATCCCCACCATCCGTGAGCATGGTCGGCTGATATTCACCGTCGCGGTGAGCGGCAGTGAGGCACATCTGTACTACGAACTCTGCCCGCTGACCCCTTAAGGTTTCGCTAACGGCTCAAGCCGCACATTGTCAAACCACGACACACCCGGTGGCCAATAGGCGTACAGCATGACCTTCACGGTGGTCACCGCCGGCGTATGTTGGGTGGGATTGAAATCCTGGGTGAATTCACCCCAGACTTTCTCGGACTGGGGACAAGCCCCGACGGATTCGTACAGGCGACGTTCTTTACCGTTTTTGAGGCCATAGCCGCGCACCCATACCTTGGCTCCACCGCTGCCACGATAGCGCACGGTGATGCGATATGAGGTCGCTGCGCTCACCGGCATGGCCTGCGAATACAGGCTCAGGCCATAGCTGCCGGCGATGGGCTCGGTTGAAGGGTTGGGGAAGACCCATTGCGTCAAACCGACCTTGGTGAACTGCGCTACCACATCGTGTTCGCTCAATGACGTATCCATGCGTATGGCTTTACCGTCAGATTTATCGGGGCCGTCAGTCCATTGTACGGCCAGCCCATCTGGACGTTCCCAACCGAGCGGGATACGTGGATCAGTTGGATCCACCTGCGAAAAATCTCCGTTCACCACTAACGGTTCTGCAGCCGCGAGCGAACCCCATAGGCACATCGACATTAGGGCGGATATCGAAGTCGAAACCGTGGTCATGGTTTTGTTCCCGTCTGTGATCCCGATAAAGCCTGGAAATAACTGCCGACCAGATCCTCATAGCCAGGCGGCACGCCGTCAGGCACGCCTTGCAGCAAGCCGCTGCGCATCTTCTCGGGCAGCAGCGAATGCTCGCGTTGGAGGCGGGCATCTGCTGCCACCGTCCGTTTAGCATCAGCGAGCGCACCCAGGACTTCGCTGTAGCGTTGGCGGATGGCGGTGACATTGCCGGTTTGTGCGGCGGTCTGCAATCCATCCATGGCGGTCACCGCTGTTTCCACGTCGCCACTGGATAATTTACGATTGCGCAACTGCAGGGCGAGCACGCTGGCTTTTTGACGCAACGCGGTCTGCGCTCCGGTAAGCCGCGCGAGTGGTTCCTTCATTGCCGGCGGAGGCGTACGGCCCACGAGGCCTTCAGCGCTGGTGCCGGCGACCTTGCCGCCGCCGGTCGCGCCATTGGGCTGCTCTTTCGAGCTGTCCTTGACCGAGCCTTTTTCAAACGGCGTATCGGTCAATCTGGTCGGTGTGTCGCGTCCTTGTTTGCCGACGGCTTCGTTCTGCACAAATTGCCCGTTGCTGCGCCCGGTGCGGCCTTCACCGGCGCGGCCGGCGACCTCGGTTTGATTAGGCAGGACATTACCGGTGATGCCCTTGGCGCTCATGCTCGAAATCGGACCATCGCCAGCATCCCAGCCGGCGCCCTTGTCACTTGAATCCATCCACGCACTCGACACGTCTTCGACCGCATCGGTCATCTTCTCTTCTTTATCCAACAGGTCGCCGACAATGTCCTCAAGCTCGGCGGGCAATTCGGCCAGCGGCACATCGGCAGGTTTGTTGACGTCTTCCATGCTCCACTTGAGAGTGTCAGGAGCATTCATCAGCCATTTTTCCAGATTGTGTACGATCTCTTTGGCCAATTCCAAACCACTCTGCTCGCTCGGCACCGCCAGTTCGGCTGCCCCGCGGGTCAAGGCGTCGGCGGCCAGTTTCATGTCTTGGAACACGGCATTGGTCTCCGCCGCCATGCTGCCATCAGAGAAATCTTGAGGCGGATTCTTGCTCAGGTCAGAGACCTTGCTCTCGAGGAATTTGGCCCAGGAGTTCTCCTCATTGGCCAACTCCCCCAGCACCTTGCGGTCGCCGTCGGTGAGATCTGCCGGACTCTTATCTGCCAAAGTACGGCTGCGTTCGAGCAGGCGCTCCTGCGCCAGGGCGAAGGCCGCCAGATCATCTTTGAGCTGACTCAACTTCTGCCGTTGGCCGTCCGCCGGAGCATGCGCTGCCGTTGCCGTGGCCCGCACTTGCTCAGCCAAGGTTCCGAGCACGGCGGTGATGCGGGCGACGAGCTCATCTTGCGTGGTGAGAATTTTCCCCAGGCGGTCTGGTTCCGTCTCAACCATGGGTAATTGATCGCGCTCCAAGGTTTGCGCATCGGCGACGATCGCCTGCACCTGCAAGCGGGTGCGTTCATCGCCGGCTTGAGCAAAGGCCTGACCCGCATGCTGGCAACGCTCGCTGGCGCGGTGCTGGGCTTCACGCTGGGTCTTGCTCTGCGCTGCTAAACTGCGGTGAGCTTGGATGTCACTGAGATTGCTGCTGATGGTGGCGGTGACGCCACGGGCCTGCAGCTGAAAAGCGAGTGCTTCCTTCAAAGCCGCAAACGCGGCGGTGCGTGGGTCGCCTGGCGGCAGCTGCATCTCAGCCAACGTGCGGAGTCGCAGCACCAGCGGCGCTGAGCGCGTCTCTTGTGACATCGGCAGCAGCCGATCATGAGCAGTGGATTCCAGCACATAGGTGCGGCCCGGAATAAAGCGCAGCGGATCCAAGTGGAGCACATAGCGTTCACGTGTCGCAGTCGGCCCCGGTGGACCGAGGTAACGCCAGGTTTTGAGCGTCTCGCCGTCACGGATAACAAGGTACAGCTCGGCCAGGCCATGGTCATCGCCAGCGGCAATCGCCAATGACAGCGTCACGCCCGGATTGACCAACAGATTACGGCCGTTGTCCGGGTCGCAGACCAGGCTTACACTGGGTGGAGCATCAGCGGCTAGCTGCACAACGCCGCGGGCGAGCGTACGGCTGCTGCTTATCAGCGCATAGGGCCCGGCGGTGGCGATGGTAGCGGTGCCCGACCATTGCCCATCGGTTAGGTGCAAAGGGATGGCATGGCTACCGAGCTGCCACGTCAGTTCGCTCACGGCACGGTCCAAGCGCACACTGAGGCGTACCTGCGAACCCGGCAATGCCGTTACGGTCGCGGGTGGCCCCGGCTGGGTCAGCGGCTGATCGCCGGCATAGGCCGGTGAGGTGATGGTGAACGAACCGGTAGTCACCGTCGGCGGTGGCAAGACCTGCACGCGGATGCACGGCGACCACGAGCCAGCGGCGTGGACGCGAAATACCACCGGTTGGCTCACGTCATTGAGCGTCGCCGTGAAATGAGGGCCATCGTGGTGAGTGGAAATACGTTCGCCCGCCGCTACATCGCAGGCGATCGGCGTGGTGCCTGCCGCGCGCACGATCTCAGGGACGATACCGGCCAGGCTGCCCCGGCCATCGGCTGCGGCCATACGCACATGGATGGCAAGGGTCGAACCTTCATCAATGATGAGGTCGGTGGCCGGATCAATCGTCAGCAAGACGGCCCCCAGCGGCGGCACGTCCGCCCATGGGCGCCACAGCCGTGCGGCCGCATTCGCCGCCCGGTCGGGCAGAGCGATGGCATAAGCGAGGAGCAACGAGCTGCCCACCAAGCTGGCGACCGACCACCACAGCAACGGCCTTACCTGATAGAAGTCAGTCAGGCGCGCGCCGTGTATCGCCGTCGTCGCTTCGCTGATGGTGGTGGCGATGAACACTGTTTCAGCGTGACTGCGTCGGCGATCAGGGGCGGTGATCGCCGAAAACTGACAACCATTGATCAGCAGATTGTCGGTGATGCCGGCGGTGCGTTCGATCAGGCAGGCGGTGTGTTCAGGCGAGATGCGTCGCGCCAACGGGCGCAAGGTCAGCCACGCACCACGTACGGTAAGGCCAACCAATGCTGCGCCGATGAGCAGGCGCAAGGCTTCGGGCAAGGCCAGCAGGTTGTCGGCGATGGCCGCGGTAAACGCTAGGGTACAGGCCGGTGCCAGGTGCCGCGCAGCACTGAGCACGGCACGAGCACCGGCATGCCGCCGACCAAGCCGGACCAGATGACGACGTATGGCCTGGGTCTGAGTGCTCATGGGATGCTACCTAGAGTGATGAGACCGCCATCACGGTGCTGCGCCCACCACCGGCTCTCACCGGTGACTTGCGGTAATTCCGCTTCGCTGCCGTACAGGCCACGCAACAGGGTGCCACGCGCGCAGAACAGCACATGCTCAGGGTCGCTGTCATCGGCTATCCAACGCCAGATTTCGACGTGCCAGGGTTTTCGCGGCCCATCGGTGCTCGGGCCGCGTCGCGCCAGGCGCACCAGGCTGTCAATTTGCGACGTACCGGGAATGGCGCGTACGGCGATGATGTGCTTGTCGTCGAAAAAATCACGGATGTCAGGCAGGGCCTTGTCCAATCGCTGGTGCAATTCAGGCGTGTCGCCTTCCCAGCCGACGCTGATGGCGAGCCCTGTTTGCACCGCGACGTAGGGGATTGCGCCCAACCAAGCGTCACTGCGCCACAGACCGTCCTTCTGTACTGCCTGCAAAGACGCCAGCGTATCGCGCGTCACCAGGCCGACGGCATCGATTGGTATGGAACTAGGGAAACGCAGCTGCGTCGGATCAGGTTGCGTCGCATTTGCGTCGGCGGTGAAGACCACGCGCACGGGATAGACCAAGGCCGCCAGCGACATCCCCGGTGCCCCCTGCTGTTTGGCCGGCAGGAAAACCTTTTGGTCTTCATCGGCAAGGGCGACCAATACCGCCGTGGCATAGAGGTGCCCGCGCAGGGTTTCGCCAGAGGTGAGGCCGATGATCACTGCCAGCTCACGCAATGGATACGGCTCACCGCTTTCGACACGAATAGCTTTGCCGGCCTCGGGCATGGTGAAGGCGCGCACCAGGCGTTCGCTGGTGGGCTGCAAACGGATTTCAGCAACTTGATTGACGGCCAGGGTGCGAAAGTTGCTGCCGTCGTGAAAGCGCAGTTCGGCTCCAGGCACCAGGCGCACTTCGCCGCTGATGACGCTGCCGTCGGAAAGCCACACCCCCGGATCGGCAGCGACTAACTCAGGCAACATCCCAGCCAGGATGATCGCCAGCAGCCACGACGTCAGCGTACGCTTCATAGCCAGTTCCTTTGCCGCCGCAGCAGCCATTCGCCGACCATCAAGGCAGTGATCACCATGGCCGTCCACCAACCATCCATAAGCCCGCGTTCGCGCCGTTCACAGCGGCCACTCAGATGCGCACTCACCTGGGCAAACACCGAGCTGGCGTCGGCTTCGCGGCCATAGGTGCCACCACCGGACTGGGCGGCGGCTCGCAGAGTTACGTCATCGACTTCCAGATGATTGCCTTCACCCAGGCCCGGAGCGACTACCTGCGTTTTGGCATAGAGCTCTTCACTGCCATTGAGAATTTGCAGAGTCCATTCTCCACGCTCGCCAAGATCAAGGTGCATGTGGCCCTGCTCATCGATGGCTAATGGCGTCGCGGTCTCGTGGGCATGGCGCAAAGTCGCACGCAGCGTTGTCCCCGGCGTCAGCGCGGTAACCGTCACCAGGGCGGTATCGCCCGGTCGATAACGTTCGCGGTCCCAAGCCACGCGCACCTGCCGTTCACGGTCGCCGGCCATCTGCTGGCGCACCAACTGCCGCCACAGCGTGCCATAAGCGGATTTCTGACCAGGCCGCGCCAAGCGCCACAAGGTGTTGGTGGCCACCGCCACGACGGTGCCCTGGCCGTGCGCCTGAGTCACCAGCAGTGGCACTGCCCGACCACCGTCGACGGCAGTCAGCAGCACGCGCGCCAACGGCGATAAGGCACCCAGCCGGTTGCGGCTGTCCACCGCGGCACCGGCGGGCAGCAGCGCCGCCACGCCTGCCACCACCGGCAGCTGCTGGGCTGTCGCCGGCACCGCCACCGGAAAACTACCGCGCACTAGGCCTTCATCGCTGGTCCACGGCAACAAGGCGCCCAGTGGCGTGCTGCCATAGCCACCGCTGGCAAACGCATTTTCACCACCCAGCCAGATCAGGGTTCCGCCATTGGCGACCCAGGTCACCAGCGCCTGCTGCTCACCGGCGCGCCATGCCGAAGCCGGGAAGCTGCCGAGGATGATGGTGCCATAACGTGCTAGGTCTTTTACTGCCGTCGGCAAACCCCCTGCTAGCAGCGTATCGCCTTCGAGTCGATCGCCCTGCACCAGGTAGCGCTCTTCGGCACTGCCCATGACACTGGTGCGCAGCAAACCGGTGAAGGTCAGACCCGGATCACGTGCCAGCTCTTGGCGCAGGGCCTTGTAATCGGCACCGATCTCACGCGTGAAGAATAATACGTGCAGGGTCTGCTCACGAACATCGATGGCGAATTCACGTTGATTGTCGCTGACCGCAACTTCGCCGGCTAACGGCGGAACCACCACCCGATAGCGGCGTAAACCGGAAGTGTCATGGGTCTGCTGAAAAGTCACCCGTGCCCGGCCAGCATGCAGATCGGCGATTTGCTGGGCCCGCGCCTGCCATTCACCAGCCACCAATTCTTCAAGTTGTACGGGTGAGCTGGTGGTCTGAGAATGAGCGGCTGGCAAATGGATCGCCACGTCAGCCGTGATGGTCGTGGCTAAATGTACTTCGGCTGTCGCCGGTGCCTGTACTGCCAAAATGGCGAGGTTGCGCCAGGTGGTCGGATCGGTGCCGATGCCGATGATCGACAGCGGGGTCGCTGGTGGCGCAGAAATCGTAAACGGCTCATCACCGCCATCGGTGAAGACTACCGTCGCCAAGGCCCCGCGCACCGCGGGCTCGGCGCCAAGGCCACGCAATACGGCCGCTGGATCGCCGGGACGCTCACCATTCGCTAACGTGGCGGACAGCTGGTCATGCACGCGAGTGTCGAAGCCGAGCAGGCGTACGTGCACGCCGCTGGGTAAGGCCTGCTGCAGTTCTGGCAACAGCCGACGGACGCGAGCCAGACGCGATTCTTTGCCATCGTCGACCACATCCATCGATGATGAGGTATCGACCAGGGCGATGACGGTGCCATTGACGGCAGCGGTCTGTTCATGGCGCAAGGTCGGGCCGAGCATCAGCAGCACCAGCAGCAGCGTGATCAGGAGCCGTGGAGCCACGTGCCAACGCGCCATGGTTGGCTCTAGGCGTTGACGTAAACGCCGGTAATGGGCGACCAGCGACATGACGGCGAGCAGCGTGATGGCGGCAATGACCACCGCCGGGGCCACCGGTAACCACAAGAGCACCGCCGGTGAGCCAGCTGGACTTGGTGAACGTGGTGCGCGTGGCACCCCAAGACTTGTCGCCAGCCAGCCCTCACCCACCAGGACCAGCAGCGCGGCAGCCGCCAGCCAGGCAGTGAGATCGCTGCCGGTGGCCGAGTCGCGCCACGCAGCTCCGATTTTTTCAGGATCATCAATGACCTGCACTGTTTGAGTCTGGCTGCCCAAAGCAGGTACGGCAGGGCCGCTGAGGTAGCGCTGTTCGCCTTCGTGCGCTGCCGCCTGCACCGCCACGGGCATGGTATCGAGCAGGTAAGCCCCGGCCTGAGTAGGAGGCGGCAGGTCACGCCGTTTGCCAGTCCACACCGTCGCCCCTGCCACCAGACACCAATGGACTACCCGTTCAGAAGTCGAAGCCGCGAAGCCCTGGCCAGCCATCATCCGGATCACCTGATTATCGCCGGCGGCGGGCAGGGCCACGGCATGGATCACTGCCAACGACCAGCCCTTCAACGGCAGATCGCTCCACGCAGGATGGAAAGCCAAACCGCTGAGCGTCACCAAGCCCGTGCCCAGCGCATGTTCGACCAGCAAGGGCGTACCATCAGCTAAGCCATAGGCCGCAACGGAGCCCGGACCTGGCAGCAATGGCCGCCAACGCCGTGCTTGGGCTGATGAAACCGGCACGCTTCCAGAGTCGCCACGCAGGTCGTTCCATGCGGTCGCATTGGTGGTCAGCACCGTCATGTCGGTTGCGCCAGGGCCATCATGCAGGGCCCCCAGGCCGGCTCCCAACCATTCCCAACCAACCGGCGGCTGACCCTGGCCATCGGGTTTGGGCACTACCAACAAGCGCCCGCCGGCCGTGACCCAGCGTTGCAGGGCCGCATTCGGCAGCGTCGTGAGTTGGTCCCAGGTGACGATGACTACGGCTGGCGTGGCGGCGGGGTCAGCGAGCATCACCGCCAATGCCGCAGGCTGGATGATAGTGGGTACCAGGCCCGAATGCGAACCATCACCTTCCGGACTCAATGCCGGTGGCAACAACGCGTAATCGACAGCGTTGCCTACCAGCACGGCCGGCATGCGTGGCTCGGCCCACAGGGCAATACCGGCGCGGTTGTTGCCGGCGAAGCCATCACCGCTCAGTTGTCCAGTCGCCGTGCAGGCACCGGCCACGCGTGGGATCAGCACCACGCTAACGGTGTGCTCGCCTCCGGCCGGTACCGTTGCATCAAGCAGACGTTCGCTGCCATCGGCTTCGGTAATGCGCACCGCCACCGACGCTGCCACTGCCCCGCTGTTGCTGAGTACCACTCCACTGCGCGCCGGGCGGCCAACCAGTACCCGCTGCAACGGTGGCTGTACCGAGCGTATCGCCACATCGGGTGTTTGTCGCGTCGGCACGGCCACGCGGTGCACCACCACCGTCACACCGGGGAGAGCGGTGCCGGGTTGGCTCCACTCGCCTTCCTGAACATCGGTGAAGACGTGCAATTCACGGCGGGTGACGGCGGCTTCGGCGAGCAATCGGCCAGCGCTGGCCAGGGCCCGCGGTACGTCGGCGTTTGCGGCCGTTGGCAGCAACACATCAAGGCCGGCGTGCAGGGCCACGCCATCGCTGATCAGGCCGCGCGGTAGGGCCCACGTCGGGTCAGTCACGATCGGTACCAGGGCGGCGCTGTCGCCGGGCTGCAAGGCATCGACCAAGGACGCCGCTGCGGCGCGTGCCACTGCCAACGCCGTGCGTCCATCAGCGGTCAAGGCCCCCATCGATGCACTGGTATCGATGAGCAACGCCACCGCCGCCGGGCCGCCGCTGCCGATACCGATGAGCTGTGGCCGCGCCAAAGCGAGGATCGCTAAAAGCAGTACGAGTACGCGCAAGGCCAAGAGAAGGATCTCGCGTAGACGCCGCCGCGCCTGGGCGTGCGGATCGACGCGCAGGAAAAACATCAACGACGAAAATGGCAAGCTCTGCCGCCGCAGGCGATAACACAGATGGAAAATCACCGGCGCGCTCGCCAGAGGCACCAACCACAACAACCATGGATAGAGCGCAGCCATCGCTAGAGGCTCCGGATGCCGGTGCGCAGGCTGTGATCGATCGGCTCGGCCGGATCGCAGAGTCGATAGCCTGCCGAGGCTGCCGCACAGGCCTCACGCAGCCGCGCCAAGTGAGCGGCGGCTTCGCGCTGATAAGCTTCGCGGAATTCATCGACTTCGACCAGCAGCTTGCGTCCGGTCTCCAGCTCGGCCAATTCGAGCAGGCCATCAGCTCCCGTCATCGACAACTGAAGTTCGCAACGATCGAGGACCTGCCACAGATGCACCCGATGGCCGGCATGGCGCAAAACACGCACGGCACTCGCCAAGCCAGCGGCATCCTCAAGAAAATCTGAAATCACCACCACCAAGCCCGCTTGCGGTCGGGTCAGAGCGAAGGCTTGCAGCGCCACGGCCAGTGTGCTGCGCCCCGTCGCTAGCAAACTGTCGAGGATAGACAGCAATGGCGGTAGGCTGGCGGTTGAGCGGGCGTGGCCGTGGGCGGTGACCAGCGTATCCACGGAGTGCAGATGCGCGGTGTCGCCTTGCTGCACGGCAACATACAGCAGACCAGCGGCAAGCTGACTGGCGTAGGTGAGTTTGTTGGCCACTGCTTTTTTAGCCACTGAATCAGCAACGCCGAAAGCCATGCTTTCCGAACGATCCACCAGCACATGCACGCGCAGGGCGGTTTCGTCTTCGAAGCGGCGGATGAGTACGCGATCAGTGCGGGCATACACCGCCCAGTCGATGCGGTTGGGCGGATCGCCCGGTACATAGCGACGGTAATCGGCAAACTCGACCGAAGCCCCATGCGTACGGGCGCGATGCCGCCCCTGGCCAGTACCAGCAGGCACCAGCCGCGGCACGATCGCGCAATCCTGCAGGCGATCGACCAGCGCCGCCGGGAGACAACGATAACCTTGGCTGGGAGTCATGGTCAGACCACCCTCAGTAGCTCGAGTAGCTCGGCTCGGTCACTGACTTGAGCACGTCCGCGACAATGGTATCCGGGGTCACGCCTTCAGCGGCGGCGGCAAAGCTGCAGAAGATGCGATGGCGCAGCACGGGTAAGGCATGCACGCGCACGTCGGCGCACGACACCGCTGTGCGGCCGTTCAGCAAAGCGTGAACCTTCGCCGCCAGCAACAAGCACTGTCCAGCACGTGTACCGGCTCCCCAACGCACGTGGCGGGTAATTTTTGCAGCCCCCTCGCCGGGCCTGGTGGCACGGATCAAGTCAGCGGCGTAGCGCGCGACATGGGCACTCACCGGCACTTGGCGCACCAGTTTCTGACAGGCGAGGACTTCTGCTGCATCGAGGATTTTGGCTACCGCCAGGGTCTGTTCGCGGGTCGTCTCCAAAAGGATGCGCGCCTCGTCGTCAGCGTTGGGATAGTCGAGATGGATGCAGAACATGAAGCGATCCAACTGTGCTTCGGGCAGCGGATAAGTGCCTTCCTGTTCGATCGGGTTCTGCGTCGCGAGAACGAAGAACGGCGTCGGCAAAGGGTACGTGGTGCCGGCGGCGGTGACATGCCGCTCTTGCATGGCTTCGAGCAGTGCAGCTTGGGTCTTGGGTGGTGTACGATTGATTTCGTCGGCAAGCAGCAGATTCGTGAACACCGGGCCCGGCTGAAAACGGAAGCGGCGTTCGCGAGTAGCGGGGTCTTCTTCGAGGATGTCGGTGCCGGTAATATCGGCCGGCATCAGATCAGGCGTGAATTGGATGCGTTTATGCCCAAGGTCGAGAGTGCTGGCGAGCACGCGCACCATCAACGTCTTGGCCAAACCAGGCGCGCCGATCAGCAGGCAATGGCCCTGGGCAAAGAGCGCTACGAGGACTTGTTCGAGGACGGTGCGTTGACCGATGATCACGCTTTCGGCTTCCTCCAGCAAGCGTTTATGGGCTTGTTGCAGACGCTTGATGGCGGCATCGGCCGGAGCACTCACAACAGCAGTCGGTTGGGCTTGAGGCATGGGATTTCTTCTTAATGCGTAGCAGAATAAAGGATGAGGTTTTCGCCGAAAGCCAGCGCTGCGTCGCCAGTCCAAGTACGGGCCATAGGATATTCGAGACCGCTCCAGCCGGCCTCGACATCAATCGGGCTGTAGATCACCCGCATGTCACCAGCGATCGACAGCCCCTCAAGGCGCGGCGTGACCAGCTTGGGTTCGGCGGCCAGCACCCGGGGCGAGTAGGTGACCTGGGCAATGGCATGCGGCGTGGTCAACAGCGGATGATCAAGTGGGATCGGCGCCAAGCGCGCCTCGGGCACCACCGCCAGCAACTCACGGCGGACAGCCAGGTCGAAGGTCTGCAGGCCGAGCGCATTGTTGATCAGTAGCGTCCCACCGGCATCGAGAAATCGCCGCACATTGCGCGCACCGGTGGCGCCCAGCTGGAAATCGTCCAGCCCGGTGAGGTAAAGGAATTTGAGACGGCTGAGGTCCTCCTTGTTCGGGTCGACGGCGATGCGTTTCAGGCTGGCATGCACCGCTAGATCACGATCAGCGCGCCGCAGCAGGGCGGTGACCGCCCCCGGATGCGCGTTCCATGCTCCACCATGCATCATTTGCGCGACCACCAACTCATCGGTGGGTGCTTGGGTATCTTGGGCCCCGAACAGCTCTGGCTTGGCTTCTTCGGCGCCGACGCGCGCCCAGCCGACCGCATAAGCCACGATGTTCACACCCAGGCGGTTAGCCGAGTCGACATCGTAGAAGATCGCCTCTTTCAAGAGCGGTACTTCACGATCATCCCAGCCACAACCCAGTCCATAACGCGACACCAGCACGCCGATGCGCGAGCCGAGGTAGAGACCTTCGAAGTGCGGTTTCGTGGCTGCATCGCCGGCCGGCGCGTTGCGTGGATAGTGTACAGTGGTGGCGTCCACCGCACTGTGGTACAGTGGATGATCCGTAGGCAGCTCGCGCAGCGGCTCACCGCCGAAGGCGGCACTGATCGCCAGTTTGGCCGAGTCATAAAAATACGGGGAACCGGCCACCGAATCGAAGACGACGAAACCACCACGTTGAACGTAGGTGCGTAACCCCGTCCACTGTGCGTTATCGAGACGCAGCGTTCGCGTGCCGCTTAAAAAAAGTACCGGCATGGTAGCCGGGTCGCCATCGAACGTGGCAAGATTGATCGCCTCATGGCCGTAATTCGAGCCCATCGCCGCCGACGATTTCTTCAGCAACGATTGCAGGTCGGCGGGACACAGGTTCCAATCCGAGATCTGCGCCTGGCCGCCACCATCGTAAGTGAAGGTTGAGCTTTCACCCCACATGACCTTGCCGATGAGTTTCGGCGCCGCCGGCTGACGTTTGCGTTCTGAACGGCGCAACGGCGTCGCCGGCAACGGTAACGGCGGAAAAGACTCCCCTCCCGAGATCGATTTGGGCGCAGCTTTCGGCGGCGGGCCGAGCGGTACGAACCAATCGCTTTCGGCAGCGGCACCAACCGCTCCAACTGCGAACTGACACAACACCACGAACAGGGCGGTACAGCGCATCATGGTTTCTCCGGCAAGTGAACATCTTGTACGCGAGCTGCGGCCTCGCTGTAGGGAAAATCGCTGATCAGGCGGGTGCGGGTGGCGCGTGCTGCGGCGACATCACCTGCCGCCAATTGTACCTTCAGCTGCAGCAACAGTACCTCACTGAGGTGCTGATCGGTGGCGGCGGCAATGGTTAAAAAACGGCAGCGAGTCAACGCCAGCGGCAGCTCTTTACGTCCTAACCACACCTGTATCAGCAGCAGGCCGGTTTCGCAACCCAGCCGCTCTCGCGGGGTTTCCCATTCGATGTCGCGCAGCGGTACCTCGGCGGCGTCCCACTCGCCACGCAGCAGCAATTCATGCGCTTGTTCCAGGCGGGCTCGGCGACGCAACGCGTACCCGGTGTCGGCCGGATCGACCTCATCGGCGATCGCCGACAGCAGCTGCCTGCCCCCAGCAACATCACCTTGCGCGACCCGCGCATCGGCACGAAACAAGGCCATCAGCCGCTGCTCTCCGGCAGCCAAGCGATTGCGTTCCATGGCACCCAGCAGGCGTTCGCCAGCGGCACCATCGCCAAAGCCATGGATCATCAGCCCCGCCCAATGCAGGCGCAGGTGATCGGCAGCGGCTGGGCTTAAGCCGGGAGCGGCAACCGCCGCTGCAAAAACCGCCGCCGCATCATCATAACGACGGACGTCGGCAGCTTGCAGGCGTTGCGCGATCCACCCCAATTCATCGCCAGAGCCGGCGGTGATGGCGATGGTTTTGGCGCGCAGACGGGCGAGCAGCGCGTCGGCCATGCGCGTCGTCAATTCAGGATCGTCCACGGCTTTGGCAGTGCGCAGCGCAGCGCTTAGCACGGGCAGCGGCAAAGTGGTACGGCGCGCCAGCAGGTCGGCACGTTGTGCTGCCCAGCGCGTATCATCCCAGTCATCGGCTTGTTCCCACACCGGCGTGACGTGTACCGTGCGAATTGATGTTCCAGCCTGAATGCGCCAGCTTCCCAGCGTCAGTACCAGACGCACATCGGCGCCATCGGCGATGATTTCGTCGCCACTGACTTGACCATCGATGAACGGAGTGGCTCGCCAATGCGTCGACTTAGCGCTGATTTCACGCAAGCGGACGGTAACCAGCGTTTGCTCATCAATCCGGCAATGCCCTTCGCGAATCCACGTGAAGCTCTCGGCCTCATTGCTGACCTGATCGATGCGGTAGCGCACGGTCAAGCCGAAGGCTTCTGGGGGAATCACCTGAAAACGATTGGCACCTGGTGGTTTCCATGCGGCTTCAGCGGTGGTCCCGCCGCCACCTTGGACGTGGGCATAGCGAAAGCGATGGCGCCCAAGTTCGAGATGGATGGGCGCTGAGAATTTTCCGCGCAAGCCATTATCAGGCCCGTGCCAGCCAGGCCATTCGCACAAGGGTTTGTCATCGATGAACAACCATGAGCCATCATCCGAAACCGTGGCGATGACGTAATCGCCGGGCTGGTCTACGCGCAACCACCCACTGTATAACGAGCAGAAGTTTTCGCTGGGACCATGCCGGTTGAGTCCGTCGAAGACATGCGGCACCAGGCTGCGCCCCTGCACGGGTGTCGAATTCTTCCAGACCTGTTGGAAGCCGGCCCACGTGTCGATGTCGCCCTCGGCACGTTGGCGCGTCTCGAGAATGAGGCCATCCGGCGGCTCCCAGGTGGCACTACCGCTAGCTCCGCTG